>JBEKCU010000173.1:0-9684 GCA_050014735.1 Candidatus Acidiferrales bacterium | reverse complement strand
TGGAACTCGCCGTCCGGCGAAAACGCGAAACCCTGCCCGGCTTTCCGTTGAGCGTAGAGTTTCAGTAATTTGTCGGCCATGTCCTCGACCGACTTCTTGACGCGCGCTTTGCGCGCTGTCCACGTCGTGCCGCCTAGCTTATCGAGGACGGGCTTCGCACCTTCGACCGCCCGATAGCTCTGAACCAGGTCGAGGCGTTCGAGAGGAACATACAGCCGCGCGTCGTCCGCGAAGCTGAGCCGCATGAATTCGCCGCGCGCGCCGCCATTTTCAATTTGCTGCAATCCCTCGAACCGGCCGATCCCGTGGTCAACGTGAACGACGTAGTCACCCGGCTTGAGGTCCGAAAAATCGCTGAAAAAACTAGCCGTCTTGGGACGCCGCCGCGCGTGCGCCCCCGGCGGCATCGTTTCAAACAAGTCTCCCGTGCCGTAGATGGTCAGGTGCGCGTCGAGAAAAGTGACGCCGTCGTCGAACGGCGCGCGACAAAGCACTATTGCCGGAACGCTTCCCGCCGAAGAATCTTCCGCAAGGCGCGCGCTGGTGGGATTCTCCTCGATGTCGCCGAGCCGGTATGGGACTTCATATTCGTGGCACAGATCGACGTAGCGCTCGAGTTCACCAAGATTGCCGGCAGCCAGCAGCACGCGCTCACCCGAGTCGATGCGCCGCCGAGCTTCGTTCATGAATATGTCCACCTTGCCGCGAAACCGCGTCGTGGATTGCGTTTGTATCGTGCGTGTCTCGGACTGCTCGCGAGTTACGGCAAGATGTTCGAGTTCTAGGCGCCCATGGCTTGAAATGCGTGAATCCCAATCCTCAGTGAACAAATACTCGGACAAGTTGCCCGCGAATGGCTTCTCTGAACTCTGGAGACTTTCTTCCGCGGACTCCAGGAATTTGCGCGTCGCTTCCTCGATCGCTTCGGGTTCGTCCACGATAACCACCGTGTCCTCTCGTAGATCGAGCAATGAGTGGCCGCGCGGTCCGCGCACAGCGGCACCCGAATCGGTCGAGTGTCCATTCCCCGCCCCAAACCAGCTTGCCGGATATTCCAGCAGCGGCGGCAGCGTGACGCGCTCAATGGGCCGCACGGAGCGCTGTGTATTGGGGTCGAATTCCCTCAACGATTCGACCGAATCGCCAAACAATTCCAATCGCACAGGCCGCTCGGCTTCAGCCGGAAACACGTCCACGATTCCTCCCCGAACCGTGAACTGTCCCGGCATTTCCACCATATCGTGGGATTCGTAGCCCACACGCCTGAGGTGCGCGACAAATTCGTCCAGCGAAACCGTTTCATCCCGTCCGAGCGTGCGCGCCTGATCCGCGTAAAGCGACGCATCGGCAAGACGCATGAGCGCCGCCGATATTGGCGCAACCACCACGCGCGCAAGGCCAGTCGCGTAACGCCACAGAGTGACCGCCCGGGTTTCCAGAATTTCGGCGTGAGGAGCGACTTCCTGCCACGGCATGGCATCCACCGCTGGAAGAATCGCGACCTGGCTGGCCTCCTGTCCCGCGAGCGCACTGTAAAAAAATTGCAAAGACGCGGCGAAGCTCTCGGCCTTACCTCCTGACGCGACAAGGACGATCGTGGGTCGCCGAAGCTCCGCCGCCACCTGGGCCGCGATCAGCGCTTTCGCAGTATCGGTTAGCCCGGCAACGCGCTCACGCGACACACCCTGGCGCAACTCCGAAATTGCGGATTCCAGCGCGGGGTGGCGGCTGACCGATGCCAGCGTTTCAGAAACCGATGGAAGAATCATGCTAGGTGTGGCGTTTTACCGCATCGTCCGGAGACGCGGCGGCCATGCGAATGTTTTCCACCAGACTCGTTGTGGAATATCCTGCCGCCAGCGGTATCGATACTACACGTCCGCCTGCGGCCTCAACTTCCTCGCGCCCCGCAACCTGATCCAGCGCCCAATCCGCGCCCTTAACGAGAATATCGGGCAGCGCACGGGCGATCAGTGCGCGGGGTGTCGGCTCATCGAAAATCGTTACGTAGTCCACGGACGCGAGCGCGGCCACAACCTCGGCGCGATCCTGCTCCGGCACCAGGGGACGTTCCGGCCCTTTGTTGCCGCGAACGCTGCGGTCGCTGTTCACGGCTACGACCAGCACATCTCCAAGGCGGCGCGCCTCCGTCAGGCAACGCACATGCCCAGGGTGCAACAGATCGAAGCAGCCGTTGGTGAAGACCACGACGCGACCGCCGCGCTTCTCACTTTCGACGGCGTGGACCAGTTCTTCTTGCGAACAAATTTTTCCCATGGATACGTTTTGCGCAAGGGCACGGCGCCCCCCAAATTCATGACGCGGAACACTTTCATATTATCATGCCGAGGAGGCGTACAAGATCGTGCCGTGCAGGATGGAATCGGATACGGTAAAGTCCGGCGTGCTAAAGTCTTGTCCCTACTCCACATCGTTGGTGCAGCAAATGCTCTGGACCTCTTGCTGGGCCCGATTCGATGCAAGGCCACGCTTCACTTTTAGTTTAGGGGCTATCGCGCCTTGTTCATGGACGCCTGAGGAATCTCAAGTAGAAAGCTGCGAACACCAGGACAATGGCAATATTCACTGTCAACCGTTCCCAGAATCGGTTCTTGAAGAACACGAAATCTACACCGACTATAACGGCTGGCATCGCCAACGCGTAAAGCACGACAGTTAACTGTCTGCCCATTTCAGCCTTATTGCTTGACCCATTTCCTTACCATCTTCGACGCGACATCGCTGGAGTAAATCGTGCCATTGTCATCCACCACTAAATTCTCGGCGTCCGGATCGGGGATGAAACCCGTAACCGAGCCATCCTTGATGTTGCCGATCCATATTCCCTTCTTCCACTCGGGCACGCGCTTTTCGGTGTTCGTGGCTACGTAAATCGTGCCCTTCTTGTCGATATAAATCGCGCTCGGTCGGCCGAATTGAGTCCACTGATCGATAAATTTCCCGTTTTGATCGAATATCTGAATCCGGTTATTTCCGCGGTCGGCGACATACAACCGGCCTGCCGCATCCATCGTAATGTCATGAAGCTCATCGAAGTCGCCGGGGGCGGTGCCCTTCTTTCCCCAGGTCATCAGGAATTTCCCATCTTTTGAAAATTTCATAATCCGATAATTGGAATCAGCGCCATGGCCGTCCGAAACGAAAATGTCGCCGTTGGGAGCTACCACTACCCCTGAAGGCCGGTTGAAAGTATCCAACCCATCGCCTCCAATACCGGGTTTGCCAAGCGTCAGCAGGACTTTCCCATCTGGGCTGAATTTAACCACCTCCTGGCCCTTACCGTCTTGTCCGTTTGCATCCGCCACCCAGATGTTTCCGTCCTTATCGATGAAAAGACTGTGAGGAAAAACGAACATGTTCGCGCCGAAACTTTTCAGCAACTTGCCCGCCGGATCGAACTCGAAAATGGAATTGTTGCTGCTCGTGGCGCAGGAATTCGCGCCGCATCGTTCAAACACCCAAATATTTCCCTTGCGGTCGATATCGACTGCCGCCGGCGATCCCCATGTTCTGCCCTCCGGCAAGATTCCCCAGTTTTCAATTGCGGGTTTGTACGGATTCGGGACGGACGCGGGCGCGGTTTGCGCGCAGACCTGTCCTGCCACGATGAATGTCAAAACACACGCCGCGGCAAAATTGCCAATCTCTCGAAATTTATTGACCATGAAAATCTCCTGTAAGATTCCGTATATCATAGCAGACTCGTCTAAGACTTTACTTTCGGGATTCCAGGCGGCGACATTTATACATCCTGCGCCGATCCGAGTAAATCGAATGTTCGCCGCCGCGCAGTTCCGGATAACGGGATGCGCGCTAAAACAGTTAACACTTCCTGTTTCACGCCGTACAGGCCAGCAACGATTTTTCTGCTATACTCCCTGCTGCAAATAGTACTGCGGGGCTGCCTTTTAAGAACCATGGGCCGTCAAGTGCAACCAGCTCCCGATTTTCCAGTGCCGGGTCCTGTGCCAGGCTCTGCCCTTTTCACCGAGGCGTTTCGATGCGTGATATTGCGATCGTGGGTGGCGGTCCGGCAGGTGCAATGTGTGGCGAACGGCTGGCACGCGCGGGTTATGAAGTCACGATTTACGATGAGCATCTCGCCTGGGAAAAGCCATGCGGCGGCGGTCTGACGCATAAGGCTATCAAAACCTACCCATTTCTTCTGAATGGCCCTTACCCCAAAAAGCTGATTCGAACGGTGGAGTTAATCTCCAGTAAAGGCCACCGCGCGCACCTCGCTCTCGAGCAGCCCATCGTCATCTATTCAAGGACCGTGCTGAACGGACTTCTTCTCGAACGCGCGGAAACCGCCGGCTGCCAGATTGTTCGGTCGCGTGTGAATCAGATTGAAACTGCGGGCGACCGCGCGAGGCTGACGACCGGCGATTCTCGTATCGAAGCGGATTTCGTCGTCATCGCAGCCGGGGCGCGCAATTCCCTGCTGCCGAATACACGCCCGCTTTCGCGAGGCGACCTCGAAATGACCCTCGGCTATTTTGTGCCTGCACAGGCGGAGGGAATTTCCGTGAAGTTTTTGCGCCGCTTCGAGGGCTACGTCTGGTCCTTTCCTCGCTGCGACCATCTTTCCGTGGGAATCTGCGGCAGCATGGCGCGCCATACGAGCCAGGAGCTTCGGCGCCATCTGCATGCGTTCATGGCCGATGAAAAGATCTCGCGAGAAGGCGCGACGTTTTACAGCCACGTCCTTCCGTCGCCGCAAAAGCAAACGCTATCCGCGCGACGCGTCGTGGGGCGCAACTGGGCGCTGGTAGGCGATGCCGCCGCGTGGGTGGACCCCATTACCGGCGAAGGCCTCTACTACGCATTACGCTCCGGCGATTTGCTGGCGGGTGCCCTGATAGCGGAAAAACCGGCCGAATATCCGGCGCGTGTCCGAAAGGCATTTTCAGCCGATCTTGAATTTGCAACCCGAATCGCCCGGCGGTTCTACCGGGGATCCTTCCTGGGCGGCGCCGTGGCGACGCGCATGATCCAGTTCATCGAGCGCAGCCCCACGTTCCGTGGATTAATGGCGGATGTGTTTGGCGGCGCACAGGACTATTGCAGCCTGAAACGCCGTCTATGGGCCCAGTGCGGTACAACGCTCACGGAAGTCGTGAGCAGCCTGATGAAAAGCCAAGCCTCGATCGCCAAGAGCACCACCGCAACCGGCACAGAGAATATTCAGTGAGCGCGCCTGAGGGAACCAAGCTCGAGCCCGGTCTCGAAGGAACTGTCGAACGGGTGATCCCATACGAATGGACGCTCGCCCGCTTCGATCCGAAACTCCCTGCCGTGTTTTCCACTCCAGCCATGATTGGATTGATGGAAATCACCGCTTCACACGTAATCGGCCCAGTTCTTCCTCCAGGAGCCCTCACTGTCGGTACCCGCATCGAAGTCGATCACCTCAAGGCTGTGCCCGCCGGAACTACCGTGATCTCCAAGGCCAAGCTCGCCGAGGTCAACGGAAAGCGCCTCGTGTTCGAAGTCGAAGTATCGAGCGGCGACATTGTAATCGGTCGAGGGCGTGTCTTTCGGGCGATCGTCGACCATGAGCGCTTTAAGGCCATCGCCGACGGAAAACCAAAGGCGTGAGTTCGTTATCGGTAAATGCTAAAGAGCTTTGTTTCAGTGGCACCGGATAGGATATTTCTAAGCTTGTCGAGTCAAATCACACGGTCGCGCGCATATCGCTGGAGGTGCCTCCAGCCGCCGGGACGTAGCACTTCTGCGTGTAATCCATGACCATGCGGTCGGCGTTGAATCGCCATCCCAGCGTCCGAATCGTGCGCTTCATGCGTTTGATCCAGCCGCGTGGCAAGCCGTCACGGTCGCGCTGGTAAAAGAGAGGAATAACTTCCTCGCGAAGAACGCGGTACAGGTCTTCCCCGTCGCGCGTGTCGTGCACGTCCATATTCGTGTGCGTACGTCCCGTTCCGATCGCAAAACCGTTCAAGCCGTCGTAGGCTTCCGCCCACCAGCCGTCGAGAACCGATAGATTGAGGCCACCATTCAGGACAACTTTCTGACCGCTGGTGCCGGACGCTTCGAGCGGTCGCCGTGGATTGTTCAACCACACATCGACACCCTGAACGAAATGGCGGCCCACGTTAATATCGTAGTCTTCGATGAAAACGAGTTTGTTCGCGAACTGCTTGTCCCGCATGAGTTGCGCGATTTCCTGCAGGACTTGCTTCCCCGGAGTGTCGTGAGGATGCGCTTTCCCGGCGAAAACAAATTGCAACGGACGTTTCGGATCGTTCACCATCGTGGCGAGCATTTCGATATCTCGAAGGATCAGATTCGCCCGCTTGTACGTTGCAAATCGCCGCGCAAACCCGATAGTCAGAGCGTCGGGACTTAGAACTTTGCCAAGATTTTGTAACGTTTTTGCCGATTCTCCGCGGTGTTCCGCCTGTTCGACCGCCCGGAGCCGCACGAACTCCAGAAGCCGCGATTTCAGGCTCAGATGCGTTTCCCACAATTCTCCATCGTTGACGTTTTCGATCCCTTCCCAGATATCCGGCTCGCCACTGTGCTCATGCCAACCTGTGCCCAGGTGGCGGTCGTAGAGGCGGAACATTTGCGGCGCAAGCCAGGTCGGAACGTGTACTCCGTTGGTGATGTGCCGAATGGGCACAGCTTCTTCCGATCTTCCGGGATATAGCGATGTCCACATCGAACGGGACACTTCCCCATGAAGAGCGGAGACGGCATTCGCGCGTCTCGAAAGTTTCAGCCCGAGCACGGTCATGCAGAACGATTCCGCGTGATTGTCTGGATTTTCGCGTCCGAGCGACATCAGGTGATCGTGAGAAAGTCCCAGCGCATCGCGCAGGGGCCCCAGGTGCTCCTCCATCAAACCAGAATCGAAGCGGTCATGGCCAGCGGGAACCGGTGTGTGCGTCGTGAACACGACTTCGCGTGACACGCGCGGCACGGCTTGATCGAAGCTCAAGCCTTCTTCCTGCATTCTGCTCCGAATGGCCTCGAGCACGGCAAATCCACTGTGGCCTTCGTTCAGGTGCAAGACGCTTGGCGTGATGCCCATCGCCTTCAACGCGCGGAAACCTCCAACTCCCAGCAATAATTCCTGGCGGATACGGACGCGTCCATCGCCTCCATAGAGCCGGGACGTTAGTTCTCGATCCTCGGGAGCATTTCCTTCGACGTTGGAATCCAAAAGCAGCAGATCGCAGCGTCCCACTTTTATGCGCCACACCTTCGCTCGAATCGAGCCGCTGCGCGTCTCGATTTGAATGGTGACGGCTTCACCCTTGGTCCCAATCGCGGGCTCCATGGGCATCTGTGTGACATCGGTTTGAAGGTATTCTTCCTGTTGCCATCCATTCTTGTCCAAACGCTGGCGGAAATAGCCTTGCCCGTAAAAAAGCCCTATGCCCACGAGAGGAATGGCCAGATCGGACGCGCTTTTGATGTGATCGCCGGACAGGACGCCCAAACCACCCGAGTAAATGGGAAGCGACTCGTGCAATCCAAACTCAGCGGAGAAATAGGCGACCGGACGCGGCCGAAGAGCCCCAGCATGCCTGGCTCCCCATGTGCGGTCTGCTTCGAGGTATTCACGCTGCCGCCGATAGGCGTAGTTGATTCGGCCATGGAGAACAAGCTCACGGGCTCGGCGCTCAATCCCGGCAAGCGGAATCTCACTGAGAAGAGCGATAGGATTGTGATTGAGCTGCCTCCAGCGCAATGGATCGAGGTCGTGAAACAAGCTGGTCGAATCGTTGTCCCAACTCCACCACAGATTCCGCGCGAGCGACCACAGCCGCTCCTGGATAGGCGCCACGAAGCGATCCAGCGTGCGCGCTTCGCTCACCACGGGAGCGAGTTGCGAGGCGGCCTCCCCCAGCATTTTGATTTCCTCGTCGCTGAAGAGCCGCGCCTCAACCGTTTGCACGACAAGCACGCCTTGTAGCACGCCGCCATCGATCAGTGGAACGCCAACAAATGACTGGTAGGCCTCTTCGCCCGATTCGCTGAAGTATTTGTACCGGGGATGATTCTTCACCTGTTCGACAGCAACGGGCTGAACGTATTCGGCAACCAACCCCGCGAGGCCCTCATGCAATGCCATACGCAAGGTGCCCACGCAACTCGGGCGTAAACCGAGCGTGGCGGCCAGGATCAGATTTGCGCGATCCGGTTCCAATAGATATGCGGAGCAGACATCGACCTTGAACCGTTTTGCGATCAAGGCGACCACGTTCGTAAGCGTTTCGGCCGGTTTGCCGCCTTCCGCCGCCAGATTGCCGATTTCTTCCAGCGTTAGAACGTGGGTTGCATCGCGTGGAGCAGCAGACTGGGTAATACCGGACTTCTCTTCTTCGTTCCGTTGCGCGCCGGGAATCGACGACATCAAGGCCCCCTAATTTTTACAATTCTTCAACTGACAGAGATCGACAGTAGCCTCTGCCTGGCTGACGGCAAGTTTGCTCAGCTTCACTCGCTCGTCAGGAGAAGCTAAATCATTCATCGCCAGCCCCACGACAGCTTCCGCAAACAAATACTTGTCCCATCTTCTCAGCAGAATTTCGCGTGTCTGGTAACGCAGGAAATCATCGCTTGCGCCCAACATCAACGTGAGACGCGGGCGAACCGGCTCGGACCGATCGAATTCGCGTTCGACCGCTTCGCAAGCCGATAGATATATCTTCTCGGTCTCGGCAATGGAAATCTGTTCGTGATTGGGATTGAGGATCGTGAAAAACCCCAGCACCAGCGGATTGGCAACGATCTTGTGCAACCGGTTATTTGCAGCCGCCGAATGTGCTTTCTCTTTCACCCCTTCGACGGGAAATTCCAATTGCGCCTTAAGTCCCTGCACCCGCAGCGACATGACAAACGCCCCTCCTCCAATTCGCCGCACTTCGATACCGCCGCGGCCTGAATAGCTTTCTTTTGAAAACGCCAGCGGAGTGAATGTGCCGAAGAAGTTGCCGTCTTTTTGGCGCACTTGAACGACCATCGGCGACCGTCCTGAATCGACCGAATACACGTACTCTCCCTTGGGTAAAACGGAATTCCCCCAGCGCACTTTTTCGGACAGCTTAAACTCCCCCACTGCGCGATCTTGCGCAAACATAGGGCTGGAAATCGTGCCCGGTCCTGCCAATACTAAAATTGCAACGGCCTTCATTGAAATTATGCGTGCGATTTTCGCGTTCACGCCTAGCCTCCTGTAAGTTGATCTTTGCTGGAGACGGCGTGGTCCGGAATCGCATACGCATGATCGAGACAACCATGGCCCTCAGATCGAACGTCACAGTTCGGATCACAAAATGCGATTCGATCAGCAAAACAATTTCACAGACTCACTCTCTCAGGGCGTTTCTCCAAAGTCCAATCCACAAAATTTATGATTGTCATAGCAATCATGCCCCGGCGGGCCGGCGGTTTCGCTTGCCGCCGATCGGAGATAGGCGTTCCTGGGATGAGATAATCGCGTGCGGTAAATTTCGGGGACGTTACGCGGTGCGATATCACGAAAGCCACAAAATAGCATGACTCACAAATTCGATGCGGTGATTCTGGGCGCCGGGGCCGCTGGGCTGATGTGCGCAATCGAAGCCGGCAAGCGCGGGCGGCGCGTAGCTGTGCTGGAACGTGCCGACGGACCGGGCAAAAAAATCCTCA
>JBEKCU010000172.1:0-9686 GCA_050014735.1 Candidatus Acidiferrales bacterium | reverse complement strand
AAGAAGAAACGTACAACATGCCGTGAAAACGGCGTAACGATGAATATTCCGATCAGCAATACGTTGAATAGGCATTTCTCGATTATACGCGGTGTTGCTTGAGTTGCGATCTCCAGAACGGAGCCCTGACCGCTCCGGGAATCCCGAAGCTAATAGAACTGTAATCCGCCTCTAGATGAGGCCAGAGTCAAAAGGGCTGCGGAACAACGCCTCTGGAGTGTCACTCCGGGCGTAGCGATGAATCTCTCTTCTGTCGGATTTAAGTCGAAGAGAGATTCATCGCTACGCCCGGAATGGCACGCACGAGACTCTTCACCGCAACCTGCTAGGCCGTGATCCCCACACGACCCGCCAAGCCGGACTCCGTTAGTCCCCAGCAGCTGCGGTAGCCTTGAACGTGAAGTTCACGGCTTTCGATTCCTTCGGTCCGATCGTAACTGTCTGTGGATCGCTGGCTCCGTAAAGTTCATGCCATGCGACCACCGTATAGGTCCCTGGCGGCAGATTCTTAAGGTCGAACGCGCCGTCTTTTCCGGTCACCTGGAAATCGTGATTGGAAAGGACAGCCATATATGCCTTCATCCACGGGTGAACGTTACATTTCACCGGGATGGCGACTTCTTCGCGGGCGAAATTCTTTTCAATCGGTGCCGCGCCGGGGGGTTGCGATTCATTCCATTCGCGGTTTTGCATGGGAATGGGGTGAATGTTGTGGGTCGTCTGGTCGTCATTGACGACGTCGAGATTCTGGCCAACTTGCATTGCCACTACGTGCGGATGATATTGACATCCTTGCTGTTCGATTTTCACCGCCGTTGAGGGTGCCGGAAACGAATATCCATCGAGGCCGCTCTTTACATACACCACGACGTTGGCCAGCGCTCCACCATCACCAGTGATGACTTCTTCGCTGGTTACCGGGCCCGTATGCGCTTTCGCGCACGCAGGTTCGGCCGCCATGCTGATCGTCTTCATTTTAGGCGCGGCTCCATCCAACTTTACTGAGCCGGTGATCTCGCCGGCGGTGGCCGGGTCAACCGTTTTTCCCGCAGGAGCGCTTGCGGCTGGGGCCGGCGCTTCCGTCTCTTCTTTCTTCCCGCCGCAACCGGTGATCGCCACGGCGATTACCCCGGCTGCCAGTGCATACATCCCTAATCTGCTATTCTTCACGAAGAATTTCCTCCTATCGTAAAAGTGCGCGTTGTTTCTAAATCTTCAGGTCTGACGACCCTTGCTATTGCACCTAAACAGCTCTGTGAAAGCCAAACCATCCAAAGCCAAAGCTTGCTTACTACTTCCCTGCTCCGCCCGAACTTCCTCCGGAAGGTGTTCTTCCCATTAGGGACCGCTGCTCTTCAGGGGTCAACTGGAACATGTAACGTACCAGCAAATCCGCATGGTCTCCATGGTAGCCGTTGAAGCTTGCGGGTACTGGACCGGAGAAGACCCAGCGATCTCCATCACGCCTGAACAGCCCTGAAGGCATTGCCGTCCCCGGAATGATCAAAGCCGGATTTGTAATCCAGCGCTCTGTCCATGCCGGTTGCAGCCGGTCTTTTGCGAACAAGAAATTCGGAGCGATCGCCGTTCTGTCATGAGTCGGGTCGCCGGTCGCGTGACACTTCAAGCATGGAGCGGCTGTGCTGGTGAATAGTTGCCGCGCCATCTCCTTCTCCGCAGTCGTCACAGGCTCGAGCTTTTGCGGGATGAACGGCTGGGGCTGGCTGGACATCGCCTCGAAGAACAGCACCAGCGAGCGAATTTCATCGTCGGACAGGAAGAACGTTGGCATGCGGACTTGCAGATACGAACGCACGCCGTTCCGGTTTGTATCGGTGGTGCTCAGCGACGGATTGGCCAGGAAGCCTTTCAACCATTCGGGATTGACGCGAGCGCCTTCGCTGGTCAGTACCGGGGGTAGATTTTGTTTTCCTTCTCCCTGGAACTGCGGCAGACCCATCAGCACGGATCGTTGGCCGATTCCGATCTGATGGCAGCCGATGCAATTGTACTTGGTGACGATCCACCAGCCCTTTTGGGTGGCTGCGCGCTGGTCGGCGGGCTTGTACATATATTCCGCAGGCAAAGACGGGTCGGTCGAGCCCAGCAGGAACGTGGTGAGGGCATCGATGTCTTCCTTCGTGACGTTCGGCTTCGGCATGCGGAGCCGATCCATAGGATCCGGTTTGTATTTGCCATGATCGAATACAGCGGGATCGGTCAACTTGTTTTCGAAGAAGCCCTTCAAGTCATACCAGGGACCGCGCAACGATTTCTTACCGTCGGGAAGAATTCCCTCTTTCGCATCCTCGGTGTACAGGGCGAAGTCCAAGCGCTCGATCGGCTTGCTGCCTTCGTTGGTAAGCTCGGTCCCGATGCGGCCTTCATCTTCAAGACCTGAAATCTCGTGGCATCCGGCGCAACCGTAGTGCTGAATCAATTCCTTGCCGTGCGCCTTGAGTTTCGGATCGTCCATGAAATCCGCAGCTGCATACGTGGCATCCGCATGCTTCTGGGTGAGCAGGAAACTCGCAATGTCGCGCGCGTCGTCCACGCTCAAGCGGAGGCTCGGCATAACCGTGGGCTGCTCGACAACCAATTCGTGTCCGTCGTCCGGGCTGCGCGAATGATCGAGGTCAAACACGAAGGGGACGTCGTGTTTTGCGTAGTCCTCAGGGCCGAGGTCTTTTTTCTCGAAGGGAGAATACGGCCGCGTCCTTGTGCGGGGATTTAGAATCCAGCGAACAAGGTAGTCGTAATTGTCCTTCTCACCGACTCGGGAAAGATTCGCGGCAAAATCTCCGCCGACCATGTTCGAGCCTTCTCCGATGGAATGGCACGCTTCGCAACCGCGAGCTTCGAACAATTCCTTACCGTGAGCCGCATTGCCGGGGACCTGCTTCGGAAGCTCGGGACCAGGAATGGCGGATTGCCACAGGTAGGCGGAGATCGCCTGAATCTCATCGTCCTGCAACCGGAACTGCGGCATTTTCGTGGTCGGACGGAAATCGCGCGTGTGCCCGATCCAATACGGAATCCATTCCTTGTGAATTTTCATCCGGACTTCTTTCAAATCCGGACCGACCTTTTTGATTTCCAGGAGCAGGTTGTGCGAGCGCTGTTCGAGGCTCTCCACTTGGGCGTCGATGCCCGACGTGGTCACAGTCAGATTCGTCGCCTCCGCATAATAGCGGTTCGCAGCGGCGTTATCGCTGGCGGAATCGCCCTTCTTGTTGAGCGCCGCAATCTGGAGGCGGTTGTCCTGCTTCTGATTCTCCAGTTGCGTAATCGCTTGCCGCGCGCTCACAAGCTGTTCATCCTGATTGTCGAAGCCCTGGAAGCGGTGGCAGCCGATGCAGCCTTTTTCGCGGAACAGTGACTTGGCCTTGTTGAGAACGGGGGCATGCTCGGTCACCATGTCAGAAGCGTGGCACTGCTGGCAGCCCGCTTCATAATTCTCAGGGTAATACAAAGGCCAGAGCCAGTGCTCATATCGGCCATGACCCTTCTCCACAGTATCGATTGCGCGTCCATTCCCGCCGTGACACGGAGAGCAACCGAATTTTTCGAGAGGATGAGATTTCATCAAGTCCGGATCGGGATGGCTCGTGAATGGCGCGTCCTTGCTGTTCGCCAGGCCTAGATCGGCCTTCGTGAGCGTCATCGTAACCGGAACGAGCAGGGGATCTGTGCCGAGGTGGCAGGATTGGCAGCGGTCCACAAGGCCGGCTCCGCCCAAGTTGTTCAGCGACGCGCCTGTCGGGTTCACGTTGACCTGACGTAGGCGGAGATCAAGTCCCTTGATGCTCTGGCCCAATGTGTAGAGATCCTTGGCGGCCAGGCCAGGAAGCTGTTCCTTTACGTACTCGTTGACCTTGTCCTGCGCGTCTTTGGCGGGTTGATCTACTTCCCCGCGCTGCGCCACCAGCTTCGCCTTGCCCGTCATGATCGACGTGAACAAACCGTTCAACTGGTCGTAATTGAACTTGCGCTGTTCGATTTTTCCGCCTTCGACCGGCCACGCGACATCGTAGGTCTGCGCCTTGGCTTCGTTCAATTCCTTGAGCTTCGATTCCTTCCCGCTCTTATCGTTTTCGCTGACTTGCTCCAGTTGGTACGTTAGAGCGCCAACCAGCCCGCGGGACGTCTGAAAGGATTCGGTCATCGCCGCGCGCTGTGAGTCCAGCAAGGCGATCTGTTGCGCGATCTGCTGATCCTGGGCTCTGGTGGCGTCGGTCGCGGCCTTCACGTCGGCGAGCAATTTTTGATATTGCGCCGTGGAGTAAAACTTCTGCTCGTCGGCCCTGCGCTGCTGATATTGCTTTTCCAAGTAGGACGAATACACCTTGGAGAATTCAGTCTGATAGCTGCGCCACGGCCGCAATCCGTAGAACTCATCGTAGAGAGACCACGATACAGTCAGCATCAGCAGAAATACGGAAATCAGAACGAGCCCGGCCATTGGCCGGCTTGTTATCGGGTCATCAGGAGGAAGCTCAGGCACCCCGTGCCTCCTTCGCGTTTTGATTCTGCTTCATTGAATAGCAAATCCAAAATTCCGAGATTAGATACTGAACCACGGCGTCACCCAGACATACTTAATGCGCAACAATAGACGCATCAAAATTTTGACCGGCAAGCTCAGCATCAGGACCAGGAACAACTGGGCCGTCACCATTTGCAGGAGCGACATCCGCTTGAATATTTTCCTGCTGAATTCCGTGACTAACATCAGGCGATACGAAAAATACCCGGCGACCAGGAAATAAATCGCCAGCGGAAAGACTCCGAAAATGATGCGCGCGAGAATCGGCGCATACGCCGCATTTGCCGACGGCATCAGGTGCGCCAGCCATGAGCCGTTGATACCGAAAACCTGATCCAGATTCCGGTTCACGGCAAAGTCGACACGCTGAGCGTCCCAGGTTTGCCCCGGCCAGAACCACATCCATCCCGGCCCGCGGATGAACGTGCCAATCACAATCATCAGAACCCAGAGGCCGATGAAGCCGAACAGGAACGTCCAGATCGCGAATTTACGCTGCTTGTATGTGTAATAGCCGTTCCCTAGCGGATTGGCGTCTATATAGGGTATGACCATCAAGCCGACGATAATGAGCGTCGGCATGATTACCCCTGCAATCCACGGATCGAAATAGACAAGCATTTCCTGCAGGCCCAGGAAATACCACGGGGCCTTGGCAGGATTCATCGTAACGTTGGGATTCGATGGCTCTTCCAGCGGCGCACTGAGCGTGATCGACCACACCATCAGGAGCACCGTCACCAGGACCGCTGCAACCAGTTCGATCCTCATCAGGTACGGCCAGGTGTGAATTTCCTTTTCCCACTTCGGATTCCACGGTTCGGTCTTGCGATATTCGGTCTTGGCGAGTTGCGGATCGGCGGAGAGCTTGTCGATCAGGCGGTCGTTGTCGAGCGCTTGTTTAAACGCGTACCACACATAAAACGGGACCAGAAACAACAGCGCCACAATCGGCACGTTGTCCGGTGCGGAAGCGACCTCCCAAATCTGGTGCCAGTTCATATTGGCCTCAAACCCCGCGTCTTAATTTGTTTGGAAAACTGTCTTTACTGAAACTTTGGCCCGGCAATCGCCCCTGAGAAATTTATGGTCATTCCGATTCACTGCGTCTATTTACTGTACCCCACTTGGCCGTAAGATGACTGGCCGGTGCCCCTTCTCTTCCTTGATTTCCGATTCCAGCATGACCGGCGCCGGGCCAGAAATTCCGCCGTCCTTACGGACGCGCCAGAAATGGAGCGCCATAAAAATACTGGCGATCAGCGGGATCGCGATACAGTGCCAAATGTATGCGCGCAGCAAAGCATTGGCGTCGACAATCGACCCGCCCAACAACGCGAATCGCACATCGTTGTAAGGAGTCATGCCTAACATGGCTCCGAACGGCCCTTCCGTGCCTAACAAAGGCGTGGCCCGAGCCATGTTGGTTCCTACCGTGACGGCCCAGAAGCCAAGTTGATCGTCCGGCAGTAAATATCCCGTAAAGGACAACAGCAACGTCAGCACCATCAGAAGGACGCCGATGCACCAGTTAAATTCACGCGGCCGCTTATACGAACCAGTCAGGAACACGCGGAACATGTGCAGCCAAACGGCGATGATCATCAAGTGAGCGGCCCAGCGGTGCATGTTGCGCAGAAGCTTGCCGAACGGCACATCGTTTTCGAGATACAGGATGTCCCGAAAAGCTTGCACTTTGGTCGGATGATAGTAGAACATCAACAGCACGCCGGTGAAGGTGAGCACGATGAACAGGTAAAACGTAATGCCGCCCATTCCCCAGGTGTATTTGTACTTTACAGCGTCGCGATTTACTTTCGCCGGATGCAGGTGGAAGAAAACGTTGGACAGGACCGAGAGGGCTCGATTGCGAGGGGTCTCATCGTGCTTGACGCGAAAGATCGACCGAAAGACCTGCGTCTTCTCCGGCTCTTTTAAGAGCTCCAGGTCTTCCTTGCCCTTTTCCTTTACGATTTCTCGAAGGTCCGTGACATCCTGACGGACTCGATCGAGCAGCCCAGTGCCCTTCTTTTCCCCGTTTTCCTCGGCCATCCCTAGCCCCCTCGAAAGTTCCCGCGGTCCCTGGGGAACATCCTCGCAGCAGTTACCGAAGCCAATTGCAGATTTCCAGCGGCGAAAACCGCAGCCTTACACCGGGAGATACGCCCCCGGGTCGTTAAACTGATTCACACCAGCGCGCGGGTCATCCATATAAAGCCTGCTTGTATCCACGATGAGCTTGCCCGTCGGATCCAAATCCACGTGAGCCCGATCCATGGGGCGCGGAGCGGGGCCCTCGAAGTTAACGCCCTCGCTGTCGTACCCGCTGCCATGGCATGGGCACTTAAACTTATTCTCGGCAGCTTTCCATTCCGGTGTGCAGCCAAGGTGGGTGCAGCGGGCGAAAATAACGAAAATCCGATCCGGCTCCCGAATGATCCAGACGCGATTCGTCATCAAGTAACGCTGGTCGATTCCCAATGAAAAGTCGGCCGGATAGCCGATATTGAAAATGGTGTTAGGTTCGTAGAGGGCGCGCGGGAAAAAGAACCGCAAGAACATCAGGAGATTGATCCCGAGATAGCCGTAGATCATCCCCCAGATCACACGCCGACGCATTGGATCGGGCGCGTCCGCGCTTTCAACTTTTTTTGCCGCCGGCTTGGCTGCTGCGGGCGGGGGCGTTGCTCCGGCTTTCGGTGCTGGAGGAGCCGGGGTGGTTCCGTCCACGGGATCGGCCATAAGTCCGCTACATAACCTCGCGATAAAAAAGTATGAGTCCAACGAATATGTTGTTGCGAGTCCCCTACCTTATATTTCCGTAAGACCCTTTATGTCAAGCCGAAAACCCATTGCGATGCAACTTTTCTAAGTCGTCATGTGTACGGAAAACGCCAAGCGCGATCAAGATGGGCGACCGCGTGTAGGATTCCGGGATCCACGAAATCCGGCCTCTCACGATTTCGAGGGCGTTTTGCCAAGTGAATGGAGCACGATGTCGGTAAGAGCGGCAATAAATGTTGGAGAATCCCCTACTGCCGGCATCATCGTAAATTGCTCGATGCCCTTATGTTTGGCCTCATCGCGGGCTTCGATATTAATCTCGTAGAGAGTTTCAATGTGTTCGGTTACGAAAGCGATCGGGACAACGAGCAAGTGTTTTTCTCCCGCGCGCGCCAGCCGTTCGATCGTTTCGGCGAGCGAAGGCGTGAGCCATCTCCGGCGGCCCACTTTGCTCTGGTAGCACAGCGAGTGCGCGTTTTTCCATGCACCGTGCTGCATCACGAGCCGTACCGTTTCCTCCACCTGTTTCGCGTAAGGATCGCCGCGTTCGATCAAGCTGAGAGGCAATCCGTGAGCGCTGAATAGAATGTGAACGCGGCCGGGATCATCGAAGTGCGTGAGCGAAAGCGCGATTTTTTCGGCGACTGCCTGGATATACAGAGGATGATTGAAAAAGTGTTCTACCTTGCGCACTTGAATCGCGTTTCCATTCGGCCGATAAAGCCGTTGCCATTCGTTCACGCTGCTCGATGTGGTCGCAAAGGAATATTGCGGATACATCGGCAGAAGAACCAGTTCGGGAGCGTTCCAGGCGGTCACTTTGGCGATGGCTTCCGCTGTGAGCGGATTCCAATAGCGCATCGCGATGAAACATTTCGCGTCGACGTGGGGAGCAAGCGCCGCTTCCAGGGCTCGGGCCTGTCTCTCCGTGAGAAGTCGAATGGGAGAGTGCCCGCCAATGGCGTCATAATGTTCGCGCACCACACTTGCACGGCTGCGCGCGATGTAACGCGCCAGCGGACGACGCGCGAACCAGGCTCCGAAAAAATTAATAATGTCGGGATCGCAGAACAGGTTGTAAAGAAATGGTTCCACCGCCGCGGGAGAATCCGGTCCACCCAGTTGGAAGAGCACGACGCCGATTTTTCTCTTTTCCGTCACGAGGCCCAGGCCGCTTGCTGAGAGAGAACTATTCTACTTCCCGTCCCGCTTTAGGCGGCGAATATCGTCTTGCAGACTCGCCATGCGGCGGGCGACGCTAAACACATACACGCACAAGATGGCCCAGACTGCAATGTATGCCGCGACCAGGCTGTTCAAGTTCTTCATCGTCGTCTCCCCACAAATAATCTAGTGAAGCGCGCTCGACACATTAGGGGCTAAAGCCCGGTCTTGCTTGGCGGTTTGTTGTCGCGGCTGAAGCCGCGACCCACAAAACTCGTTCACAAAACACTACTTTACACAAAATGCACCACACACGCCGAACTAGAAAAGATTCATTTCTAGAAGCTATATGGCCATGTTGACATCGTCACAAAATCGTCCTGCGTGCTGCAGCCCGCCGCTTCAGAGGCGGGGGCTTTCGCCGATGGCAGCAATCGAAATCCCGCTTCTGAAGCGGCGGGCTATAGCAACTGGACTGCGCCGAATGCCGAGACTACTGTTTCGCGCAGGATTTCAACAGATCCACGCTATGTCATAAATAGTCTTGGTGGGTCGCGGCTTCAGCCGCGACATTCCGAGGCCTCATCGACAAGGGCTTTAGCCCCTGAGGTCCTCTCGAACTGGAATTGCTTGCCGTGGGTGAGATGGCCTCTAATCGCCCATCGATGCTTCGAGGCGGACCTCGTCGACCTCGGCCCGCAAAGCCTCCAGGCGATATCGAATTCTGATGAGCACTACCATCACCCCAAGCATTGCCGCCCAGCATATCAACACAGCCCACCACATTCTCGGATCGAGCGACCCTCCCCCTCCGATGACTGGCTGCGGATGTTGTGTCCGAAACCACCAGATTGAAAAGTAGACGAGCGGGACGTCGAGACAGGCGAAGATTCCGAACACAGCTGAAACAACTGCGCGCCGCTCGGGATCTTCCACCAGCGTTCGCAAAACTAGGTAGCTCACAAAAAGAACCCATAGCATGAATGTCGAAGTGAGACGGGCATCCCAGGTCCACCAGATTCCCCAAACGGGCTTTGCCCATATCGGGCCCGTGACGAGCACAACCGTCACAAAAGCAAGACCCACTTCGGCGGATGCAACACTCAGCCAGTCCCATTTCGCATTTCGGGTCAACAGGAACGCAACGCTGCCAACAAACACAAGAAAGAAAGCAACGAAAAATGTCCAGCCG
>JBEKCU010000171.1:0-9728 GCA_050014735.1 Candidatus Acidiferrales bacterium | reverse complement strand
AAGCGAGGAATCTCTCTTCGACTTAAATGGTTTCAAAACCAAGACAAGAGAGATTCCTGCCTTCGCTCGGAATGACACACAGCGCGGCGGAGCCGAAACCAAAAGTGTGCCGATCGTACCCCGGCGGGCATGGTCACCAGGGATAACATTTCTTCGCGCCGCGCAAGGAATGGCGACACGAGTAGTACAGAGCACCTTTTCCGCAGCCTGCAAACCCACGACCCACGAAGATTCCAACTTCTCACACGGATGCTGAGGCTTCCCCTAGCGAAAAAACTTCGCGTGCGATCGCTACTTACCCAGCAGACGCAGCGTCTTAGGCGGGTAAAGCGCCAGCAATTGTCCATGGGGCGGGGAAACGTGATCGAGGTTCAGGAATGCGACCCCTGCTTTTTTCAATTCGGTAATTCTCGTTCCAGTGTGCAGGACTTGCCCGATGACAAGATGCAAGTGAGGCTCATGCCCAAAGCACAAAACTTCCTTCGCGCGGAGTTTTGCCAGTTCACGAAATAAATCCAAGGGCGTGCTGGTGCCCTTCAGTGCATCGACGCGCATGATTTTCTTGGACGCAAAGCCCATCACGTCGCAAAAGATTTCAGCGGTTTGCGCGGCTCGAAGCCACGGACTGGTCAGCACGGCGTCGGGATGGACGCCGAGCGCCGCGAGTCCATGCGCCACGGCATTGCTTTTCTTGATTCCTTCGGGAGTCAGGGGACGCTCGGTATCCGTTGGACATTTCGGGTCTTCGCGATCGATCGCGATGCCGTGGCGAATCAAGTAAAGATGCATCGTTATGCTACCCTCTCCTTTTCTACCACAAGCACGCGTTGAAACGACAGGCGCACATTCAGCTCTTTTTCAAGGAGACGCGCTTTTCGTTCGATGCCGGCAAGGTCCAGGCGGGAGTTATCCCGCAACTCAACATGGATTCGGATCACCCGCGGTCCTCCCTCGATCGTCAGCTTGGCGATGGCCTGACTGTGATCGCTTTCCAACCGTTCCGCCAGGCGCAACATGCCGGCAAGAATGCGTGCTGTTTTTCTATGCTCAGGATCCAGCGACGCAAAGACCTTGTGCGTTGTGCTGGGTTCGGATTTCTTATTGTGATAGCGAATCAGCGAAGCTGTAAGATTCTTTGCCCAGCCGCGCAACCCGGGGATCTTCGAATTTCGCACAAGATATTCGCCGTGACGATGGTGCCCCTTGCGATTAATGAGCACCCCGGCATCATGCAGCGTTGCGGCCGCTTCCAAGATGGTGCGAGACTCATAATTCAGATGGTGGTATGGCCAAAGCTTGTCGAACAGTTGGAGCGCCAGCCTGCGAACCTGCTCCGCGTGCTTCAGGTCGCAGCGCACGCGGCACGCGAACGACTCCGCCCCAGCCAGCATCACCTGAGCATGTTTTCGCTGCTCGATGGTAGGTTCTGGGGGCGCCATCTGGGCAGCGGCCAGTTTGTAAAGTAATCCCTCGCGTACGCCTACCCTCGGCGCAATCATGAGCCGAAGTCTCAGCCATCTTGCCACTGTGACCAGCACGATGGCGGCAACACCCATGACTTCCGAACGGTCACGCCGAACCCCAAACGCCTTCATGCGGCCGTCTACATCGAGTTGAAGGATCTGCCAGAGGCGGTCGCCGAGCAATCTCGGATTCAGAGTTCCCATTCCAGCGGCACGCGGTCCGGGAGCCATGGCCGCTAGAGTCTCTGCATTGCCGCCGCAAGCGACCGCGAGAGATGTTGCCGACCTCGGGCGGTTGGGCAGCGCGCTCTGAAGCACGGACATAACGTGCGAACGGATATCGTTTGCGGTGTGTTCATGGATTGCGCCCTGCGCATGGAACGCCTCCATCAATCGGACAGTGCCCAATGGCAAGCCGATACTTTCCTGTAAGACCCCTCGCCGCAACTCGTTCAACTCTAGGCTGCCACCGCCTAAATCGAGAATGAAACGAGGTGGTTCGTAATTCCGAAGCGACCGAAGCGCCGCTATGCAGACCAGCCGGGCCTCTTCCTCGCCCGATATAATTTCAAGATCGATCTTGGATTGATTGCGAATCCTCTCGATCAACACGTGGCGGTTGCGGGCCTCCCGGGCTGCGCTGGTGGCCACCGCGCGATATGCGGAGACGCCGTGGCGATCCATAATTTTCCGGAACTCCACAAATGCGGAAGTCGTCTCGCGCAAAATCTTACGATCCAGTTTCCCAGTCGTAAATGCGGAATGACCCAGGCGCACAGGAGTGCGACGGGATTCAATGACCTCCCACTCATCCACGGAGTGGACACGGGCGACAATAAGCCGAAGAGCATTTGAGCCGGCGTCGATCGCGGCCAGGTGGATGGGATTGGAAAGTCTCAGCGCCACAGGGGAGCCAAAGCCGCGGACGGCCTGTAATGTGTTCGTTGAATGCCAAGATGGGCGGCAATGCGCTTTCGCAGCTCGGCGTTGACTGTGGCAATGCTCGCCTCGCCATCCATCGCCAGGAATCCGTGCCGCTCCGAGAGCGACTCGAATTCTTTTTTGATCTTTGCCTGATACATGATGAACGATTGAAAAAGATCGTCCGAAAGACAAAGGTCGCGGCCGGATTCCCAATAACTGATCGTGTGAGACTTCCGAAACTCGCGTTCAAAAGCCGCTTCCGGGCGAACGTTGAGCCAAAACGTAAGATCGGGCCGCAAAGCCATTTCATAAAGGCCGTGCAGGTAATCTCGCTCGATTCCTCGCGCGGCCGCGCGAGCAATCAGCGTGTAAAAGTACCGGTCAGCCAAGACAACAAAATCCGAGCGGAGAGCGGGGATAATGCGGTGCTCGAGCTGATCGTAGAAATCGGTCGCATACATCAACGTCAGGGTCATCCGCGTAATCGTGTTTTCGGCCAACAACGCGTCGATATCCTTCGCAACCAGCCCCGAGCGCCGCAGCCCCATCGTCTCGACGGCAAAGCCCTCCGATTCCAGCCACTCGGTCAGCAGGGAAATCTGCGTCGAGCGCCCGGAGCCATCCATTCCCTCGATTACGATCAACGAGCCGCCGTATTCCTCATCGTGAATCCCGGGGAGCGGCAATCCGTAGTTGCGCGGAGAGGCTCCTGGGTGCGAAAGAACAGCTTTTTCGCGACCGCTCTTCCGAGTGTTTCGCGATGCCTTCACTGAGGACTCCGGGCGCTTCGCGATGCTTTCTTGGGAGCAAATCGCGACAGATCGATGCGCGACTTCACAAACTGGCGCATCTCTTTCTGGAGTTTGTTGACGGGAAGCGTTCCGTCCATTACCACGAACTGGTCCGATTCAATCATTTCGTTATATTGGGCCAGGATGCGGCCTTGAAAAATTCGAAAGCTTTCGGCCCGGTCGAGCGAAAGGTTCAAGTCCATGCCGGCTTCATAATATTTGAGCTTTGGCCGTCCGCTCATGATGCGGTTAACGGCAACGTCCAGCGGGGCGCGAAAATAGAACGTGATGTCCGGAACGGGCGCGAAACGATACAGGTTGCGAAGCCACCTCGGGGAACAGTTGCGGGCTACATCGCGCGCAAACGCGGTGTAAACGTACCTGTCCGCCAGGACCAGGTAGCCGCTGTGCAGTAGAGGAAGAATTTGCCGCTCGCACCGGTCCGCAAAATCGGCCGCATGGAGTAAGGAAAACGTCGTCGGGGTCAGCAACCGGCGCTGCTTCCCGCGTCTGGTAGCCGATTTTACGAGCGGGGAAGAATTCCATTCGGTGAAATGCAGACGATAGCCGCCGATTTCCAGCCACCGCTTGAGCAAATAGAGCTGAGTGCTTTTTCCTGAGCCGTCGATCCCTTCCACAACAATCAGAGCCCCCGGATATCCGCGGGCAGGCTCGAGTAGTTTCGACGCCACATGACGGGCGTTCACGGATTCGATGGATGTGGGTTCAGTGGCGGACTCGATGCCCGAAGCCAAGCGGGTTTCCCCCAATGGGAATTATACCCATAGAATGTAAAAAATGGGTTACAGCAAAATGAGGGGAAGATGAATGTGCTAATGCGCCAGTTGCAAAACACCAATCCCCGAGGCAAACTATTTTTGTGAGCACATACGATTTGATTTGCATCGGCGCCGGACCTACAGGCTTGGCATGCGCCATCGAGGCTAAGCGGGCGGGAATGCGGCCCCTGGTGATCGACAAGGGCTGCCTTTGCAACTCTATTTACCATTATCCTGTCAATATGGTGTTCTTCACGACGCCGGAGCTTCTCGAAATCGGTGACCTGCCGCTTACAAGCGCGGCTGAAAAGCCCACGCGGGTCGAGGCGCTGAAGTATTACCGCAAATGCGTTGAGCATTATCAGCTGGATTTACGCTTGGGCCATCGCGTGGACCGGATCGAAGGCGCCGATGGACACTTTACCGTACACACACGCACCGAGCAGGGCATCGAACATCAATTCGCGGCAAGAAAGATTGCGGTGGCCACCGGATACTACGACCTGCCCAACCGCCTCGGCATACCTGGGGAAGAGTTGCCCCACGTTTCTCACTACTATACCGAGCCCCACCCCTTTTGGCGGCAAGATGTGGTTGTGATCGGAGCTAAAAATTCGGCTGCCGAAGCGGCGCTCGATCTCTATCGCTCGGGAGCGAACGTAACAATGATTCATCGCGGGGCGCAACTTGGCTCCACGCTAAAGTACTGGGTCCGGCCCGATATTGAAAATCGGATCAAGGCAGGCCAGATTCAAGCTCATTTTGAAACGCACGTCACACGAATCGAACCCGGACACGTTTGGATCTCGAACCAGGCGGGCGATAGGTCGCTGCCTGCGGACCAAGTCTTTGCACTAACCGGTTACCACCCGGACTTCGAGTTCTTGCGCTCACTTGGGATCACGCTGGATCCGGCTACCAATAAGCCCACTATGGATCCGCGGACGCACGAGAGCAACGTTCCGGGTATCTTTGTCGCCGGAGTTGTCATAGGTGGAAATCACACTAGCGAAATTTTTATCGAAAACGGCCGATTCCACGGCAAACAGATTGTTGCCGCTCTCACCGGCGGGCAGGTACAATCCAGTCTCTCCTAACCGCTCCGTAACTATGTGGATTCCGACATGATCCTTCCGTTTGCCGGACAACGTCGACTTTGTTAAACTGGCAAGCGATGTCTTCCATGATCAAGGAAGCCGCCGAAACTTTATCGACCCTGATAAAGGGCTTTAGCGTGACGTTTCGCAATATGCTGCGAAAAACCGTCACCGAAAACTATCCCGAAGAACCCGTTCATTTTCAGGCTCGCTATCGCGGTATTCACGTCCTGCACCGAGACGAAAATGGCTTGGAGAAATGCGTCGGCTGTTTCCTGTGCGCCGCCGCCTGTCCCGCGCGATGCATCTACATCGAAGCCGCCGAAAATACGGACGTGCAGCGCGTTTCCGCCGGAGAACGCTACGCGAGCATCTACAATATCGATTATTCCCGCTGTATCTTTTGTGGCTATTGCGTCGAGGCTTGCCCAACCGATGCCATTACGCACGGCCATGGGTTCGAGCTGGCCACTTCAAACATCAATGCGCTGATTTATCGCAAGGAAAAACTGCTGGAAAAAATCGCTCCCGCCAGCTAAAAGCAGCGCACTAAAATGCGCCAGCGTTATTTGCATACGTTTAGAAGTACCAAATTTCAAATCTCACATTTTAAATTTTAGACTGTATATTCCTACTTCGAGGAATCTGCTTTCGGCAAACTCTGTGTGCCTAACCGCTTTTTCTTTTTCCTTCCGACCGATACCCTGACCGGTGCCGCCGGGCTGGTCGTGCGCACAGGATCTAAAATCTCGCGCAGCAACCGCTGGTCCACCAACTTCCTCTCCAACGCAATCTCCGTAACCGTCCTGCCCGTCCGAATACTCTCCTTCGCGATTTCCGCTGCCGCTGCGTAGCCGATGTACGGGTTCAAGGCGGCTGCAATCGAAATCGTGGCGTTCGCATAGTACCGGCACCGCTCTTCATTCGCCAAAATCCCAGTCACGCACTTCGTTGTTAGCACTCGAATGGTGTTCTTCAGAATTTCCGCGGAATGCAGTACGTTCCATGCCATCGTCGGCATCATTACGTTCAATTCCAATTGACCGGCTTGCACCGCCATCGCGGTTGCAGCGTCCGCTCCAACAACCTGGAATCCCACCATGGCCGTCAGTTCAGCCATTACCGGATTAATCTTCCCCGGCATAATCGAAGAGCCGGGTTGCAGCACAGGTAACCCAATCTCTGCCAAGCCTGTATTGGGTCCGCTGGAAAGCAACCGAAGATCGTTGCTGACCCGAATCAATTCAAGTGAAAGGTTTCGGAGAGCAGACGACGCGACACTGATGGCAAGATTGGATTGCATGGCATATCGGAGATCGTCCGTAGCGCGGAGACGCAGGCCGGAGATCTTGCTCAGGTGGCCTACGACAAGCCTCTGATATCTCGGATGCGTGTTGATACCTGTTCCCACAGCCGACCCACCAAGCCCCACTTCCAGCAGCAAATTCTTTGCTTGCCTTAACACCATCTCGCATCGCCGCATGGCGGTCGCGTATGCCGCGAACTCTTGCCCCAGTCGAATCGGAACTGCGTCCATCAGATGTGTACGTCCCGATTTTAGAACGCGGTCGAAAACTTCGGATTTCCGCGCCAACGCCTTTTCTAGCCCTGTTACAGCGCTGAGAATCTCATCGAACAAAAATACACCGGCAAGCCGCATCGCAGTCGGGAAGACGTCGTTGGTCGACTGCGAGCAGTTAACGTGATCGTTCGGATGACACAGTTGATAGTCGCCGCGTTTTCCGCCGAGCATTTCGATCGCTAGATTTGCGATGACTTCGTTGGCGTTCATATGAAATGAAACGCCGGCACCGGCTTGATAGACATCCACGACAAATTGTTCATTCCATTTTCCGGCGATGACTTCGTCCGCCGCTCGCATAATGACGCCTGCGCGTCTTGCATCCAGAAGTTTCAATTCGCGATTCGTCATCGCGCTGGCTTTCTTAATCATGCCCACGGAGCGGATTAATTGGACGTGCGCGTGGATTCCGCTTATCGGAAAATTGTAGATCGCACGCTGCGTTTGAATGCCGTAATAGGCATCCAGCGGTACTTCAAGTTGGCCCAGTGAATCCTTTTCCGATCTCATCCCCATCGTTCACCCTCCCGCTTCTGGATTCCGCGTCAGCTTCAGGTTTTGATTTGTCCAAATGTGCCCTGCAGTGCTCTCCCATTCTACGAATCCCTGAATTCGTCTTGGCCATAATGATCGTCAGCGACGGTTTTCGAAATAGCCATTTGTTGATATCCGCATAATATATGGTCATTCTAGTGATGAAGAAGCTTGTTTCCAGAAGAAGGTGATGACTACATGGCGGCGGTTCATGTTGCGGAGAGTGCGGCGCGCACCGTGATTCAATTCTGCGGGGCCCTTGAGGCAGGCGTTGGTAAGTTTGTGTTGATTGCAGTGGCCCGGATGTATTCGGTGGCGTTCAATTCCAGACCGTGGGTGGGCAACTACTCGATATAGATGCGGCCCGTCTGCTCAACCATGAACTGCTGCACCAAACGGCTGCGATTCGCTGGCAGCCAGTTCTACATCAGCAGCAGATTTCCGGGAATGTGTCTCAGCAGTTGTTTGAAAAATGCCACGCTGTGCGGGGCGCGGATCGCTTCGGGATAAGTCCGAAAGCTGAAACTCCACGGCGTGATGGACTCGACGACTGAAATCGTCTTCCAGTTGAAGCGATACTGTAGCGCCGGTGTGCGGCTCCGATGTGACCATGTCCGGCGGCGATGCGGTCGCTGGCCCAGTCCACTTTCGTCGAGAAAGACAATCGGTCGCCGATGTTTTTTGGTTTTTTTTATGTCGGGCCGAATGGCCTTCTTCCAGTGGCGGATGGCTTGTTCGTTGCGATCCGGTGCCCGGCCCTCGGGCCGCCGGCAGCTCCGTCCGAGCGATACCAGAAACTTCCACACGTTGTCTGGATGACAGCGCACTCCAAATTCGTGCTCGATCAGGCGCGCGACCTGCTCGGACGCTCGCCGAGTTTGGTGCGCACATGGACCGGCCCTTCGGAACTTCCATGATCGATTTATGGCTTCGGCAACTGGGCTCGAGGTATAAAAAAACTCTGGTCGCGGCCGAACAAAACCGGCCGGACGTGGCCGAAAAAAGAGCTCGATGGCATCAGCAGTTAGCTGCGGAACCGTTGACCTCGCTGGTCTTTGTAGGTGAAATCGGGGCCAACACCCAAATGACGCGGGTGCACGGCCGGGCCCTCGGGGGACGAAGACTGGTCGCCCGCATCCCGCACGAAAGCTATCAAACCCGCACGTTGATCGCTGGCCTATGCTTGGAGGGTCCTTTCGCCCCGTGGCTGTTTGAGGGTCCTATGAATGGCGAAATGTTCTTGGCCTGGGTGACGCAAGGATTGGCTCCTACCTTGCGAGCCGTCGACCTGGTGATCCTGGATAATCTAGCCACGCACAAAATCCGGGGAGTCCGCGAAGTAATCTAGGCTGCAGGCGCCCGGCTGCTATTTCTGCCACCCTATTCTCCCGACTTCAATCCCATCGAAGCGATGTGGAGCAAGTTCAAGCAAATCCTCCGTAGCTACGATCCGAGAACAGAGACCGATCTACTTCTGGCTGCCAAAACGGCCTTCCACGCCATCTCCATAATCGACTGCAACAATTTCTTTTTTTTCTCCAAACACGCTGCACAAAGTTACGGACATGCTCTACTGTGTTCTCCCATAATTAAATGGCAATAATATTGCAAGCAATATGGGCGTCTCCCGTGCAGAATGTGACTTCTTATGGCAATGGGACGACCGAAGGCGGCGTTGATTTTGAGTGCGTAGCAGCGTGAACATCTGGACAATTCGCGGTCATTTTCTGCGGGATCGGTACTCCGGGCCAGGATAATTTTCCTGAGCGCATCCGGCAGGATGAACGTGCAGATTGGCGGCCAGTCGGGAGTGACCAACGCCACGGTAGGCAAATGGCGACGGTGATTTTTGAAGTACGATGTGGCGGGCCACGATGAGTTACGCCCGATGCGCTCTCGCCCGATCAGCTGTGAGCGTGTAGTGCAGTTGGTGCGCAAGCCCCTGGAGACCAAACAAAAAGGCGGCCCGCATCTGAGCCTCCGATAAATCACTCCGGAGACGGACCTGTCGAAATCGACGGTGCACCGCATCTCGTAGGCCTTTGGACTGGAACCGTATCGGCAACGCCACTTCAAACTGTCGGACGATCCATTTCTTGCAAAGAAAGTACGGGATCTTGCAGGGTTGTGCTTGAATCCGCCGGACAACGCAGTGGTTTAGCGCGTGGATGAGAAGATCCAGATTCAAGCCGCGGAACGCACGCAGCCGACGCCCCCGATGGGACCGGGCTACGCGGAAGGCTTCACCCACGATTACGGGCGCCACGGGACTATCACGCTGTTTGCAGCCCTGGACACGTCTCAGAGCAAAGTGCACACGCAACCCCGACAGCGTCACCGGCACCCGGAATATCCGGGGTTCCTAAGAGAGATCGACAGCAACGTGCCCAAGAGTTTGGATGTGCATGTCACCTAACTTGTGCACACAAATCCGCCTTGCGGCGCGTGTCAACGAGTTTGAGACCAGCGGTCACGGAATTTAGTGAGTCTTTTCATCTGCGGTTAGCGGTTTGTTGATCCAGACCTCGGTTGGAACCGAGAGTGGTTTTGGCGCTTGG
>JBEKCU010000170.1:0-9763 GCA_050014735.1 Candidatus Acidiferrales bacterium | reverse complement strand
TTGGCCGTACCACGCTGGCGACTGGGACTTAAGTAGAACAGGCTTTTCATCCCGAGGCCGTCCGAGGGACAGCCTGTTTTCTTTTGACTTTCTGAAACTCGAACGAAATTCAAAACCAAACAGGCTGTCCCTCGGACGGCCTCGGGATGAAAAGCCTGTTCTACGGGAAGAGTTCAAAGGTATGGGAACACGACGTTCTATGGTTGCCTTCTGTCTCACGGTGGTCATCGCTGGAGCCGCTGGAACTGTTTCCTCCCGTTCGTTAGCTCAGGCTCCCATAGTTTCATCCACGACGGTCCTTACGCCGGACAAGGGAAAGTTTCGCATCGTACTCGACGGGCAAACGGTCGGCGATGAAGAGTTTGAAATTTCGTCCGCGGGGGGAACGTGGACAGCGCGCGGTACAACGTCCGCCCACGCACCCGGTGGCACGGACATTAAGGCAACAGGACAGCTCAAGCTCTCCGCGGATGGCACGCCGATTCGATACGATTGGTCCGCGCAGGCGCAAAAAAAAGCGACTGGGGCCGTCGATTTCGTAAACGGCACGGCAAAATGCGCGGCAAATCTGGGGACAGGATCGCCGCTGATGAAGGATTTTAAGTTCGACTCTCCCCGCATCGCCGTGCTCGACAATAATCTCTATTACCAGTACGCATTGCTCGCGCAAATCTATGATTGGAAAGCGGGCGGCAAACAGACGTTCCCCGTCGTAATTCCTCAGGACATGACGCCTGGAAGCATTTCGGTGGAATCGATCGGCCTGCAGCAAGCCGGCAACGCAAGCTACGAAACCTTGCGCGTCACTTCCACGGACCTTGAAATTTTGCTCTATTTGGACGCAAGCCACCACTT
The DNA here is from genome assembly GCA_050014735.1 of Candidatus Acidiferrales bacterium. Taxonomy (GTDB): domain Bacteria; phylum Acidobacteriota; class Terriglobia; order Acidiferrales; family UBA7541; genus Palsa-360. The sequence continues at coordinate 8,908 of JBEKCU010000170.1, read as the reverse complement.
GCTGCGGCTCGATGTGCCAGCCGCAAAAGTAACGATCCAGCGGGAGTAGCCTGCGAGTGTTGTTTCGCAATGCAATCGACGCAGTTCGATGTTTCGGTTTGCGGCGCGCAATTCCCAGGACGTGTCCGATCGCAACCGCGTAGCTTCATGGATTATGCGTGGCAAGTTCAGGTACTTGGCATTGCCAATTACTGGGCTCAAGAGAAAGCCCCGTCCGTGATTTGTCACGGACGGGGCTCTTGAATTTTGCGGCCGAATTGTCAAACGCCGCGGAGATGTTACATGAGCTCCTAAAAATTGGTGACGGGCGCGCCTGTTACCTGCGCTTCTATGTTTTGGGCATCCCGTTTTCGACCTTGCTGGCGTAGCAGGGCTGCGTAAAATTCCAGGGTTTGCAGAACAGCGGGATCTTTCGGACCGAGATTCTTCTCGCGGATTTCTACCGCTCTCCTGTAAAGGGGTTCGGCGGCGTCATACTGTCCTTCGCAATAGTAGAAGAGCGCGAGTTTACTCACGCTGGCGGCAACATCGAGATGGTCGGGCCCGAGCTTGTGTCCTCTGATCGCCAAGACCCTGGTCAGCAGCGGTTCAGCTTTGGCGTACTCTCCTTCTGAGCGGTAGATGTCCGCCAAATTATCCAATGTCGCAATCGCTTGGGAGCTTTCCATTGATCCGGTGTTCTCCCAGATCGCCAGGGCTTGGACGTACAACGGTTCGGATTCGGTGTTCTTGTTTCGCGAGTGGTATATGTCACCTAGTCGGTAAAAGGCATTGACGGCCTCGGAACCCGGGGTCTTCCCGGCCTGTTCCCAGATCGCCACTGCACGGATGTAAAGGGCTTCGGCGGCAGTATCCTTGCCCTGCGAGTGGAAAATATCGGCGAGGTGAGCCATTGCGAGGGCAGCATCGGCGCTTCCAGCCTTTCCGGTCTTCTGCAAAATTTCTAGCGCGCGGGTGTAGAGGGGTTCGGCGCTCGCGTCCATGTCCTCATCGCGGTAAAGATCCGCAAGATTGTTCAAGGCCGAGGCAGTCTCAGCTTCTTTGCCTGGATGCTTTTCCCAGATTGCCAGGGAGCGCTTGAACAAGGGCTCGGCGTGGGCAAAGAGTTGCTGGTCTTGGTAAAGAACTGCAAGATTGTTGAGGCTGACGGCGACCTCGATGCTGTCGGGTCCCAGGTTCTTCTCTTGGATTTCGAGGGCCTGCGCGTACAAGGTCTGGGCTACCGAATATTCGCCTCGCTGGTGAGCGGCCATCGCCGCAGCCAAGTCGGTATGCCACTCTGATTTTTGGGCGGGGGTATACACGCCTGAAACCAAGAAATAGAGGCCTGAGATGATGACTGGGGTAATCCGTTTCCAATTCATTGGGCAAGTCCTCTTTTCCTAAGATTTAGCCTTTCGACAACCTAACTTTGCCAGAAGAGTAGGAGGACGGCTATGAAGCATAGGACTCATTTTGGCAGGACCCGGGTCCTAGTACCTGATCCTGAGGACAGGTCGGTTAGCTAAGGACAGGGGGTAAGAACGCGGAATTATTAGTTCATGACGGAGCGGGACTCAACTGCGGGACGTACCGCAGTGAATTGGCCCCCTCGCGGATTACGTTTTATTGCTCGACCTTGAATTTTACCGGCTTGATATAGAGTTTGTCCCCGACCTGGATTGAAACATTGTAATCGCCCGCCTTCACCTGGGGGACTTTCGCAACGATCTTATCCGCGCTTTGATCGACGATCGTTGCTTTGTAATCGTCTTTGTCGTCCGACAGAAAAACCGCGGACACCGATCCCTTCCCCAAGTTGTCGCCGGCCAAAGTGATCGTATCGTTCACTTTGCCGGAGGACGGATCGACGCTCGTTACCTGCGCCGCGTTTTGCGCGAACGCGAGGGGAGATAGAAGAATCGCAGCGGCCACAAGAAGCCGCGACCGCCGTCCATTCGTGCCGAAAAAATATGCAGTCAATGTCTGAACGATTGACGAAGAACGAATCTTGCCTTGGAGGAAACCGCTGGCTGGGACATTCAACATGGTCCACCTCACTCGAAAACGCTGCAAATTTCGGATTTTCACCAATCCTGGGCAGGACGATACTTCACCTGCCCCGCTGTGTCAATCTCGACATCGGGTTCGGCATCGGCCCCTTCAAGGACTTCCAATAGCGGGCCGGAGGAGCCTCATTCTGTTTCGGATTTCTTGCTGGCCAGCAGGTATAGCCGGTTCAGCTTAACTTTACACGAACAACGCCGGTCCGTGCCCCGGCATCTAAGAAAAGTTGAGGGTACGCGCGGTTCGTGCCACCAGGATATCCATTTTCGATCATCAAATGCCATATGGACGATACCCGCGATCAGATTCGAGATTCTTCTTATACGGTCTCTCACTCTGCGCTCGTGTGACATTTCTTCGGTCGACTGGAAAGTCTTACCTGGTCGTTGGGACAGGTATTCACTAACCCCTTTTATCCTACGCGCGGCGTCATGTAATTTTTGTGGCATCCGGCTTGCGACGTATTCCTGCTAGGAACGTTTTGCCATTGGTTGTCAACGGGGGAAGAACCGCCATGCGCACCATCAACTTTTTTCTTTTTGTGCTTGTTGCCGCCGGAGTTTGCGCCGCGTCGTTGGCCGCACAGGAACGCCCGGTTCAAACCGCCGGAGCGCTCGAGCAAGTGGTCTCTAAAGTAATCGCCCGCGAAAATCAAGAAATGAGCGTCCTTCGACAACGATTTCCCCTGGTTGAAACTTATATTCAGAAAGTACGGGTCACGGAGAAGGGCGGGAACTGGCTGCCGGACGGCGACGATTACTTCATCGGCCGCGCCGATCTTTCCAAGGGCCTTGACCTGGAATCTCTTGCTGCGCGAAACGACAGTCGGATCGGACGCGCGCTAATCAGCGTCCCCCGGTTTTTTGGGGCGGAGTTCCTGCCAAAAGGGTTCTTGCAAATGATTTATTTGGATAACAACGGCTTCGATACCCAGAACTATAAATTCGACTACGTTCGCCGTGAATTTCTGGGTGAGGTGCGAACTCTTGTTTTCGACGTGAGTCCCGCGAAAAAAGGAGCAAAGGGCCGCTTCGTAGGAAGGATTTGGGTGGAGGATCAGGACTACACCATCGTCCGATTCGACGGCTCCTATTCAGGCCATGACGACGCAAATCTTAAGTTCCATTTCGATAGCTGGCGCGTGAATGCGGGGCCGAACCTCTGGCTTCCAGCGTTCATCTACAGCGAAGAAAGTATTGCCTCGAATCCTTTTGAAAAAGCGCCTCTCTACAAGGCGGAGACGCGGCTCTGGGGCTATGACGCCGGCCAGTCGCGCCAGGAACAGGAGCTCAGCCAGGTTCTTATCGAGTCCGCATCTCACGTGATTGACAAGACTCAGCAAGACAGCGATCTATCACCTGTGCAGGAGCAGCGAGCCTGGAATCGACAGGCCGAAGACAACATTATCGACAAATTACAGAAAAGCGGGCTGATCGCCCCGAAAGGCGAAGTCGACAAGGTTTTGGAAACAGTCGTGAGCAACCTCGAAGTTACGAATAATGTCGATTTGCAACCCGAGATTCAGTGCCGCATTTTGATGACTTCCACGATTGAATCGTTTTCAATCGGACATACGATTGTCCTGAGCCGGGGCCTGATCGACGTGCTTCCCGACGAACCAAGTCTCGCGGCGATGCTGGCGAAGGAAATGGGCTACATCATTGTCGAGGGAGGGAAATTCGACACACAGTATGCCTTTTACGACCGCCTGCACTTCGACGATACGAAGGCGTTTCAGCACTTCGATTTCGCGCGGAAGCCTCAAGAGGATGCCGCCGCGAGCTCGAAAGCCTCGGAGTTGCTGAAAAACTCTCCATATAAGGATCAACTTGCCACAGCGGAAATGTTCGTCACGGAATTGCAAGCGCGATCGCGCGAAATCCCGAACCTGATCAGTCCTCGCATCGGTGATGCGAACCTCATTAAGCTTCCTGTCGCGGCTCAGACCGGTGAAAACGCTTCTGCCAGCCATATCGTTGCGCTCCCCTTGGGCGGCAGGGTGAAGCTCGATCCGTGGGACGATAGCCTTCAGTTGCTGAAGACCAAGCCCGTGGGAACCGTCACGGATCGCGAAAAAATGCCTTTCGAGATTACGCCCTTCATACTCTACCTGACACGGGTCGGGAGCGAGGGTCCGAAGGCGTCCGAGGTCGGCGCGTCTTCTCACCCCGGAAGCTAGTCCGAAGCGCGAAGTACACACAAGTGAAGAGGAAGCCGTGACGCTTGCGGGGGAATGATGGAAAGAGCTAACTTCCGGCCAGAATGATTTCCGATGACGCAGTTCGCAGCGCGACCGAGGCTCAGGGCCGCCGAATCAAGCGGAACAACCTCATCGCTGCCGCACTATCCGGCTCTATACCGGCAGCCATCTCCCTCAAATTCTTCCCTTACACCGCCTCGGGAATTCTGGCTGGTTTCGCAGTAGGCTTCCTCTATGCAAACGGTTTCGAGTATTGCCTGCACAGATTTTTGCTGCACTCCGGCCGTGGGATCTTTGCGCAACAGCACTTGGTGCATCATACGACGTTGAATTCTCCGGAAGCCGCCCGGTACGTCAATTTTTCACGCAATCCGTGGGGTGTGGTCGCGCTTTTCTTCGCGAACGCAATTCCGTTTTTATTTCTTGGATGGTTATTCCGGAAAGGATGGGTTGCCGGGGTGTTTGTGAGTTTCGGCGCCTATTACATCGCATTTGAGGAGATTCACTGGCGCTCGCACATGGGAGGCCTGTTGCCGCGATGGCTCCGGCCCGCCGCGCGGCATCATCTTTTGCATCATGCGCGGGATTCGGGGCGGTTCAATGTGTTTCTGCCGCTGTTCGATTGGGTGATGCGGTCTTAGTAGGACACGCTTCAGCCTGTCGGGTTTTCGATTGATCTAGGCGCGAAATTCCAAATCTAAATTCAAAATCTAACACGCTGAAGCCTGTTCTACCCAAAAACTAAAACCTTGCGGCGGTGGCCAGTTCCTTCGGCTTTTCTTCCAGCAGGGGGCAATTCGGAGGCAACAGCGCGAGCTTTTTCGCGATGATCTTGTCAGAGTATTTTGCCAGATAGTGAACGATTGTCTCGATGCGAATCTTCACGCTTCCGGCCGGCTTGGTGGAATCCAGATCGCCGAACTTGAAAAATAGCGTTCCCGTCGCCTCGACAATTTTTTGCGTGGGTGTGTAGGTTGGCTGATCCATGCCGCACTCGTAACTGGAGAGGCGCAGCACGCAGGTAATCCACGGAAAGCGCGTGGCAAATTTCGCGCCCCACAGAATTTCGTTCGTGTTGCTGCTGTTCGACGAAGTCCATACGTCCGAAATATCCAGAGGCGACCGGATTTTTTTCGCCTGAACTTCCTCGCCGAAGATCCATCCCAATAAATCATCATCGACTGGAAGATATTGCAGCCAAACGATGGGATAGCCATGGGCTTGTAGGTCGGACTCAATCTCATGCCCGATCCCAGGGTCCATGTGATAGGGGCGTCCGAGCACCAACACGCACGGTTTTCCTTCCCGTGCGCACCAGGTCAGTATGTCCCGCGACGCATCGCGCATTCTGTTGTTGAACGCGCGCAACTCTCTATACCCTGCTTCCACAGCGCGCTGTGTTTCCTCAAAACTCAGGTCGAAAACGTCCTTCAGGCAATCGTGCATTTGCTTCGGGACGACATCGGGTTCGGCCATGCTGACAAAGGGAGACGCGTATTTGATCCCGTTGTCGGCGAAGACATCGCTTTCCTTCATGAACCCGGCGCGGATATTTTCAGGCCCGGCCATCACGCGCGTGCAGGCCAGCGTTTCGGACACATGCCCGCGCATAAACGAAGGCAGCGAATAAATCATGGGGCTCAGGATGATATTAAGTTTTCGTTTTTGGCCGAAAATCAGCTCACCGTAATGGCCGCTCATGGCTTTTACGGGATAGCAGCAATCCACGGTCCCGCGCCCTTTTCCGAACTCGCGGCCCTGCTCCTCGGAAGTGTCGGAACTGAAGACGATGTTCTCGGAACCGATCCCGATTTCGCGCAGAAAACCGACCCAGAACTGGGAGGTGCTCCAAACGTTCAGCACCTTGGGAATGCCAACGCGAATCGCCGACCTATCCTTAGACGGAAGCGGAGACTCGGCGGAAGCCTTCTTTGCGAACCATGTCTGCAATGTTGGGAAACGCATTCTTGTTCTTCTCGATTCCGGCCTTGATCACTTTCATTTCGTTCACGTCTTCGACCAATCCCTTGGGGCACGAATTGTTTACAATCACGCGTTCCCAACCCTTGCCAATCGGGACCTTGCTCCAGTCGCGGCCCGCGCCCCTTGGCAATTCCACGTCGATAAAACTGCGCTGGCATGTCACCGGGCACCAGTTACAGATGGTTTCCTTCGAGGTTGTCGTTGTATACGTCAGCTTTTCGATCACGTCGAAGCCACGGAACTGGCTCTTGCCGCCCTTTTCCCACCAGTCGATGGAAACCATGGCTGCGCCGATGGCGCCGGCTTCTCCAGAATACGGATGCACCACGACTTCGGCATCGGGAACTTTCGACCGGATGAAATCGACCTGTGTTTTCACGACGGCCAGATTCTTGTGCGTGCCGCCTTGCAGAATATATTTCTTGCCCACCTGAGCGAGGTTGTTCAAGCCGCCCGCGTAAATCCAAACGTTCAGTGGGAGAATCGAGCAAAGCCCCGCGAGAATTTCTTCAGCCTGCCAGCCTTTGCGCTGTTGATTGACGATGTCGCTCTGCAAAAAGACTCCGCACCCCATCGAAAGCTGCGGCATGGACTGAGCTCGAAACGCGCCGTCCGCAATTTCACTGAGCGGGATGCCGAATCGTTCGGCAACGCCTTGCAGGAAAGCTCCGTTGCCCGAAGAACACTGCGAATTCAACCGGAAATCGCTCACTGCGCCGTTTTTCAGGATCATGATCTTGACGTCCACGCCGCCTACGTCGCAGATGCAATCGGCATCCGGGAAGTAGTGGAGTCCAGCGGAAGCGTGAGCGATGGTTTCCACCACGCCGCAATCGGCGCCAAGGATGCCTTTCAGCAGGTCCTTGCCGTAGCCGGTGATGCCGAGACCCAGAATCTCGCCGTCGCCAATCACTTCGCGAAGCTGGCGGAACAGGCTCCTAGCGTCCTCGATGGGATTCCCCTTGCTCAGCGCGTAACAGGAGAAAAGCAACTCTCGATCCGGAGACAGGCACACGGCCTTCGCGGTCGTCGAACCAAAATCGCAGCCGACAATGACACGATCCAGCTTTTTCGGTTGTACCGATACGTCCGCGGACTTTGCCGCTGCGTTTCCAGGAGCGGTCGCATCCATTTTCGAGTACAAGTCCACAAAGGCTCGCAGGTTGTCTTCGCTCTCGCACAGCCCGCCGCGGCCCTGCTTCTTCTTTTCTTCGTGCTGCCCTTCTTCCAGCCACCACAGAAGTTGCTTGGTGCCTTTGTACACTCCGATCGTCGGTTGCTCTCCGAGAGCCACTTCAATGCAGCCCAGCGCCGCGTAGTACAACGCATCCTTCGGGATTGTGATGAACGATTCCGGTTCCCCGCCGCCGGGCATCTGCACCTTGCGTTCCTTCCAGATGCGCGTGAGGTGCAATCTCCAGGCTTCTTGTAATCCCTTGAAAAACAGATTCGGTCCGCCGAGCAGAAGCACTTCAGGGGACGGCGTGTTCCCGCGTGTCAGCGTGGCAAGATTCTGGTAGACGACGGCCTCGAACAAGGAAGCGATGATTTCGTCAACGGTCACGCCGGCCTTGAGCAGCGTGTTCGCGTCCGCTTCGGCGAAAATTCCGCATTTGCTGCTGATTTTGTGAAGGGTATGCCCGGCATAATGCATTTCCGAGAGCTGTTCGGTTGGAATTTGCAGCTTGCGCGCCGTCTTTTCAATGAACGTCCCGGTGCCACCAGAGCACGCGCTTTGCATCAGGACTTGCTTGCTCTTCGTTTTTTCATTTCCGTTGAAGAAGATGGTCTTCATATCTTCTCCACCGATTTCGCTGACGAAGCGCACCGCCGGATGCAACCGCTCGACGCTGGCCGCCACCGCGACCACCTCCTGAATGACCTTGCCACCAGCGAGCGGCGCGATTAAGCCCGCACCCGATCCGGTGAAGAAAACGCGGTCCAGGCCGGGAGTGAAGCCGTGCTGATTCTCGAGCCGCGCCAGGAACTGCAGAACCTTTTCCGCCTGCTTTGTATTGTGCCGCTCGTAGGCCTGGGAAATAATTTCACCGGAAGCAGAAGCGAGAGTGTACTTGACCGTCGTGCTTCCCACGTCCATACCGCAAATCTTGGCGCCGTTCGAGTCGGCCTTCAACTTCTGGGGCACCATGATTTCCACCATGCCCGGATCACGCATCAATGGTGCGATCTGAACGATATTCCCGTCAGCCATGGACGACTCCTCGGTCTTACAAAAACGCCACTAATGTATTGCGAAGAATTTTCCCCGGCGGCTGAGCTATGTTTCAGCCGCCGGGACCTGTGAGATCTCTGATCTATACGGCCGGCGCTTTTTGCCCGGAAAGATGCATCACGTAATTGGCCGCCATGGATGCGTAGCCCATGTGGGGAACGCGGTAAGTCGCTTTTTTCACCTGAGGCCGCTTTGCCTCGATCTGCCGGATTTTCTCCGTCGTCATTCCGGTTCGGGCCATCGCCTCGACGAACTCGGACTGCGCGCGCTTTTTCGCTTCCGTCAGAATCATCTGGCAGCGGGACAGCGCGTGAACTTCGGCGTCTCCCTTGACTTCGATCGGGGCATAGAGCAGTTCGGGATACCTGCCCTGGACATTGGCCATCGCGCCCTGTGACATCGTATTCGGCATGCAGGAGTAGGGGGAAAGTTCGCACGTCATGTTC
>JBEKCU010000169.1:0-9777 GCA_050014735.1 Candidatus Acidiferrales bacterium | reverse complement strand
CGGCCACAAAGTCAGGAAGCCCAGCGGCGCGGGGGGCACAACTGTGGCATTGAGCACGTAGGCTTGCGCTCCAACCGGAACTCCGCAGGCGCTTGCCTGAATGCTTTCATCCAGTTCTCCGCTGAACGGCGTCGTTGTCTGCGTATCCGACAACTGCCGCGTATCCAGCACGCGGCACGGCGTCAAGTTGTACAGCGACAGCCCTCCCGTCCCTGCCGGTGCAAAATATCCGTTCACGTCGATTATCAAGTCCGTCGTGTTGCTGGCAAATACGTTGATCGAACCGTTGGTTCCTGCGGGCACAATCGCCGCACTAGCTGTCACCGTTCCGGTTGTCGAACTCAAATTCGCCGTCCCGGGCTGTGTCTGCCCCGTCGGCCACGCCGTTACGAATCCCAGCGGTCCCTGCGGCACCACGGCAAGGTTGAGTGAGTAGGCTTGGGCAGTCCCCGGCAAATTGCACGCGCCGGTGGGTAGCGGGAACGTCCGGCTGGTGTTTCCGGTAATGGACGGTCCCCCAAACGACCCAGTGGCATTGCGGGTATCCACCACGCGGCACGGCGTCACCGGATAGAACTGCAATGCGGTGGGAGCCGTAGTGAAGTAACCGTTGATGTCCATCACGAGGTCCGTGGTATTCGAGGCGAACACACTGACCGCTCCGCCCGTGCCTGCCGGCACAATCGCCGCGTTGGATCGGACACGGCCGTCGATCGAGCTCACGGTGGCCACACCCGGCTGCGGTTGACCTGCGGGCCAGAGCGTAAGAAATCCCAGCGACCCGGATGGAATGACGGCGACGTTTAGGGAATAAGCAGCGGCCGTCGAGGGAATGTTGCAGGTGGGGCTTTGCGGAATGGTGTAATTACGCGAGGTGCCACCGGTAATCGCGAGTCCTGAGAATGGCTCGTATCCATCCGATGGGCGTGTATCTACTAGCCGGCACGGCGTCACAGGCACAAAATTCAGAGCCGTCCCTATCGTGGGGCCGATTCCCGAAGCAACCTGGAAGGCAACCGCGTTCGAGACAAGTCCGCCGACGCCTGCGTTGGAAACCGTCACCTGATCCCAGCCCGCCACGGCAATGTCCGATGATGAGAGTGACGCAGTCAACTGCGTTTGGCTGACGAACGTCGTGGTTCTCGCCGCGCCGTTCCACTGCACAACGGAACCGGAAACGAAACCTGTACCGTTAATGGTTAGAGTAAATGCTCCTCCGGCCGCAGGCACAGCATTGGGCGAAATCGAGCTAATGACCGGCGCTATCACATCGTCTGGCGCAATTACCGACTGAAGAAGCGCCGTCGAAGTGCTGGCCGCGAAAGTGGAAGCCCCATCGTATTGCGCCGTGATGCTATAGCTCGACGAGGCACCAGAAGGCGAGAAAGAGGTATTGAGCGTCGTCTGCCCGCTGCCATTCAGCGTCGCTGAACCGAGCAAAACGCCACTTAAAGGAGTGCCGCTAAAGAAACTCACTGTTCCGAACGGCGTCCCAGCCCCGCTGGTCACAGTAGCCGTGAACGTCACCGTCTGGCCTATCGCCGAAGGATCGGGCGTCGAAGTCAGGGTCGTCGCAGTGGCGTTGGTCCCCGGACCGGTGATCGTCTCATCCAGCACGTTGGAATTTCCGGGTGCGTAATTCGTATCGCCCGAGTATTGCGCTGTGATCGGATGCGCACCGATAAGCAGAGAACCGGTGCTGAACTGCGCCTGGCCGCTGGTGAGCGTCCTCGTCCCGAGCGAAACACCATTGTCGTAGAAAGTCACACTGCCCGTCGGAGTCCCGACAGGCGCGGTTGCCACGGTAGCAGTAAGCGTTACCAATCCGCCCGCCACCACGGGATTTGCCGACGTACCCAGCGTCACCGCGCCGGAAGTGGTCCCTGCAGGTACCGCCGTTGCAAAAATCGCCTGCTGCGCGCTTCCGCCGTTAATTGACGCCCAAAATGCAAATTCTCCGGCCGCACCCGCAGCCAGACCTTGTCCCACACGCACTTGACTTGCAGTGCCGCCACCGGGAACCGTGTCTCCCGCACCAAGTACCCTCGCGACAGAGCCATTTTGGCGCACGAGAAATACTCCTAGGTCTACCGGGTTATAAAGGCCGTTGACGTAGCTAGCGGTGGTAATCAATTCCCCATCCGGGCCTAAAGCATAGCTTGGTGCATAAAGAGTAGTGAATGACCCGCCGCCTGGCGCCGATTGCCCCTGATAAATTACCGGCTGCAGAGTGCCTGCGTTTGGACCGGTTCCCGGGTCCAGGAACAGTGCCGTATTCGCGCTACCACCGATGAGGCTGGAGAGAAAGGCCGCATCGTTTTCGTCATTGTTCAGCGCAGCGCCGCTGACCAGAAGCGAGCCGCCGCCCGTAACACCCTCGCCGGAATAGGCTAAAACTGAGGGAGTCGGTGTGGCCGGTGCTCCAACGCCTGTGAAGAGGCCTACGGTGCCGGTCGACGTGACTGCTAAGAAACTCAACACGCCGGAGTCATTGAAACCCGAAAATTGAACGACGCCCGTGATCGGCCCTGCGCTCGTACTGGTTCCGGAGGCTGCGACAACTTCTGGGGAGACGCCCACAGCCCCGACAAAAAAACCCGGTCCGCCGACAGACCTCGACGCGCCGAACGCAACTTGAGCCGATTGATTCAGCCCATAGTTAAACCCATTGGAAGTACTGAAGTTAGTAAACGTTCCGCCGCCCGGCGCAGCGTCGCCCGTCGCAGCGATCTTGGCAATGGTTCCTCCCGATGCCGGGCTAAACAGGAAAACCCCGGTTCCCCCGGTTGCTCCCTCGTAGGCCGCTTCGAAGACCAGCTGACCCGTGCTGTTAAACGGCGCTGGCACTGCCGAGTTGAATGTCACTGATTCAAAGACGGTTCCTGAAATTGGAGTCGCGTCGCCGAGGGCAACCGCCTTGGCCAATCCGGAACCGGGTGACCAGGTAAAAAACGCCGTTCCCGCGCTTCGTCCGCCAACGAGCGTTCCAGAAACTCTCGTATTGATGGCTATCCCGCCGTTCGAATTAACGAAGCTATTATTCGCCGTCGCGATCACTCCCCCAGTTCCGGGGGCACTGTCCCCTTCGCTAACGGCCTTCGTCATGACGCTTGTGGCCGTGTTCGAAACGAACAGGCTGAGCCGCCCGCCCGACTCCTGGGCAGTAAATCCAACCCAAGTTCCGGAAGCCCTGGCTAGGATGCCCAGCAGGGAAACTCGGGAACCTGCCGGCAAGGTATCCGCCGTATTCATCATCGCTTGGATGCTTCCGGGCGTTCCGATAAATTGGCCGTAATACGCAGTTCCACCCTGTAACAGCGAATCGAAAAAGACCGAGCCGCTATTCAACTGCCTGACAATTAGGCAGCCGGGACAGTAGAGAGTCCCAGCTCCGGAGAGGGTCGAACCCTGCCCGTCGGTTGCAACCACGATGGGGGCAGCGCTTCCTGACTGTTGGTACACGGTGTGGGTGCCGCAGTTGTCCGCAGGCGCACAGGAACTGCCTCCGGTGCCAGCCTCGAAAGCCACAGTTGCATTGTTGCCGATGGAAAAGGGGGCGAATGAAGAAGAAAGCAATTGACCGCTAAGCCCCGGGGCAGCTTCAGTATTATACGCAACCACACCCAACTGGCCGCCAGCCTTCGTATAGCGAAGTAGCGCGGAGGTCGTAGTTACGCTGCCCGTGATCGGAGAAACGAAAGCAACGTCCCCCGAGTCATCGATTGCCAGAGCAGCCCCGACTGCAGAAACTCCCAACGTTCCGGAGACAATCGGTGAGGGTGCCGCAGTCCCGCTGCCAACCGCTTTTGTTGGGGCTGCGCCGGCCACGCCGACGCACAGGGCGCTCTGGGTCACACTGCTGACAACCGCTTGTTCGGTGAAAGCGTAGCCGCCCAGATTGTTCAGAGCGGCGGAAGCGGAAGTCGAGCTCAGGGAGGAAACAGTCGCACCCCCACCGCAGTAGGTGTCGCCTATCAAAGCCACCTTGAAAACCTCGCCTCCGTTCTCTTCGCTGGCCACAAATAGCCCCGATCCAATTCCCGAGACAGACGATGTAAATAGGACTTGACCAAGCGCGTTGATCCCGGACAAGACGGCAGGATTGGTACTAAAGGTTCCGCTGAAAGGCGGAAGCGATGGCTCGTTGAATGTCGCCACCGCTAACGGCACCTTCCCTGAAGGCACGATATACAAAGTTTGCAGGCCCGTTGCGTCCGGGTCGGCGGTGAAAGCAACATCGCCATTATCGTTTATGCCCTGGTTTAGCGGCGTAAAGGTTGTGCTGAAAGTGACGTTAGGGCCTCCCAGGTTTGGCGCCGTAGCGATGGGGGGAGCCAAGCTTTCCGAGGAAACAATCGTGTGATAATTCGTACCGTCATAAATCATCAGGGCCTGGTGAATCTCCCCATCCGGGAGGCTAAATACAGCCTCGAAATATATCTTTCCGAAGGAATTGATCGACACGCTTGTATTAAAGAACACTACATGGCTTCCAGGGAATCCCGGAACCGGGTCGCCTGTCTGCAGGAGCCGAGTGGCCGAACCGGCTCCTGCGGGGCGGAAAAACAGCCCGCTTCGGCCATCGCCGATAAATACCAAGTCCCCCGCCTGATCGACAGCCTGCCCCGACGGAACGCCGAACTGATTCGACAGGCTGGACGAGACACTCTGGTCCGTCGCAACTGTCACCAAAGGGACACCACCCTGAGCATGAGCCAATGAGCATGCGAGAAGAGCGAATAAGACCGCAGCAAAGGAAGGCAATAGGGTTTCGCGGCTAACTCCATGAAACCATAGAATCTTGGCCGAGTACGCGGGGGGCTGAGAGGGGCCCATAACACGCTCCTGAAAGATAGTATTCGGTACAGCAGGGCCTAAACAATATCTAGGATCGAGAACTTTCATACTTATATGCACGACTCGGTCCGAATTGCATAAATCCCCTACCGTGGCGCAACGTCGAACTGATTCGAACGGAAGATAAGAGCTGCTTTTTATATTAGAACCTTAGGTATAGTCAAGATGAATCGGGAGCGGCAAGCCCAGTCCAGCACCTTGGCGAGAATTTCGGATTTCGGTCGGTTGAGGCTTGCACTACGATTTTCAATCGAGAGCACTTAGCTGACAAAAATAAAATTTCGGGGCCGCAGCCGATTCAATTCGCGAGGCCGGACTTTGCAACTGTGTAGTGAGTATCCTTCCCTTCCCTGTTGCCTTCCGGAGGCGCGGATTCCTGCCACCAGGCGGGCTTCTCAACCTCCAGAATAAACTGATAGGCCAGCAGCCGCGGAAACACGCGTGTAATGCGATCCAGGCCCGAGCAAAACCAACGGAACCAAGTCCTGCGGGCGAGCCGGGGAAACAGGTGAGGCAGAGGCAACGGTGTGACATGAACCGATAGGATCTCCAGGCCGGCTTCTTCGACGAGAAGCCGAATGCTCCGCAGGGTAAAAAAGCGCAGGTGCGTCGCGTCGAGAATGCCCTTGGGTTGATAGCTGAACAGACCGAAGAGTACGAGAAGTCGCACATAGAGATTCGCAAAATTAGGAATTGAGATGATCGCGCGACCCTGCGGTTTCAGAGTAGGAATCACTTTTTCCAGGGCGCTCCTGGGGTCCGCAAGATGTTCGAGGACATCGGCCATGACGACGCAATCGAATTTCTCCGGCGAGCCGCCGAGATCCAAGGACTCGACCGAGCCCTCAAGCAGCTCGTGGCAATAGCCGCGCGCCTGGGCCGCCCATTCCGGATTCGGCTCTATTCCGGTTACGCTGTGCCCGCGCGCCTGGAGTTCCCGGTCTAGATACCCTGTTGCGACGCCAACATCCAAAATCTTAAGCGAGCCCTCCGACGGAATCAGATCGAGAATCGTGCGGTGGCTGCTTTGGAGATCTTCGTGGAACTCGTATTCCGGGGATGCGTCCAGATAGAGCGGGTTCATCCGCAAGCCCCAGTTCGCGAATCGGAACTCGATGCACTCCCAGACGCAATGAATTGCATAGGGAATGCCGTTCACCCTGGAAATTTCATCGCCGTAAAATGTAGGAATGGATGTTTCGAGGATTCGGAACCCATTTCTCTTTAACTGCAACAGAATCTGTGTATCGAAATGCCAGGAATCGGTGTCGTGACTAAGCGGCAATCTGCGGAGAGCGCTGCAGCGGTAGGCGCGATAGCCGGAATGAAATTCCGAAAGGCCCATTCCCGTGATCCAGTTTTGGAGGAACGTCAAGACGCGATTTCCCCAATACTTGTAGAGAGGCATTCCCCCGGCAAGTGGCTTGCAGCCGGGCATCATGCGTGAGCCGATTACGCAGTCCGCTTCGTTATCTTCCAGCGGTGCAAGCAGATACTGGAGGTGTTCCGGAGCATACTGCCCGTCACCATGAAGCAAGACGACGGCGTCGAAGCCGCGGCGCAGCACATATTGGTATCCGCGCTTCTGATTTCCGCCGTATCCCCGATTTCGCGGATTCCGGAAGACTTTCAGTTTATCGAAGCTGCGCCGGGTTTTATAGGCAAGAGCCGAATCGAAGCTCAAGTCCGTGCTGTGATCGTCGAATACAACGATCTCTTCCACCCGGTCGACGATTTCGGGCGGGATGCGGTCTAGAGTTTTGAGCAAGAGATCCGCTGCGTTATAACTGACCACGAGAATCGCGGTGCGCATCATGGCTGGCCCCTGGCATATTCCCTTTCAAGAGAGGCAAGCGGCTGGCGGTTTTCCTCGGACTGTAACGTTGGCAATCGGTTCTTGGCGACTGACTTGCCCGAGTGGCGTCTTCGCTCGTCCCACAATTGCCGCCAGCGTTCCACCAGATTAGATTTTGCCGGTCCAGCTTTCCAGGTTCTGAGCAGTTGCGGGTCACGCCAATCCCACACGCGGCTCGGTTGGTCGTCCACAGTCACTGGAGTGCTGTCCCATGCGCCGGCAGGATAGTAGAAGACGCCTATGATCTGCACGAAGATCGCGAGCGCGATGCAGACGGCAAGAGTTGCACGCAACGCGACGCGGGAAACCGCATCTCGCCAAACCAGGGCAAGAAAAAACGTCAGAAACGGCACGAGATCGGTTAGATAACGAGGCCCGAACGTCCATCCACCCCACCAGCGTTCCACCCGGCAATAGACCAGGAAGAGCGCCGCAGCTCCGGCGATCAGGTAACGTCCCCAGTCCAAGGTATTCTCCCGCCAGAGCTTCACCGCTCCCCAAAGCGAAAAAATCGTCCAGGGCATGTAGATAAAAAGACTCCGGCTAGGGCTCATCAGGAACCCGGCTGCGCCCGCCCAAACGGAGCCGCGAAAAGCATCCCCCACTCCGGTATAGCCCATCGCGTGAAACGCTTGCACGTATCCCCCGGCGACGGTGCCGAAATAATACACATTGTAAGTGAACAAGATGGCGCCGATGAGGGCCGGCGGAACGAAAAATTGCACTAGCTTGTCTCGATGGTGCAGAACGAAATAAATTGCGATGGGCAGAGCAACGACCGAGTTGGGAAGCTTATTGGCCACGGCCAAACCGAGCGCAAGGCCCGCCCAAAACGCGGAATACCTGCCAAACGGAAGATCGAGAAGAGCCCAAAGCAGCAAGGTAAAGGCGACCTCTGAGACGGCGTGAGTCTGAAGAACCTGGCTGGAAATGCTCCAAGTGCTGCTCGCGGCCGCATAAACGAGCGTGAGAATTATGCTCTCCCGCACTGTTAAGATCTTGCGAAGTGCAAGAAAGAAGATCCCACCCGAGAGGGCGGCGAGAAGGGCAGCACTGATCTTCTCCATCCCATTTGCGATGAGTCGCAGTGAGTCCGACGAGGGGAAAGTCAGCTGGCGGGAAAGCCACCAAGCCGGTGCCACGTAGACTGGAGTAATGATCAGCGGCGTAAGGATTGGATAGATGGATATCCAGTGGCCTCGAACATGGGTGACGTAATAAATTCCCGAGGGAGGAGGCGGGTCAATGTACGGCTGGATCCACTCGTCGAGATAAATATTGTGGTGGAGGAGGAGACTAAACGGCAAGAAACGCGCCGGAATACTGTCGCCCGTGGGAATCGTCCTGAGATTCGACAAGTAGAGGAGAAACAAACCGCAACAGAGCACAAATGCAACGGCACGGTGCGGCCGCCGGAATTCCGAATTATCCATTGCAGGTTTCATGCTATTTCACACGACGGCCTTTGCGAGGACGACGAATTCTAACGCGAAGTCTTTCTTGCAGTCCAGCTTGTCAGGATAGCGGAAACCGCGGGATATCCGACCTCACATTCCGTGGGTGTGCAGAACGTCGTACATCCGCTCAGCTACCAGACGGTTGCCTTCCGGGACGAGATGAGCGTAATCGATGTAAATGGTGTCTTGGCGGCCATCCAGGACATCGGCGATATCGAAAAAGCCTGGCCGATCCGCCTTTTGAGCCAGGGTATACATTTCCTTAAAGACAGCCTGCATTCCCACGAAGCCCGAGAGTGTGTCGTGCAGCTCGGTTACTTCCTCGGCGCTCAGATGTTTGTTTCCCACCAGCAGGACAGGCTGCCAGAAAAATGCGAATTTGAAGCCATACTGCCGGGACAAAACGTCTACCAATTCCATATTCTTCAGATAGGCCAAGTCCAATTGCGCGCGGACCTGGTCGGTATTCAATTGCCGGGAGCGCGCCGACTGCGAGCGGTTTAGCGCATGCTGCAACTTTGCGCCCAGTCGACCGAGGACCTGTGCAGTATTTGACTTCAGGAAAAATTGAGACATCGATCGCAGCGTGCTGGATCGAGGATGATTCCAGCCCGTTTGCACGGGATCGCCGGCCTCGAGTTTGTTCCTGATCAGATCGTTGTTGATAGGAACATCGAGCGTTCCCGATTGATAGAGAGAATAAGTATCGTTGAAGCCGTCGTAAAAGATGACGAGATCGGGCTTGTGCTGCGCGCGCTTCAGCTCCAGCATCAACTCGATAACTTCCTGGGTGTTTACCCAGGCATTCGTGCCGTAATTTCGAACACAGACAGGCTTGCCGGATTTTTCGTACTTCTCAGCAAGGATTGACGGAATGGTCAGCCAGTCCGGCGCCCCCGCGCCCCACATGGTCGAACCACCGAGAAGCCAGATCGTGTAATTCTGGGCCGTGCACTGAGAATGGGCCGTGAGGCGCAGCCCTTCTTCATCGATCGTAACGGTCTCGCCTCGGTAAGGCGCCCTTTTCCACAACACGTATGGGGCGTAAAGGACGTTGAAGGCAGCGACTTCTTCTCGCCAATACGTGGGAGCCCAGGAATACGATTTATAGACTGACAGCGCGGCTGCACCCCGGGCATTCTCCAACCCACCTTGACGCACATAGGAAATCTTCAAATAGATGGCGGAAAGAACTTCAATGGCGATCAGGAAAACCACGATGAAAGAAATTGAAAACGAGATCTTCGATATTAACGGAGGGGGGTGATCCATATCGGAAGAGTGCTCCACGCCTGCGAAACGCTTTGTCAGTCTCGAAATGCCGTCCGACCGGCTTTTTACACTTATTGAGTGACGGAGTTTATATCACATCAACGTACCGAGTCCATCGGAGGTGCTGCGCCTCACCATTGACTCTATTGACAACAATACGATTGTCCGCTTAGAATTCGCCATCGTCTCGTTGTAAAATTGGGAAAATTGAAGTCGAAGCACGCGTCTCTGTACCTGTTTGTGCCAAAAAAGGCGGATCGCCGAGGTTCTGGCCGGCCGCTACATTCCTCGTCATGGAGCGTGCGATGGCGACATCCAGTTCTTCGCTGCCGGCAC
>JBEKCU010000168.1:0-18939 GCA_050014735.1 Candidatus Acidiferrales bacterium | reverse complement strand
GCGGGATTTCCACTTTCCCACAGCCACGGCGACGACGGGCTCGCCCCCAGCGTCACCGGGCAGATTCAGGAACAAGCCCCGAGTGCTAACTTATGACTGGACCAAAAACGGGGGGCGGGTCAATGCGATTAAGCATCCTAAGAAAAATACGCCTAGCAAATAGACAACAACCTGTGGAAGCCAGAAGCCAAACACCACCACTACGCGATCTTTGCTGTGTAAGTCGCTGTGTCCATTTTCTCGCTCTTCCTGACCGGGATGAACTGTTTTGGCGGCTCCCAGCTTAAGACGTTCAAAAACTAAACAGTTTCAAATCCGCTACTTAGAATAAAGACGGTCATGGAGCGCATTCGCAAGGAGATTCCGACCCTTGATGTCGTCATTTCACTGTACCTTGTCGAGTCACTGAAGTGTTTCCGTAACGGAACGTTCGTGGCGTCCGCAGTGATGGTCGGCGTGGCTGCCGAGCAGATGATGCTGGTCTTGAGAAAGGCTGTCTATGACGCGTTGGATAGCCCGGAGAAGAAAAAGCGATTCGACAACGATGCGCAATGGCAGGTCAAACGCATCTACGACACAGTGTGGAAGAAACTTGACTCGGTGCGCGAGCGGATGCCTGAAAGGTTGCGTGAATCGGTGGGCGTAGAACTGGCGGGAGTCTTTGAGCTTGTGCGCAGGACTCGCAACCAAGCGGGACACCCGACCGGGGGGAGCATACAGCGTGAAGAAGCAGAAGCTCTGCTCCTGCTTTTCCCAACATACGCGAGAACCGTCTACGCGGTCATTGGATGGCTTGCGACTCAACAGCTTTAAGAGGAGCGAACCTTAGACTCAATCTGAACAATTTGTCCTGAATGCCGTATTCCATTTAGATCAGAAACTCAAAATGACCTTTGACGATTTCCGCCAATCGCTCGCCGCGACCGCACCGCCAGACGGACTCACGCACGCCCTCTCCGGGCTTTGATGGGATGCCAAGGGCGCTTGGACGCGGGCGCAGGACTGGAGCACCCGACCCTCGGTGCAGCCCGCGTTTATGGCACGTTCGAAAAACCCTGCTGGCAGCGTCGCCGTAACCTGCCGATCTCAACCAGCGAAAATTGCCGTTCCAAACGTTCAAATTACATCTGTATCTCGAACGGCACCTCACGGACGATGCGATGTGGTCACTCTGACGGAGTGATGCGGGCGCGTGATATTCTCTCGCTGTGAACTGGACGATTTACATTGCCATCCTCACGCTCTTGGCGTTGATTTGGCAGACTTACGAAACGAGACGCGCCGTCAACATTGCCAACAAGACGCTCGTCTCCACTTTCAGACCAAAGCTCGTTGTCCGTCGTGTCGCGCTGTCTAAAGGAACCAACATTCCCACTGTAGGCGTCCCTGATGAGAAACCGTGGAAAGTAGACTTTGTCATAGCAAATATCGGCGGGACGAAAGCCCACGTCACCAGTAAAAGCTTTACCGTAAAAATGTTTGACAACAAGGAATTGCCACCCGTGTTGCCTTATGCCTTGGGAGCTTCGGAGTTTACATTCTCTCTTGAAGCGGGTGAAGAAAAGGAGCTTTCGGTAGGACTCGAAATTGAGCTACTCACTCTATTCAGGCTCCTCGGCACTCAGGGCGGGTATCTGAACAAACAAAAAACTGCTTTCGTCTACTTCATGGGGTATGTCCACTATAATGATGATGTTGGGGTCATCAGAAAGACATTTGTCTTGCGTCACTATGACACCGAAACTGGATGCTTTAAGGTGGTTGACGACCCTGACTACGAGTACGCCGACTAACGGTCAACGAAGATTACGCCGACACCGGGGAATAAATCTTGTTCAGTGGTGGGTACGCGCCTTCGTGTTGGACATGAATGTTCAACCACGTGCGTTCCACCTTATTGATGTCGGGAGTCTCCAGCCAGTGGAATAGGACAGACCTGCCCTTTTCGGTCGCACGGGTCTTTTCCGGGCTGTCGAGATGCTCGTTCATCCTTCTGCGGAGGTTGGTCGCCAGCCCGACGTACAGCACAAGCTTCTCGAACGTCGTTAGCACATAGCAGCCTGATGTCTCTGGCACGAATTTGCACCTGCTGCGCCGGAACGTCTCGCACCCTTGGGGTTGCGGAATCAGTTCGCTTAGGTTCATATCTTGATCGTGCCGCCGTTCATGGTGGATTTATTGAGAGCCAAGGTCATCTGCTGACAAACGACGTTTATAGCGCCCGCATTGAGGAAGCTCGCCTTCCCGCCCTTAGACCACCATTCGGGATGACCGACGCCCGCATAGTCGCCTTCCACGTTTTCGAGGCAGGATTGCAGGAGGCTGTCCATCGCCTTGACCGTGAAATCATTGCCTTGGTTCTGCAACTTCATGAAGAAAGGAATCGAGAATTTGCAAAATAGCTCCACGCCGTTGTACTTGTAGAGGACCGACGACTTTCCGTCGTCGAGGTTTTGCGAGACAGTCTTCCAGTAGTTCAGGAAAATCTTCTTCTCTCTATCAAAGTCGTTGAAGACGCTCAGGGGATTATTCGCGGTCAGCACGTACTTGACGATAGCCTTCACGAAGGACCTCTGATTTATCGTGCCCTCCGAATCGGCTACGTTCGCCATCTTGATCTTGCCGAACCACGGGGAGCCTTGGGTCTTGTTCAGGAAATCGACATATTTGATGGCTTTTTCAACCTCGCCCTTGTCCAACACGTTCTGCATCCACCGGGGCAGCGTGGGCAGTTCTTCCACATCGAGGGCGGCGCTCAGACGGGCAAAAATCCGTTGCTCTACAGAAGTATCGACACTCTTCTGTGTCGTATTGACGATAAGGAAGTGGCACATCTGCTCAAGCTTGGAGAGCTTCACAGCGATGACAACCGGAATCTCGAAATCGTGGACCCGTTCGTCCTTTTCAGCCGCCATCCGCAAGCCTTCAATTCTGTGCTGCCCGTCAACGACGCTGAAAGGACAGATTATTGCGGTGTCGATCTCTATCGTGTTGTCTGTCTCGTGGAAGGGGAGCGATTTATCCGTGGCAAGGAAAACCGAAGTCGGTAGGAATGCGTCCTCCGAGTCTTGCCCCTTGAGGATGTAATCCGCCAGCTTTTTCGCTCTTGCTTTATTCAGGACCCGCTGGAAACCGCTGTCGTCCTCGTCTTCCGGGTCGAGCTTTTCGACGCTGTAAAAATTCTTCGCAAGCAGGTCCTTAACCTTGAGTGAGATCGCATACAGGGTCAGTGTGCCTTGTCGAACTCGGGCTGCTGGAAGGGATAGCTTCGACATACCGTCTACCTCCGTCGCATCTGCATGAGCACTGGAACGTATAGATATTAAGCGGTCCGGTTGATCGAAGGCGACAACTCAGTTGATGGAACGTACTAGACGCTAACCTTGCGAACCGTGTGATAGAATCCGCCCGATTCACTGGAGGTCGCACATGCCGATTTTTCAAGTGGTTGGAGGCGGACCGCCCACCAAGTTTTTGGTCACTAACTGGGCGTGATAACCTGTTTCCCATGAGCGCATTGTTTAGAGATGCCCGTTTGAAGATTGAGAGGGCCAAAAAGCACATCGCGGAATTGAAGACCGCTATCATCTCTTTGGAAGAAAGCCAAACTTCCGCATTGAAGCAAGATGAAAAAGCCGGCATCCAAGAGTTGACACACACATCCCCAAAGCTTAACCAATCCCTGTTGGAATTTTCGTTAATTGTCGGTGATGCGGTCCACAACCTTCACACTGCGCTTGATTTCGCATGGGCTAATATCATCGAAGCGAAAATTCCTAGTGCCAAGTCGGACTCAACCAAGTTCCCCGTCAGACCAACTAGGGAAATCCTTGAAGGCTGCTTGCATGGGATCAAAGTAGATGTCATTTGCCCCGCACTGTTGGAGATCATTGTCTCCAAAATACAGCCTTACGAAGGCGGGCAGAATGGTGTTATCTGGACCCTTCACCGTCTTGATATTTCTGATAAACATCTCCTGTTGCTCGAATTGACCCCTAGGACCGCCATCCGTGGGCTTGTCCTGCGAGACAATAACGGTGACATTTTTCGTGGACACGGAATGCCGGTTCAGGGAACCGGACCGTTTGTTATTGCCTTGGAAAGTGGCGTCGAAATTCAAAATAAAGGAACACTTTCCGTCGAGATAACTATCCAAGAGGCAGGTATTTTTAAGGGCGTCCCAGTAACGAGCTTGCTGGATAGCTTCACGAATTTCACTCTTTACACTGTGGAACTTTTGGAGAGTGTCTGACTCCCCCTCCAATCGTTGTTTATTTCCTTTGGCGCTCCAAACGTCAGCAACACTCATTTAGAGCACCACCCGCCAGTCAGACGACTTGAACGCCCCGCAAATAAGCGTTATAAGAGCGACGCCATATATTGCTCATCAAGGGGAAATACGCATGCCCACAAAACGAAGCGCGACGAAGAAAAAGGCGATTCGGACGCGGAAATTAAATTCGGCTGACAGGAAAGCGGCAAAAAGGAAGCGGAGAGCCGTCGCTGGAAAGGCAGTAGCCACGAAACTACCCCCCGCCGTTGCAGGAGCACAGGCTGTCGCTCCAGAAGTGCCGCCTGCCGCCGCAGAAACGCCCGGCATCATATTGGACTAACTGGAATTGGCATTATTTCAGCGGTCTATTATCACCGTCTTGGCAATTGGTATTCCGTCCTCAAATCCTGTGGAATCCCTATGCTCAGCCCGCTCACAAACGTTTGAGAAATCGCAGACGGATTTTCGTTGCCCCCGAATCGCGCCCTTGCCGTTAGATGTCTCCGCGAATGGCCTGCCGAATGATAGAATCGCGCCGTAATTCTTTGCTATACATGGAGCGCGACGGATGGCGTCGAAGATAAAACCACCCAAGACGAAGCCTGCCAAGAATTATAAGCATCCCGAATCCGAAAGCCCGATGCGGCCTGAGGTTGGGACGCAGGCGCAATTCAAGAAAAAGCTCCCGCCGAAGACCTGCGTTCCCCACAGGTAAATGCTCTCGATTTCGTCGAGATACGGTGGCATTCCTTCAAGATCAAACATGACGTAGCTGGGGAAGGGCGGGATCACAGGGGCGCAGAGAATCTTTTCCTGTTGCGTCTCCATCGACTCTGCGAACTGAATGATACGCTCGGCACTCTTGCCGACTCGCCGCTGATTTCGCCCGTGCGGTCGCTTGAGTTCGCTGAGGCTCACGAAGTCGAACCTGTCCAAGAGTTCCTTGCGCGTCGTGACCCCGATGCCACGAAGTGTACGAGCGAGGCTCTGATCAACGTCAGGAACGAGGGCGACGCTGTGATCCGCCTCCGCTTTATCCATGCACCTTTCATTGAAGCCGCACCCTCCGCACTTGCTCCATCCCACGGGTTCGGGAGGCTCGCCGTCTAGTTGCTTGAGGCGTACGAGGTTTTCCAATACCGCGAGCGCCCACTCGCCGCCATCGTCCTCGACGCCGACGACTTCCTTCATTCCGTTGTAGACCTGCAATGCTCTGGCGGGGACGCCAGTGCTTCGCTCGAACAGCCACCCGTAGAGTTGCACCTGAACGACAATTTCGGAGTGAATCTCTGCTTCGATGTGGCGGGACATTTTGGAGTCCCGAATCACGTACCCGTCGCCGTCGAGGATTAGGAAGTCGGGTGCGCCCACAATTTCTACGTCGATGCCTGCGATCCTGTGCCGGACAACGAAGGCTGGCTGGTAGATGACTGGAACCTTGTCGGCGATGGCTTCCAGTGTTTTCCCAACGCGCTCGTCAATCAGTACATCGCTCAAATCCAGATAGGGACCGAGCGTCGCCAAATGTTCCTGCTCGTGCCGAATCCCGAGCCGTCGCATTACATCGTCGAAAGCGCCGGGTTCCGCCTCGGGTTCGCCCTTGTCGTGCAAGAAGACGCGAAGCTCGCAAACGGACGGTCGCCAGTAAGTCATGAAATCCGAAGCGGTCAATCGCAACACGGCCTCCATTGATCTGCCTGCTCGATGACCGCTTCGCTGGCGGCGTCTGGCTCCGCCGCCAGCTCGGGCTGGTGAATTTGCCAGTAGAGGCGCTTCAAGCACTGACAGCCTGAAACAAACTTCGATTTGCTGAGTCTGACGGTCTCCTGGTCCGCGACAAAACGCTTGCCGTTGACCGTCCGCACGTTCACGGTCTTCACTTCATCGAACATCGTCTGGATGATCTCGTCGTCTGTCACCGTCACTCCTCCTCCGTCCAGCGCGGAATCCGAGTTTGTAGACCAGAACCACCAGTAGAATGATCACGACCACCATCGGTTGCCTCCCAGCGGCGAGCGTTTCTGGCGAGGCATGGCGTGACCACCGCGCTTGGAATGCCGCGCCAAGTTAGCGCTGTTCGACGATGATAGGCTCAACGGCCGTCTCTTTTCGGCAAGCATTTCGGGCAGCGGTAGTGGCTGTCGGTGGATGTCTCCGTGCTCTCGAACGGCAGTTTCATCTGCAACATGATGTCCGACACCAGCTTCTTGTTCGTGAGGATGCAACGGTCAAGGAGCAGCGTAAACTCGCGGGTCTTGGTGTCGCAGGCGACCCTGCCTCGGGACACTTCGTCGTACTCGACTTCGGCGGGCACGGCTTTCATTTGTTGCAACTGTTGCCAGTACTGATGATGGTCGCGCCCATGGATTTTGAAATGCTCATAGCTCTCCGCCTCGGTTATGGGGGTGCCGTCGATGAACGGCTTGCCCTTCACGACAAAGACGATCCCCACCTGCGGGAGGCCTGCCTTCTTCGCCGCACGGCGGCGCTGCGCAGTCCGGTAAATCTTTTCCAAGAGTTCTTTATCCTCTCGTCTGCTTGAGCGCATTTCAACCTCCAGTTTAGTCGTGATTCTCCAGTTGCTCGTCGGGGTGCTGGAACGCCTCACGGTGCCTTCCGCTTGAAGCCGAACCACCTTGGGATTTCGTAGCGGGAGTGGTACTCCCACCAAATCGGATCGGCCAAATTGTTGAGAAACCGCTTGAACCTAGCCCACGGACGGTCGTGGCATGTGTAGCATTCATCCCATTCGGGGTTCCATGGCTCGCCGAAAATCTCCCTCAGGATGCGGTACTTCGCCGCAAGGTCGGCGTCTAGCTCGGCTCCGCAGCGGTGACACTGCATTACCTCACGTTCTCCTTGACAACCGCGACTTCCACGCTCAAGGGCTGTTCCGTGGGCTGCTCCGTTTCCTTGCGCAGGGGCACGGGAAGGCTCAGCGGCTCTACGTCGATGATCTCGATTGGCTTTCCGATTTCGCACATTGTTCCCTCCTAATGGATGGCGGCAGGACGACGCTTCCGCAGTCGCTCGTCATTTCGTCCTTCTGAGGTGACGAACTTATAAGTTTGTCACCAGCGTGCCGCTGCTGATCTCGACCGCATAACGTGAACGGAATCATCAACACTGGGCAGCGGCAGCACAAAGCCTTCGTCACCAGCCTGTGATCTCTTCACCAATTTGCAAACGAGGCTGCGGGAGATGCCCCATTTCTTCGCAACTGCGGTCAGTGTCATGCCGCTCAGTCGGTCGCGCACTATGGCTGCACGATCAATATTCATCGGGGCGCGACCCACAGGCAAGCCAGCCCGCTTTCGGTAATAGAGACCAAGCTTGACACGCTCCCGTATCACGTCAGTCTCAAGCTCGGCTATCGAGCCAATCAAAGTCACGAATAGCCGTCCCATCGGGCCGCTGGTATCTATGTTTTCTCGACGGGATACGAAAACAACCCCGAGACTGGTCAACTCGTCCATGAGTTGCAGGAAATGTTTGACACTTCTCGCGACCCGGTCGAACGCGGTGACGAGCACCACAGAAAACTTCTTTCTCCTCGCATCTGCGATGAGCGCGTCCAGCCCTGGACGTCTCGCTCTCTTCCCTGAGACTCCGCAATCCCGATATTCATGCACGACTTCGAATCCCCGCTGCGCCGCAAGCTCGCGGAGATCGTAAAGCTGCGACTCCACGTGCTGGTCGGCTGTGCTTACGCGAACATAGATGGCTGCTTTCAACTGGGGTCTCCTAAGAAGGGTGTATTCTGGCCACTGGACATATTATGGAGGTTTTCCGCCCAAGATGTCAATGATATTATGTCCTATGGACAGACTACTGTATAATGCCTCCATGGGCTGGACGAGAATGCGGGTCGCCGTTTGCGACGTGTGTGGGCATCGGTGGATACCCGAAACGGAGAACCCACCAAATTGCCCGTCGAAGAAGTGCCGCTCAACGCTTTGGGACAAAGGCGGTGTTGACGGCAGGACGCGAGAAGAGAGGATCAAGGCTGGGCGCAGCCGCAGGACGACCGCGAAGAAGAGCCAATGATGGCTGTTGTTCCAGCACCATCCAGCAGGTTTCCAAGGTGAAACGCGTCGTCCTTTTGGGTCGTGGCGGGTCAGGCAAATCGACACTTGCCGTTAAATTGGGCGAGATCGCGGGCCTGCCAGTGATCGAGCTGGACAAACTTTTCTGGCAGCCGGGACTTGAGGCGATGCCTCACGCCGAATGGGTGAAGACCCAGCAGAGGTTTGTCGAGCAAGAGAATTGGATCATGGATGGAGACTTGGGGCATTACGACGCAGTCGAAGTAAGATTGCCAGCGGCGGATACGATCATCCTACTTGATTTCGCGATGTTACGTTGCGCATGGAGGGCACTGCGGCGAGGGCGGGAGCGCAGCGATTTTTGGCGATGGTTGATTGCATATTGGCGACGCCGACTGCCTGTGCTTATGCAGGCTACCCGCAAATTCGCGCCACATGCGGAGCTTCATTTGATTAGGAATCCTAAGGAGCTACGGCGCTTCGTTACTGGACTGGAGCAAAAGTCGCAAAGCAAAAACTAGCTTTCAAGATTTATCCGGCACCGTGGAGGTGCCGGACAAGCTGTAGTGCTACCACCGACACGAGGAGTTCAGGTATTGTTGTCCTAATGTTCAAACTCAACGAAATGGAATCAAAGGATCTGTTAGCACAACCTGAGACGGGGATGGGCTATCAGATCGTCGAGGCAACCCTCCGCGATAACACAAAGCAACGAGGGACTGCTTACAACGCCGAATTGTTGTTCCTTCGCAACGAGGGACAAATTGAACTACGAAAGAATTCATATAGGGACGTCTTGAAGTCTGCTCCGAGTTCGGGCAATGAAATTAGGGCCCTCAGGGTTCTACCACGTGAGGCTGCTTCTCTTTCGTCGCGTGTGCGAGACACCTCCAGCGTATTAAAGAATGCAACGCCCGCGAAGGATGCACCCATCGAGAAAACGGAGACTGACGAGGTGTTTAAGCGATTTACAGCCTTTGAGGACGATAAACGTCGCAGGTCGGATGGAAGTTGGCGCGATGGGACATATGCGACGACCGAGGAAGATGCCAAGAACGTTAAGACCGGCACAGATGCGGTTGCTCGATATGCGCTGCCGAACATTTTGCCAGCTTCGAATGTGTTTACCGGACGGCCCCATAAAGATACGGAAATCCAAAAAGGCATAGTCGCGGCTGAATTTGGGCAGCCTGGCGGTGGTATCGAAGTGTTTTTTCGGAAAGGCACCCAGCCGAGCACGGTGACCGGGCCTACCAAGATCCCGGATAAATAGAATGCGTGTCAAACTCGATCAACACTGGATCGAACGGCTGCTCGAATCCCCCGAGTCGGGCATGGGCTATCAACGTGTGGACATCCGTTTTGCCAACGGTCAGGAACTCAGAGATCTTTTGGTATTCAACGCTGAAGAACTTGAAGTTCCCGACGAGTTCGCGCAGACCGAAATCAAAGAAGTCCGATTGCACACAGTCCGGTCTGCATTTCGTCACCGCTGGGCGTCCAGCCCCGAGTGAAGCTCGGGATTACGGGCTGCATGGGAGTCGTATGCCGTAGCGCGGTGCACGCGCTCCCCATCCCCCCGCCGCCAAAATCGGGCGCGGCTCCTGCGGAGGGCGTGGTCGTGGGCAAGAACATCTTAGAGACGATGGCGACTCAGTAGGGCAACTCGCCTGCTGCCGACATCCGGGAGGACGAGGATGAATATCGACGGAAGAAAAATTTGGCAAATTGCTGCCGGAGACAAAGACCGAAGATATCCTGACCCCTTGTTGAAGTGGGACGTTGTTGCGATGGGTCCGGGTTGTTTAGGCGGGTGGCCCGAGGTTAGCAGCTCGACGGAATTGAGCGCCAAATATGTTGGAATCCTCCGTCAGTTCAACGAGGACGTAGTCGAAGGGAACTTGGTCGTCCTTCGATTGGGGACTGATGAAGTTTATGGCGTTGGCGAGATTGTCGGAGGTCCTGCTTGGTTGGATGACTTTGGTGACATTGACGGCTGGGATTTGCAATTCGTGAGAAGAGTTCGCTGGCTTTGGAAATACGATGGAAAAACTCCCAAGAGATTCAAACCTTACACACTCAAGCTCGGTGCGACTGTTCAGGACGTGAATCCCACCCTCGACAATGCAAAGCCTTTACTGGATTGGCTTCAGCAGCTTGAATTCACTTCGGAGGAGTTGACACGTGAACTAGTTACACTTCCCCCCTCATGCAGGGACAAACTCGCCATCGAACCGTGCCACACCCAGAAGGTTGGTGAATACCTCTTTGACCGAGGGATTGCTGCTCAATCCATTGACGCGGTGCTGAGGGAAATGGCGGAACTGGTTCGGATTGCGAAGTGGTACCAAAGTGAAATGGTGTACCCCTCAGACGCGGAGACGGTTGCGTATTTGGCGGTGCCCTTGCTTCGTGTGCTTGGGTGGACACCACAGAAAATGGCTATAGAGTGGAACAACGTAGATGTCGCACTTTTTCATGCTCTGCCCCGGAAAGATCCAAACGTGGAAGTAGTGGTGGAAGTAAAAATCCGCGACTCTTCTTCTCTCAAAGCCCGAGACCAAGCAGAGAACTACACACTCGTGCCTGATAGGGAGAAATGCTCACGTGTCATAGTAACTGATGGAATCATCTACGCAGTGTATGTGAAATCGGACGGGAAATTCGGCACTATGCCATCGGCCTATCTCAACTTGACGCGGATGATGGACGATTATCCGATTCTGGGGTGTAAAGGTGCGAAGGAAGCACTGGAAATGATGGCTCCTGACTGGAATCCGTCCGCCGCTGCATCTTCACCGCAACGAACTGACCCAGAAGAACTGTGACCTGTAGATGTGCCGACCCATCGGACTCTGGAGATGAGGTCCATGGCACGGGGGCAGATGATCTCGATCCAGCCCTGATGACGTTCGCTGCTGCATCTGCTCCTCTAGCTTGAAAACCCGGCGATTACATCGCCTTACGCAGCATGAATACTGTTTGGGGCATGAAAACTGTGATTTCTAGGTCGGCAACTGTTGGCACCCAGAAGTCACACTTTTGGAGTCGCAAACAGGTGCCAATACTTCCTTCCCCTGTGTGTCCGAAGGCGCTTGACTGCCCGGTCGTATAGTACAATTGAGTCACACACTATTCGGGAGAGCCATTCCTAAAATGGCTTCGACTCGATTGCATACCCGCTCTGTCGAAAAAGCTTAAATCTAGCTCTTTTGAAGTCAATTCCTCGCGCTCCCGCAGTAGCCGCGATAATCCCTTCATTTGTTCTGAAACACCCCTAAATTGACTGACAATCTCAGAAAAGCAGTCTTGGAGGACTTTGGTTAATTCAGGCCATATCTTCTCATCGGTAGCATCACAATGATTCCGCAAATCTTCTAGATCATTCTCCATGCCATCAGGGAAATCTCCAAACTCTTTGGGCTGCATTGTCGGGTTTAACCCGCAAGCTACTTCCGAAGCGCCTCCGGCGAGACTATACACAATATCAATAGGGAGAGGCAGTGTATAGTTCGGATCATACCCAACATGTGCAACGGACTTCTGATTTCCTTCATCGCCGTCGCACAGCGCACAGGGATTTTTCAGGCTAATGTGTGCTTGTGCTTCTAACGGGAGAGTTAGGAGATGGCCAATCTCATGGATGGAAGCATGTAGTCTCTCGATAGTTTCTTCGGATAGGCCGCGACAATCAGAGAATTCCTGCTGACTGCCGCAAAGACACAACTTGATTTCCTCGTGATTTTCCATGGGCGCAATTCTACAGTATTGCGCCCATGGAGATGGCTACACTACTTCCAATGATAGGTCGCGCTTCTATGACTCAAGCGAGGCGATTTCCCACCATGCTCGTCTTGGTACTTTTTGTCCGCGTTTCGAATCAGATCGAGGAGACTGCCTTTACGCGGCTCCTCGATAAAGCCCGCGCTGGGTGGGTTTGACTCTCCAACTGTGGTGTCGAGCGGGGGTTCGGGTTGCGCAGGGGAACCACATATGCAGCTCGGTTCTTCCGCTTTACGTTGGTGTGGCGAAGGTATCGCCACGATGCCGAGCACTTCGGGGTTGTCTGTCCTGTCCATGAATCGAAGCTCCGGTGCCTCGTCACAAAGGTGGGTACGCCGACAACGGCGTCAAACCCAGCCGCTCCGCGATCTGCGGATACTTCGCAAACAGCCGAGAGAAATTCCTCCGCGCTCGCGAAGCTGGGCAGCTCGGAAATGCGCTGGGATGGCGACCCCTCAGCGCCCACTTTTGCATTGCTCTGGCGAGCAGGTGCTCGCGGATTTGCTGTCGTGCGTGCATTCTTATTTTCCTCCGACAAGACTCCGGTTCTGCGCTCTTCGCGACAGAACTCGGGAGCCAGTTTTTGCAGCAAAGAGGGCAATTTCGTATGTCCGACTGAATGAGTAGCCCTGCTGGGACTGCCAAAATACTGCTCCACGAAATGGATTTGAAAGTTCGGGAATTGTCCCTGAGTAGTGCCGCAAAGGCCCTGAGAGGGCGCGTGAGAGCATCAGCAGGTAGTACTTCGGCTGATCTGCATTGCAAAAAAGAAACCGCGTGCTCCTGTTGCCAGTCAGCACGCGGTTCCATTCGGAAGTTGAATCGGTACAAACTGCAAGGCTGTCGGGTTATCCCGGATGAATCAGCCTCACAGATGTTAAATACTGCATGCCGCGAAATCCGATCAGCTTCTCCGATGGTGCCAGCGGTTTCCGTCGTGTCCGAGACGACGCTCTGCTCCCGGCTGATGCTCTCCTCACCAGACAGCAGACCAAGAATCAATGCGTGGACTGCTGGTCTGCTGTCCGCAGGCGAGCAAACCAGAAGACCAGAAAATCATAGGAGATATATTGGACTCCAGTCTGGACTTATAACTCTTCCCCTGCTGCCAAGGCTATCAACTGGTCTCTGGCTCTTGAAAAAACGGTGGACAGCCCCCACAGTGAGATTCTTGTCCACTATCAGGGTAAAACCCTTGTCCACTATCTAAGTCCTTTATTTATACATACTAGACAGTAAATCCTGACTATAGTGGACAGTGGACAAGCACCACACTATCCAGCGTTTTTCTGTCCACTGTCACATCACCTCTTGGTCAGCCATCATCGGCTCTGAAACCCACGGCGTGGCGTCGATGTCCATGAATATCCACCACGGTCCTCTGCTGCCTGGCGGCTTGTCGCACACCGCGCCGATGTCCTTGATCGCCCGCTGCACGGTCTTCTTGATCTTCTCAACTTCGCCAAGACCCTGCTTCTCGCACAGCGAGTAGAAGTCCCGCAGGAGGATCGCGTTCCCCGCCGCCTCGTCAAGCACCCTCTGGAGCAGCAGCTTGATCATGTCAATCTTCTTGTCCTTGCCAGATTCGCCCTCCGCGTCCTTGTTCTTCTGCATCACCTCGTCCATGCTTTCCTCTGCTTCGCCGATCCAGTCCGTCTTAGGCAGGATTTCGTTCTCGCCGTCAATCACAACAGTTGCGTCGATGATCTGGTATTTCATGCCCGACCGCTTCCGCGAAAGGTTGCCCTTGACCAGCGACATGAAGAACTCGCCCTTCTTCTCCTTGTCCTTGCAGAAACCCCAGACCGCACGGCTCACGCCGACGATGGATGACGCACCCAGAATCTTTCCTATGGCGTCCGCGTCCCCACGCTTGTTGTTGTGGATGATCCCGATGAATGCGGTCTTGGACTCGTCGCACGCTTCCTGAATCGCCTCCATGACCGGACGGACTTCCTTGTCCTTGTTCGGGTCGCAGTCGCCGAAGTAAGACGAGATAGGATCGAGGGCGACCACCGCGATGTCCAGGTTTGACTTCAGCGCCAGTTTGAGCAGCTTGGAGTCTTCCCCGAGTTGCAGCATCCGCTTCTTGGTCTTCTGCTTCGCCCCGCTCTCTACGATCACGCGCTTGAGGATCACGACCTTCGCCATGTCCGCCCCGGCTGCTATCAGTCGCGGGATCAGCGTGGACGCCAGATCGTCCTCGGTCGCGGCAAGCATTACCTTCCTGCCTTCCGGGTGGTCGTTCTTGGTTCCGTCGGGAAAATCCGCGCCCGTGGTTATGCGTGCGATGATATTCAGCAGCGCGAGGGATTTCCCGCAGTCCGGTTGGCCCGCAAACAGCGTGATCTTGCCAGCGGGAATCTTGTCGCGCCACAGCCATTCCAGTTTCTCCGGTGCGATGTCCGACGCCAGTATTCCCATTAGCCAGAATTTACCTTTCGTGTTCTGTCCGCCCTGCACCACGAACTCTTTCGTGTCCTGCGGTTCCGCTGGCTTCTCCTCTTCCTGCTTAGGCAACGGCTGGGCTTTCTCGACGCACGCGTCGCAGATGGAAGTCATGCGCTTGTCGTCAATGCCTGCGCCGCACCGCGTGCATGGATGCGTCTCGCCTGAAGCCTTCGCAGGTTCGGGCTGTGGTTCTTTCTCAACGTTCTTGTCTTCCCCGAATATCGCCTTCTCCGCTTCGTCCAAGTCCACTATCTCCGACATATCCTCAAGCATAGCGTCCGTGGTACTCCTGTCCCAGATGTCGCCGTCGTAATCCCAGTCAAACTCCTCGCGCAGGAACCGCAGCATCCCGCCTATGGTGACCTTGCTTCCGTGCTCGTTGTACGCGCACGGGCAGCTTTGCGCGAAGCATTTCCAGCCCAGCACGTTGCCGTCGAAATAGATTCCCGTCTTGAGCGAGTGCTTGTGCCTGCGACCCACGCCCGGGCAGAATGACGCGATGTACCAGTCGCCGTCCTGAAGCAGGGTGAACGGCAGAGATTCGCAGAACGCGTCAAAATCAAAGTCCTCGACGACCGGGGGAAGATCACCCATCATCTTGCGTTCATTGACTGAGTGGCGCTCGATCCAGTCGCAAACCCAATCAGGGACTGGGATCGGCAAGACATCAGACTTGACGCCGTAGGTGTTTCCAGTCTCTGGATGGATGCTGCCCGGCCCGAGGACGTAGCGGTTGTTCGCGCGGAACGAAAACCATTCCTTGTCGCTCCCGAGTTTCGCGTTGCGGTTGCCTATTGCGATGCTGCGTTCGGTGTGGAGGAATACCCAGTGCGAAAACTTGCGCCCTGAGATGTGGATGCGTGTCTGCGGAAACTGCTGTCCCATCTCCAAGCACGCCTCGGTCATTCCTTTCGGAATGTCGAACTCCAAGAAGCACGGATCGCCGACCTGATCGTTCTTTGATAGCAACGCAAGGTTTGCGTCCAGCAATTTGGCATCCCACTCGTCAATCTGTTTCTGGTCCGTGGATGCGAGCGCTGGGAACTTGTACATCCAGTCCGGGGGAACCTTTGACTTCGGTTGTAGCGGGAACACACGGATGCCCATTGCGATATACGGTGCTGCCAAATCCTTAAAGCTCATATTCTTCTTCCTCTGCGGCGTTGTCGAGTTCTCGCAGGCACCAGCCGCACTTGCCTACTGTCTTTTCACTGATCGCCGAGTACACGTTCACACGCTTGAACTCGTCGTTTACTTCAACCCCGTTGCGGTACATCTTGCGGAACTTTCCCTCGTCCTTGCGGACGGTGCCGTGATAAAGGTCATGGCAGCACTTCGCACACGTAAGACCGGGGACGAGCTTAGAACCAGCGACGACTAAGTGTTTGCCCTTGAGGCATCACACGCAGGTCGTCCTGCATCCGCACCTCAGTTGAGGTGCCGTGTGCTGCTGAACCAAAGTAGCCAAACAGGCAGCCGTTCCCGATGGGGCACACGCACACAACGGGGTGCATGATCAGGCGGCGCGGGCAATTTTTCCACGTTGGCAGTTCTCCCGCAAAAGTACCGTCGTTAGCTGGGGGCACCTTTACACGTTTGTTGAAGCGGCCAAGTTCAAGCTCGCAACTTGAGTTTTCGTTTTTCACAGAATCCTTGACCAAAGTTTTTTGCTGTTGTCACGGTAGGGGCCGCACAGACTGGGGAAAAACTACGGGGGCATCGTCTGTGTGATGCCCCCTGATGAACTGGCGTCCATCCCCTGCTTTTTAATACTGCGGTTTGGTTATTCTGCGTCCAAATCAGCCAGCATTTTTTCCATGTTCGCTGACTCGGAGTTGCTGGATGATGTAGAGAGGAGTGCGTTGAGTTCTGCTGCGTTTAGCTTCTTGCCAAGCCGCGATGCAAGCTTGACGCCGTCCGCGAACGGCGCGGAGAGCGCTTGAGCTTCTGCTTCGATTGAGCGCCATGCGGTCTTGCTTGACGCCCGGCTGAGCTTGTAGCCGAAGCTGCGTGAGGTGTCGTGGGTGTAGCGGAGGTCCAGATCGTAAACCGTCTGGTTGTCTTCGCAGGCGTCCAAGCAGTCGCGCATGTTCGAGCGGCTCATGCGTAGCACTTGGACTTCAATGATAGGCACCGTGGCGTTGGCCAAAAACTTTCCCGTTTTCGGGTCAACGTTCAGGTAGCGGTAGACCAACGCGGCGAATTTGTCCGCCGCAGGTTTGTCTGCCGTCTTGCAGCAGACTTCTTGTTTTTCGGGAGTGCTGAGGCACCGGGTCGTGCCGTGTGGCGCGATGTAATGGCACAGGGCCTTTTTGATTTTTTGATCGGGTACGAAAGCAAATCGCATCACTTCGCCTTTGGAAATCTTGGCGGTCTGCAAACCATCTGCGGCCCGCACTTGATCATTGATGTTTTCGTCGGTGAAGGAAATTCCGTCATCGTCGATGGCAACGCTTGAGACCGTTGCCGTGGGTGTGGGTTTTGCTTCCGCCGCTGGTGCTGGTGCGGTCGCCTTTGTTGATCCGGGACGATGGGTGATCTCGATCTTATCGAAGTCATCGTCGTTGTTGAGGAACTGTGCTGGTGCTGCTGTGCCGTTTGCCATTGCTGTGTTTTCCTTTTACCCCGAAGGGATTTGATTTACCGCTCAGCCCGTGGTCTGCCCGCCGTGCGCGGTGCCAAACCTAAGTCCTGTCGTATGCGGCGTACGTGCCGCTGGGACACGCCAATCGCTTCTGCTATCCGGTCAGTGGTCACGCCACTTTTCCAGAGCTTCTTGAACAGCTTTGTCCTTTGCGTCATAACCTCTAATACTGAGAATTTGGAATTTACTGAATTTACTTGTCCTTATTCGTGTCCTCATATTGATGGTTTGGGAAGTTCGATCAGTATTTAAGGATCACAGGCCATTTCGAACGCGGCGTAGTACCTCGGTAGCGCCTAATCGCTGAGTCATTTCTCGAAACGCCTGCATCTTACGATTAGAGAGGGAAACAATGAGCGAAACGGCAACAGCACTGGCAACCACGGAAGAGGAAAAGATGGACATAAATGTCCACTTTCTCTCGGATGACCCTGCGGTCATCGCAAGCATTAGCGACACGGACATCGTAGGCATCATCAACGGCGAGGTAGACGGTTTCATCACCGAGACGGACATCCGCTTTAGGAAATTCTCATTGCGGTTGCGTCCTTACTTCGCCGAGTTTCACAACCGTTACCGTGCGGAAAAGCGAGCAGGTCGTGCCTACCTCGGCTTCAAAGACTACGACCGTCTATGCGAAGCCAAGCTTCACTACAGCGGCAAGCAGGCTCGTCGCATTGAGAATGGCGAGCCTACGCCGCCGAAGAAGCCTGTCCTCAATCCCGTTTCCCCCGAAAGGCTTGCATTTCTCAAAAAGCAACGAGAAGACCAAGCAATTGCGGATGCCGCCGTGGAAGCCGCATTCGAAGCGCGAGAGCGAGCCAACAAAGAGAATCTCGCAGGCCAAGCCGCCGTCATAGCGGACACGGCACCTGTGGTCCCGAATCCCGTGAGGTCCGTCGTGGTCGTGGACGCCGTAGCGAAACGCACTCGGCTACTTCTCGACGAAGCGGTTGCTATCATCAACCTCTTCCTGGCGGAAAAGCAGACCGCGCGGAAGACGGCGATTGCCTTCCTCAACAAGAATTTTGGCGGACAAGAGGAATTGACCGACGACACGCCTGCGGATGCTCAAGAAGAAGTTGCGCAGCCTATCGAGGAAGAAAAGCCTGCGCCAGCAGAGTCCCAAAAGGACCTGATGAAGCGGCGAAATTCCACACAGGGATGATGGATGAACTGACAGATGTTGCGGACGACAATTACGACAAGCTGTTGGCGATGTGGTCTGGTAAAGACAATTATTTATGGCCGCCGCCGCAAAAGGGCTACCGTCTGCCAAAGAGCAAGAAAAAGTTCCATGCCGAGTACGATGCAGTTTTCGACGCGTTCATGAAGGTTCTTGCCGAGTACGAAGCGATGGGCGTGCTGAAGCCATCCTGAAGTACCTACCTATTTGGGTAAAATGACCTTGCCTGAGAGGATCGGGGGAATAAGCTACCGCCGAAGCCCGCAAGGGCTGCAAGCGGGGCAGAGTAACTCCTCTATCTGCCCCGTCAAATTTCGTTTTCCCCGTTTACGCCCATGCCGCCTCGACGGCCGCCAGCCTGCGGTCGTGGTTCATTAGTCCCATGTATCTTTGAACGCTGCCAAGGTCGCGCCAGCCGCCGAGGCGGTCCGCCCGCTGCCAGAGCACGGCTTTTCACGCGAGCAGCTAATTGAGAACTTTTCGAGGCGCGCTGTCTAATTTGAGGGTTTTTGAGGCTCAGTTGCCATCCCGATCTCGACTCCAGGCGCTGCCGCTT
>JBEKCU010000167.1:0-9891 GCA_050014735.1 Candidatus Acidiferrales bacterium | reverse complement strand
AAGATCACGAAACGCTGCAAGCCGAAGTTAGAAAGTTCCAGCAAGAGGCCAGCGATGCAAAAATCTGGCTGCAATATCTCGACAGTCACTGTGAAATTCACCCGGGCGAAGCGAATCGCCTTCTGCTTCTTGAATATTTTAACGGTGAACCCCTATCCGTGCATGGACTGGATGAGGCATTTAGTAACCCGAATTTTACATCCCGAATTGCCTTTCAGTCAGAAGGTCAGGAACGAAAACGTCTGCTCGCAGAACTAACAAACGTTTTCCAAGGGCCGGAAGCAAACCTCAAAGATGAACTTGTGCGAACAAAATATCTGACGAACGCGCAGATTCAACAAAAGATTGCCGGGCTTCGTGACAAGCACGAATTAAACAAATTGGATGTTCCGGCGCTAAAGCAGGTCATCCGTGATGGACGACCGGCACTAGAGCGCGAGGAATTGCCCGCAGAATATACGCGCAAGGCAATTTTACAACTACCCCCGAAAGACCTTCGTAGGTTGATAGACCGTTTTGGTAGCCCGCAGATCAACCAGAGATTGTTAGCGCGATAAACCAGTTACGGCTTATAGGAGAGAACGATGTTAACTACAACACAGCAGATGGAACTGATTGACCACTTTTTCGATACGATCCGCCCGGAAATCTGTAAGGATGACCACAACCTGAATTTGATCGCCGAGTTTATTCGCTCCAAGACCAGGGGAATGGAATACCTAAACCGTGCTGCACTGGAATGGGCCTGCAAAGATCTTGCCGGTTCCCTTCATTACTACCAACACGTTGATATCTCAGCGCAACTGCAAGCGGGGGCCGAGGCTCAGAAGCAATTGGATGCTGCCAACGAAGCCGCAGAGCGCGAGCGTAAGCGAATTGAAATTGAAGCCACTAGAGAGGCGCGTCAACAGGCGAGTGGACCTGGCCGAAAATCGGCTTACCAGGGCGCAGAAGATACTACTTTACGACTTCAGCGTGAAGCTACCGAACGCCAGAACGCCGTCATGCAGGCAGAACTACATGCTCAGTTTGTATCTGAACTTCACCGTGCGAATCAGATTTTGATAACTATGAGTGACGGATCGAACAGGGTAAAGCACGGAGCAACAGCCGATGCCCGTGCGAATGCCAAAAGGCTGCTGGCGCAAAGCTATCCGCAGTTTGCTTCAGAGTTAGCATGAAAATTAACATTCATCCGTCTGTAACACCGGAACAACTACGTGATCCACGGTTTCAGAAGTTGTTGCGCGACGCTGAAGTATTCTTCAATTCGCCCAAAAACGATAACTACAAATTGATGCTTGGATTGCACGAAGCCGGGCACGCCTATTTCGCTAGACGATCCGGCGCGACCAACATCCGGCACTATGGCCCGAAAATGATTTGGGATTCCCGACCACAATACGATTGCCCTGCGATTTCCAAATCCAGCACGGCTTGGACGCCAGCACCCGGTGGTTCGATCGTGGATAGTCTCAAGGCGAATATCGGGGGCTACATATGCCGTCGCAAGTTGTCGGACGACCCCAACGACCAGACTGCAATCGAAATGGATTTGTATTCTGCGCGGGAATGGTTCGACAAAAACGTTGGGACAGGCGACGAAGCGTTCAAAGCGGCTATCGCCGAAGCGGAAGCCGAAATTCTAGTCGATTTGAAATCAGAATCCGTTGTCGCCGAGATTTGGGATGCAGCAAATCGGTTCGTCAAAGAGGTTTTCCAGTCAAAGCACACGCCGAAAATGAAAACAAAGAGTGTCAAGGTGGGTCGAAACGAAGTTTGTCCCTGTGGTAGCGGTCGGAAGTTCAAACGATGCTGCATAGATCGGCTGTCACAGGAATTGCGAGCAGCCTAAGAAATGCTCGTCGCATGGGCTTCGGTCGGAAGCACCGCCGAAAATCCCAGATGACGATAACCGGACTTGAACGAAGCCGCCCGCGCGGCGGACGCTACGCGTGAGGTGAATAGAGCGGTAGATGCCTGGCGGTTGAGCTAAATTTTGGGTCACAAGGAGGTCCCTGTGACCCATCTGCGAAAAATCATGCTGGAGGAACTCCAGCGCCGTAATTACTCTGAGGCTACCACCCGCTGTTACCTTCGCGCGGTTGAAGATTTCTCTCTACACTTCCACTGTTCCCCGGATCGCTTAGGTCCTCGGCACATTCGCGAATACCAAGCAGAGTTGTTTCAGAAGCGAAAGTTGTCAGCGAGCGCGGTAACGCAACGCTTGGCAGCGCTACGCTTTTTCTACATCAAGACGCTCCAGAAGTCCTGGAGCATCGCCGAGACTCCCTATCCGAAAAAGGTATTTCGCCTACCCACGGTTCTGAGCCAGGAGGAAGTCGCGCGGCTCATCGATGCCGCCCTCACTCCATTCCATCGTATTTTGCTAATGACGCTCTACGCCACAGGACTCCGGCGCGCCGAACTCGCCCACCTGAAGGTCAGCGACGTCGACAGCCAGCGCATGGTGATTCATGTCCAAGGCGGCAAAGGTCGCAAAGATCGGGATGTGATGCTCAGCGCAAAGCTGCTGGAAGCGTTGCGCGAACACTGGCGGGGATTGCGGCGCAAGCCCAGCACTTGGTTGTTTCCCGGCAACCGCCACCATAGCGGCGATCAGCCAATCGATACCAAGGTGGTCTGGCAAGCCTGCCAGCATGCCGCCCAGCGAGCGGGCATCCGGAAACCCGTGCACCCGCACACGCTGCGCCACTGCTTTGCCACTCATCTGCTCGAAGCCGGCGCGGATTTGCGTACCATCCAGATGCTGTTAGGCCATCGCGATCTGGAAGAAACAACCATCTATCTGCACCTCTCCGAACGTCACCTCAACGCGACCGCCAGTCCTCTGGACTTGCTGAAGCTAAAAGACGGGCCACCGCTGGAGGCGTAAATGAGCCGGCCACCGCTGGAGGTGGCCGATCTGATCCGCGCCGCGGGAGACGCATTCCTGGAACGAAGCCGTCAGTGGATCACCTGGAAGCACGTGAAAGTGCTGCGGGCCATTGCGCGCTGTCGCACCGCCGCGCTGGGCGGCCATCTTGATCAGTGCACCCGTTGCGGACATCGCGCCATCTCCTACAACTCCTGCCGCAACCGGCACTGCCCAAAGTGTCAGGCCGGGGCTCGCGACCGCTGGCTCGCAGCACGTCGCCGGGAACTTCCCCCCACGCGCTATGTCCACGTGGTCTTCACACTCCCTCGTGAGTTAGCACCACTCGCTCTGCAGAACAAGAAGGTTGTCTACGATCTGTTATTTCGCGCCAGTGCCGAAACACTTCTGGAAATCGCTGGCGATCCCAAACATCTCGGCGCCGAGATCGGCTTCTTCAGCGTTCTCCACACCTGGAATCAGAAACTCGGACTCCACCCGCATGTCCATTGCGTGGTTCCCGCCGGCGGGCTGTCTTTCGACCACACGCGCTGGGTTCGGTCCCACCACGCGTTCTTTCTTCCCGTCAAGGTGCTCGGCCGTGTCTTTCGCGGCAAGTTTGTGGCGGCCCTCAGACAGGCCTTCCGGGACGCTCAACTCCGCTTCCGGGGAGACCTCACACCGCTGGCTCAGCCGAAGACCTTCGCCGCCTGGCTACGGCCACTGTTCCGAAAGGACTGGGTGGTTTATTCCAAACGCCCCTTCGGCAGCCCACAGGTTGTGCTCCAGTATCTGGGGCGCTACACCCATCGCGTCGCCATCTCCAACCATCGCCTGGTTTCATTGGCCGAGGGAAACGTCACGTTTCGCTGGCGCGATTCCGCTCACCACAACGAACAGAAATTGCTGAGTCTTTCTCTCGATGAATTCCTGCGCCGCTTCCTGTTGCACCTGCTCCCCAAAGGTTTCGTGCGCATCCGGCACTTCGGCTTCTTGGCCCATCGCCGGCGTGCCACAACCTTGCCACTCTGTTTTCAGTTGCTCGGTTCAACGCCACAACCACAAGCCACACAGCAGGCTTCCACCGCCAGTGCCAACGATCTTTGGTTTTGCCCCAAGTGCGGCGGGCCCATGGCAGCCATCGAGAGATTCACCGCTACCCAGATTCAGCTTCGTTCTCCACCTCTCCCGGTCACGCTGGCCGCATGAGACGACGATCAACATCACACAATCTTTGCGTGTCTCGGCGCGCGCAATCTCTCTGTGCCTTGCCGTTCTACAAACCTCAACTTTCCGGCTTCTCCAGCCTTGGCTCCACGGCCGTCTTACGCTTTATCCAACTCAGCGGCATCGGGCGCTGCCTTCCGCGCTCTGCCGGACTGCCCCGGCGCACCTGGACACCACCGCTCCACTCCATTCAATCCCCATAGCGCCCGCGTCCGCCGCGCGGGCGGCTTCCTTCAAGTCGCTGTATCGAAAGCGCGCAAATTCACCGTGCTCGTGCGATCATCTCCGCCTGCGCGCTTCCGATACAGCACTAGGACTTCACGGGACTTGGCTCGATCTGTGCTATAAGAATCGACGGTACACACGAATCGTTCCTGAAGGTTGTCACCTACATCATGCATGAAGATGTGACGTGGAAAACTCAAATCGATGCGGCATTCATTGGCCTTCACTGCACAATCGTTACTAGATTTGCTGCCGAATCTTGGAGGTTTGAATTCGAAGGGCGCACGACCCTCGATGTACGTTGCCCATGGCGTATTCTTCAGAAGGGTCGAATCGCTCTTGGAAACATCGACGATGGCCAACAATTCGGGTTGCCGACACCAGTCG
Source organism: Candidatus Acidiferrales bacterium (assembly GCA_050014735.1). GTDB lineage: Bacteria > Acidobacteriota > Terriglobia > Acidiferrales > UBA7541 > Palsa-360. The sequence goes on along the minus strand of JBEKCU010000167.1, from coordinate 5,177 downwards.
ATGCAAAGCGAGAGGCATTTGCGCTTCTGACAACCCGAATTGCGAAAGTAACAATTCGCGAGCAAACCTCCGATCTCATCGTCGAACTTGAGAATGGAACTCTATTTGAAGTTTTCAATTCCTCATCTGGCTATGAAGGCTGGGAATGTTCCAGCAAGAATGGCTTGCTCCTAGTGGCCAAAGGGGGAGGTGAATTGGGAATCTGGATCACAGACCCACCGTTTCCGGTTTGAATGGCCCCAGTGCCTGTGAAACGGCGTTCTCGTCATGTGGGAATGCCGCAAATCCCAGTTGACGATATCCGGACTTCTCAAGACTTGGGTGTATAATTCGCGCATCTGCGGATGCTTTTGAGGGGGGGAGGCAAACCATGACCGAACCCAAATCATCGAATCGTAAATTCCATTTCAAGTTCCTGTTGCTCGCTTTAGTCGGTATAACCGTTGGTGGGCTTGTCGTTTTTGGTGTGCTGGCCGCGCCGCTAAACGCGCAATCGGCAACAACCTCAGGGCGAGCGCAACCCGAGTGCCACGTCACCACTCCGAACGGAATCGTCGCTGGCTCATCGGAACGAAACGGAGGAAGCTACGGCAACGCACTGCTGTCGGTCGGACCGTTTGGACTGTGGCCGAACGGAACAGTTGTGTTCAAGCCGGGGGGAGCGGGGTTTAAGACAAAAGAAGGGGCGCTTGGGATGAAGTTCGGATGGACGCGGGGCATTCGAGGCAAACTTAATGTCAGTGGCCGTCGAATCAACGCCGATGCGCCCCCGCTCCGGTTTGAAACGTACACTCCTGACAGTGACAGTGGCTTCCTCGCGAGTTACTTGATCTTTTCCACGCCCGGCTGCTGGGAAGTGACCGCTCAGATCGGCGACCGCGAGGACTCGAAGATAAAATTCGTTACGCGAGTTGAGAAGATCGGTGACGGCCCGTCGTGGCAGGGTCGATCGGCTACGCCCGACATCGTCAGCCGCGTCGAGTTTGACGGAATTCGACGCACAAGCAGTGAGGCCGTCCAAGCACTTATATTCACACGGCCCGGCGACCCTTACCTCGAAGATGGCCTGCAACGCGATCTTATTAGTTTGCAGAACACGAAATATTTCAAGAGCATTCGCCTCGAAGTCACGGACGACTCTCACCGTACGAATGCGAAGATCGTTATCTTTCATTTGATTGAACAGCCCCCCGAGTCAAAAACCAATTCCCAATAAGCCCGTTATCCGACAATCTACTAGACATCAGAAATGCTGCAATACGGCTTCGCAATAAGGCCTTAAGCGCCGTGCAGCTACGGGGGAGTTGGCGGCGAGCCACGAAGGCGTTGCAGGCAGAACGGACGGGAACGGCAGCATAAGGCGATGTGATTCGGGCCACATTCCGAGAACCGGAACTTCTCAGGATGTGCTGTTTACAAGACGGACTAATGCAAACTTGCAAGAAAAATACCTATTTCGCGCAGCACATCTGCCTCGTTCGATAAAAATAAGTAATGATTTGCGTGTGGCAATCGGACCACATGCGCTGACGGCACGCCAGTTTCAAAAGCCTTTGCTTGATTTTCGGTGATAGCCATGTCCCTGGCCTCAAAAGCGACAAGTGCGGCGGGATCAACATTAGCGAACGGGCCGGGGTCGTGTGGAACCGCGAAAATTGCGAGAACCGGGACTTGAATATCAGTGTACTTCCGTTCGCCCGCGATAATTGCCCGAGGGATGGTCGGCTTCGTGCGAGGTTCACCAACGTGCCCGTCCGGGGTGGATTCTCTTATCTGGCGCAGTTCGGCTACCGGCGCGGCATAACCGAAAACCCTCTTTCCCCAGGAAAGCCAGGCCTCGAAACTCTCTAAGTCGGAGGCAGCCGGAGAAGGAGGTATTGGTGGCTGGGATTGCAGGTCCGTTTGTCGTTCCCGCAGATCCCTTTCAAATTCTGGAAGGCTCTCTTGCAACAATTCTTGGATCAACTGTTTCTGGTCTTGCGGCCCGTTCGCAGTTCTCAATTGTTCCAGACCTTTTTGCAACTCGCGGGAGTCGATGTCTACATTCCCTAGCGAACGATCGTAGTATGCATATGAATAACCAGCATCAAGGTAAATCAATCCTGCAACCCGCTCAGGATGTCGAGTTCCCACCGAACTCAACTCTTCGCCCGCGATGGAGTGCCCAACGAGCACCGGCCGATTGAGCTTCAGTGCGTCAAGCACAGCCAGGACGTCGTCACCGAGACGGTCAGAAGAATATCCAGAGGCAGGACCGCTGGAGCCGCCGTATCCTCGTCTCGTGATGCCATAAACGTGGTACTCGGAAGTAAGTGTGGGCGCGAAATCATCAAAGATGTGAGCCGTGTTTCCTAAGCCAGCGAGCAGAACCAAGGGCCGTCCGGAACCGCCCCAATCGAGCACCTCTAGCTTGACGTTTTCTTCCACAGTTACAAACTGAACGGTGTGCGGGGAGGGATCGTGCCATGGAGCGGTCTCTTGCGCAGAAAGACGCGCTGTCGAGGAAATCAAGAGTAGAACAGCCGCAGCGGCCCAGTGAAGATCATGCATTTGCGCATCACCTTGGTTCTGACCTGAATCGCGAAAGTAACATAGTTTACGTGTGTTTTGTTAGGTGAAGATCCTGCTCAGCGGGATTCCGCCTGAGAAACGGCGTTATCGTCAACTGGCCGTCCGGCAATCTGTAAGAGAAGATTGCGTTCGTTCGCACGTTTGCTATTGTTGAAGAGCCAGAAAAGTTAGGGCTTCTGTTGTCCCTACGCGATCCCGTGTCACGCGTCGGCTTTGCCGCTCGCAGCTCCGGCTTTGGTGGAATCGGATCGAAATTTCCATGATCGGGTTCATCACATTCATTCATGGGTGTCTCCAATACGCTGGATTCTACCATGCGCAGGTAACTATGGCGTATCGTACCATTTGTGGAATAGACTGAACGCAATGGAAATTGACGACGCAAACGACGTAATCATCCGTGAAGCGCTTCGGCGTCTTGGTCCAAAGGCGCGGCTCGATCCTGCCCTTCTTCGGGAGCAAATTGCCAAGGTGGTGAAGGATCAGGGGGAAACGATCTTCGCGCAACTCAGCGACGACGCCCGCCGACAACTCTTCCGGGAGGGCTCGAAGATCAACGAGGCGATGCAACGACTGGCACGCATGAATGAGGCCATCGAGTATGGGCGCTTGCTGATGGCTAAATATAAAGTGGAGACTCTTGGTGAATTGCCAGGAGAAGAGCAATCGGAATTCGGACGGTTGTGGGCCGATGCCACTGGTGGAGCGAAGCAACGAAAGAATTAAGGAAGCCCTATGGCTTTGTGCACGTCCCATCACTGTATTGCCAGCAACTAACACCACCGTGGTGAGAACATGCACCACTCCCTGTTGCTGTACTGGTTGTACCGTCTTTACATTCCGCGCCGATCCTGTGGCGTGTGGTCTGTGCCTGTATCCCGCCAAACGCCATTACGCTCCCCAGTGCGACTGTAAATAGCAGTCTCCAGACTGCCCGATAAATGTTCACGGTCTCGCTCCTAATTTTTGACGTTCATGGCGTCGGAATCCACGGCTTTCTTTCCCGTCAATCCTTCGAGTGCTGCCAATAGACCACGGTAATCATTCTTGTCACATTGCATGGCGAAGCCACCCTTAACATCTCCATTCGCCCACGTCAGCCCAATGAAGTGTTTTTTTGACTTGGTGAGAGCCATTAGAGCGCCCACGCCGAATGAAACAACAGCTAAACCGATAGCAGCACCAACCCGACGGTGAACATCCTGTCCGTAACTGATCTCCGTGATCGACGCCGCTGGAATTGAAATCAACTCCGCGTTTCCCTTTGTGAGAGTGATTGTAGTGCCTGCCGGGTTGATTCTCATGTCCATGCCCGCTTTCAGATCAGCGATGGACCCGCCATCATATTTCACGGCGAAGCCAACGTCCTTGGCTGCGAGTCCAGACGCAGCAAGCAGGAAGCAGAGTAGAAACGAGATAATTTTGATTTTCATGTAAGTTCTCCTGTGAGATCGAACGTGAGCGTTGGCACAGACATTACTTATCATACTAAGTGACATACGTGTTTATTAAATTAGAAAGCAGTATGAAGCTAATCGGATACGGGACTACCAAACTGACAGTTCCGGCCAAGGACACGGTATTGCCGGGCGCTTTGAATGCGTGGAGTTTGCTGGAGGAGGGCCTTTCCCGAACAATTCCGCCGTGTAAGGGACGCGCCGCTAACTATCACGTATCGTACCGCCCGTGGTAAACGGGTAAGCGGTTGGGAGAGTTCGGGCGGCAACTGGTCGTGGTAGAATCCGCCCGGAGATGCGTACGCTATGGAGCCTGACGAGATTCGCGCAGAAGTTCAACGCCGAAAGAAAGGGTTCGGCATTCAGTGAGCAAAATTGCGAAACTTATATGGAACAATTGGATCAGGCCGCTCACCGTCTATGCAATCATGTGGGCGGGATTCCGGTTCTGGCTCGACTTCGATAATATGCAAAGCATCGTATTCGCATTTTCGTTCGGGGCTTGTTACTTCGGATTCAAAGAACTGAATAAGAAAACCGAAAAGGTCGAAGACTTCATTCCGTATCGCGTGAGCATCCGGTTTCACAACACTCGTGACTTCCTCTTCAAGTACGGGTTTGCGAAGACAGAAGAAGATTGGGAACGATTCCGCACGGAAATTCAGGACACATCCCTATTTCGGCGCGGGATGAACTTCACCGTTCTGTCCATGAGCAAAGACGGGCTACCACATCTAATATGGTCGGACGATTACAAAACATTTCTGGCGGGTCTTCCCTCATTCGAAGATGTCTTGCAAGGACTGGTATTCCCGAATAGCGGCAGCGTTCGCCTGCCGGACAGTACATGGTCGGCGCGATTTTACTTCGGCTACCGTCATGGAAAAGGCCGTGGTTACAAGATCGCATTGGATGTGAGAGAGGAATGGTGGGAACAGAACAAGACGGAAGGCATCGAGACAGACAACGACCGTCTGACTGGATCGGTCTACTTAATCTTCGGAGTTCTGCCGATTGAGGAACTTGGCTTAATTTACGAAGCGCGGCATCTGGACCGAAAGACAGAACTTGAAAAATTGGGTTGGGCTATCAAGGATCGCCACGACTCTGAAATTCGTGCATTCGACACGATAGAAGTCCAGAACGAAT
>JBEKCU010000166.1:0-9940 GCA_050014735.1 Candidatus Acidiferrales bacterium | reverse complement strand
GACGCCACGGTTGGTGTCCGTAATGAGTGAACTCGATCCTCGCGCAATCGTCTCTCCAAGCGCTCGCGTCGGGCCTGGTGTCCGAATCGGCGCATTCGCCGTCGTCGGAGACGAAGTGGAACTCGGCGAGGGATGCGTGCTCGAGCCGCACGCCGTGGTCCGCGGTCCTGCCCGAATCGGGCGGAAAAACCTGTTCGATTCGTTTTGTTCGGTGGGCGGCGACCCGCAGGATTTGAAGTTCAGCGGCGAGCGCACCGAACTCGTCGTCGGCGATGGGAATCACTTCCGGGAGTTTTCAACGGTCAGCCGGGGCACAAAGCAGGGCGGCAGCGTCACGCGAATCGGCAACGCTAATCTCTTCATGGCCTATTCGCACGTGGCACACGATTGCGTTGTTGGCAGCCACACGGTTTTTGCCAACGGCGCGACGCTTGCCGGGCACGTTGCCGTCGATGATTATGCAAGCGTGGGCGCATTCAGCCCGGTGCACCAGTTCTGCCGCGTTGGCCGGTATGCCTACGTTGGCGCATGTACGGTGATCACGCAGGATGTGCCGCCGTTTTCGCGCGTGGTCACTGAGCGTAACACCTATTGCTACGGCGTAAATACGGTAGGACTCGAGCGGCGCGGCTTCGATCGCCAGCGCCTCGAAACCATCGAACGAGCCTTCCGCTTGCTTTTGCGTTCCAAGCTCAACACGTCGCAGGCGATTGAGCAAATCCGCGCGCAGCTCAACGGCTCTCCCGATGTCCGCGAGCTTGTCGAGTTCATCGAATCGGCGCAGCGCGGCCTTCACAAGTGAATTCCTCAATGAGCACGCCGTCCTCACCGTCCTCACAGGACTCGAGTACTTCCGTTCGCTGGGGCCTCATCGCCGGTAACGGTCAATTCCCATTTCTGGTTCTCGATGCGGCGCGCAATCAGGGCATTGACATGGCCGTGATCGCGATTCGCGAAGAAGCTTCGCCGGAATTGGAAATGATTGCGACGCGTTTGCACTGGGTCAGTTTAGGTGAGCTGTCGCGCGCTCTCGAATTATTGCATCAGGAAGGCGTCACACGCGCCGTGATGGCCGGTCAGGTGAAGCACAATAAGATTTTCAGTTCGATTCGCCCGGATTGGAAACTGGCGAAGCTACTGTTCTCGTTGCCGCTAAAAAATACCGATTCGCTGATCGGTGCGGTGGCGGCCGTGCTCGAATCGGAAGGCATTAAACTGGTGGATTCAACAACTTTTTTGAAACCGCTCATTCCCGAGCCCGGTGTACTTACCAGACGCATGCCGGATGCGCGGGAAGCGGCGGACATCGCCTATGGAAGGGAGATCGCGCGCCAGATTGCCGGACTCGACCTCGGACAGACCGTCGTGATCCGTGACAGCGCCTGCGTGGCCGTCGAAGCGATGGAAGGCACGGACGAAACAATCGAGCGTGCAGCGCGCATCGCCGGCGGAGGCTCCCTCGTGGTCGTGAAAGTAAGCAAGCCCCGGCAGGACATGAGATTCGATGTACCCGTTGTGGGGCTCAAAACCGTCGAAGTGATGCAGCGTTGTGGTGTGTCCGCGCTGGGGATGGACGCGGGTCGCACTCTGCTGTTTGATCGCGTGCGCGTCATCGAAGCCGCTGACGCCGCCGGCATGGCAATCGAAGCTTTTCCGCTGGACTCCACCGGGGTGGTGGAACAGCCAGCGAAACAGGGGAAGCGTTGAGTCCGGTAATCGAGCCAGCAAAAAAGGTCCGCATTGCAGTGGTGGGTGCGGGGGATTTCGGGCGGAACCATGCCCGCGTGTATTGCGAACTCCCCGAGGCCGAATTCGTGGGCATCGTGGACGCCAACGCCGAACGCGCCGCGCAGATCGCAAAAGAATTTTCCGTAGAAGTCATTCCAGATATCGAATCGCTGGCCGGACGCGTGGACGCCGCAAGCGTGGCCGTGCCCACCATCGACCACGCCCGCGTCGGCTGCCGATTGCTTGCGCTCGGGATCGATGTGATCGTCGAAAAGCCCATGGCCGCTTCGCTGGCCGAGGCCGATGAGCTTCTCCGGCAGGCTAAGCGGGGGGCGCGAATCCTTCAGGTGGGACACCTCGAGCGCTTCAATCCTGGCATTGTCGCGGTAATGCCGGTGGTGAATCGTCCCTTGTACTTTGAGGTCCACCGCCTCGGCGTGTTCACTCCGCGCAGTCTGGATATCGACGTCGTGTACGACGTCATGATTCACGATCTGGACATTCTCCTCGCAATCGTCGATTCGCCGGTTGTTGATATCAAGGCCATTGGTATCCCAGTCCTCACGGATAAAGTGGACATCGCCCACGTCCGCCTGGATTTTGCCTCCGGCGCGGTCGCCAATGTCACCGCCAGCCGCGTCTCGACCGAGCGCGTGCGCAAGCTGCGCTTTTTTCAGCAACACGAATATATTTCAGTGGATTTCACGCGCCAGGACGCGCTTCGCGTGCGCGTGCTGGAGCCCGGCCCGCAACCGAAATTTGACTTTACGACACTTCCCGCGGAGCGCGAAGAGCCTCTGCGTGCCGAATTACGGGCATTTCTCGAATCGGTCCGAACGCGCCGAGCCCCGCTGGTGGATGGAGCCGCAGGCCGCCGGGCCCTGGAATTGGCCGATCAGGTAATGGCAGGCATCCTGGAGCACGGCAGGCGCGTCCAATTGGGTGCCTTCGTGTCCCCACAGGCAAATAGATGATTCCACGGATTTTGGTGCCAAAAAATGCTCGTCCGGTTGCCTCGCCAACCGACGCGCCCCCGAAGCGGCTAAGTTCAGACATGGACTCGCGCACCCTTGTGCCTTCGAACCTGCCGCAATTTGAATTGGACCCCAAGTCCTCGATTCCTTCTTACTTCAAGCTGGAAGTGCTTGGCGCACCGGTGGTTGTTCCAAGGGACAACATGCCGAATACGCCTCTCGATGCAACCAGCAAGACCCCCGACTACGTCCCCTTGACGATCCTGGATTCGCGCGTGGCTGTGCCCAAAGACGCCCACGCATCCAAGATCGAGCATAAAGAGCTCACTGCGATTCAGGATTTGCCCGACCTGATCGATCCGGACGTTCTTACCACCGGTGAAGTCAACCTGATGGCGCGGCCCGTTGAGGCGCAAACGGACAAATGGAATGCACTCGCGCAAGTCTGCGCGGTCGCGCTCGAATTAATCGTAGTTGCCTTCATTCTGTACGGACCAGGATTACCCCAGGCGAGGAACCAGGCGGAGATCGCCCGCAATAATGTCACAGATCTTTATCTGCCAAATAATCTCGATAAGCTACTGAAGTCTCCCGAGGCCCCGAGGCCGAGAAGCCCGCAGATGCGGGTCGATCCGCGCCTGTTGCGGCAGTTGGCGCCGCCACGGGAAGTTCAGCCCCAGCCCAATCCTCCGGAGCCGGAACATGTCGTGCGCGATAACCCAGCCACGAAGCCATTGGCACCGATGGCGCCGCGCACACCGCAACCCCTGGAGGACAGCCCAATCAAGCCGCTGCTGACTCCCCCACCCGATACTTCGACGAGCAGTATCGTGCTGCCGCGATTTTCGCCGGGGAAAGCCCTGCAAGATTCGATGCACCAGGCGCTCAAGGATGGCGGAACCGCTGGCGCGGACTTCGGAGGCGGCACGCCCTCGGGTGGTGGCGGCATCGGCGGAGGAGGCGGTGGTGGCGGAGGACAAGGGCTCGGCGGCTCGCTCCAAATGCTCACTCCCACCGAGGGAGTGGACTTCTCGACTTACCTTGCGCGCGTCCTGGCCAGCGTTAAGCGGAACTGGGAGTCAGTGATGCCGGAGTCTGCTCGCCTGGGCGACCGGGGCAGGGTAACCCTGCAATTTAGAATCATGCGCAATGGTGTCGTGCCCGAGGCGGAACCATCCATGGTTGGCAGCTCCGGGAAGGACCCGCTGGACCGCGCCGCCGTTTCCTCGATCCGCGCCTCGACCCCGTTCGAACCGCTGCCGTCCGCGTTTAGCGGACCCTATATCGAGCTTCGGTTCATCTTCCTGTATAATATCCCCTTGTCCGCCGCACAGTGAAGCCGACCCGCGAACAAGTCTCGGGAATACTTTTACTGGCCTTGCTGTGCCTGACGTATCTCGTGATCCGGTACTGGAAATTTTTGCGATGAGTGCCGCTCCTAAACAAATGTCCAACTTATCCGAGGAACCTGCCAGGACCGGTCCGGGGCCGATTCCCCTGGTGGCGATCATAGGGCCTACCGCCTCGGGCAAATCCGCACTGGGAGTGCGATTGGCCCGAAAGTTCGGCGGCGAAGTCCTCGCGTGCGATTCAACACAGGTTTATCGCGGGTTCGACATCGGCACTGGCAAGCCCAGCCTTGCCGAACGCGATGGCGTTGCGCACCATTTGCTGGACCTGGTGGAACCGAGCTTCCCGTTCACTGCGGGTGAATACCGCACGCGGGCGATTAGCGTGCTTGACGATTTGCGTCAACGCGCGCGCCTTCCTGTTCTTACGGTAGGAACCGGGCTTTATCTGCGGGCTCTGCTGGAAGGGCTTGCCGACGCCCCCGCGCGTTCGGAGACACTTCGTGCGCGGCTGGAATCGCGTGCCGATACGCATAGCTTGCAATATTTGCATCGCGTGTTGCGGCGTCTCGATCCCGAAGCTGCCCTACGTATCGGGTCCCGTGATCGTCCCAAGATGATTCGTGCCATTGAGGTGTGTCTGCTCACGGGGCGTCCCTTGAGTGAAGTTCATCAAGCGGGCCGCACTCCCCTCGAAGGGTATCATCCCATCAAGATCGGCTTGCAGCCTCCGCGCGCCGCGCTCTACGACCGCATCGAGCGCCGCGTTCACACGATGATCGAACGCGGCTGGCTGGACGAAGTCGCTCGCCTGATCCAAAGCGCCGTTCCACAGAACAGCAAGCCATTTGACTTCATCGGCTATAGCGAAATGCGCGCCCATCTCGATGGCACGGTAACTCTCTCCGCCGCCACCAAAGCGATTTCCCAGTCCACCCGGCGCTACGCCAAGCGGCAACTCACCTGGTTTCGAAAGGAAACGCATGTGCACTGGCTCCCCGGCTTTGGCGATGAGTCCGTAGTCGCCGAGGCGGCCGAGCGCTTTGTTGCGGAGGCCTTACAACACAGGACGGTAGTGGCATGATTTGGAAATTGCCGAGGGATTTATGTTTTGGGCGCTCCGAGCTTAAAACTTCCGAGCACTCACATATCCAAGATCGATCACTTAACTCGCTGTCCTGGCTGCCTTTTCGCAGCTTGAACAGCGCTAAATGCGTCTGGCGGCACGCTTGGCCAAATATTACTGGCGCCCTCGTTCCGCTGGCCAAAAGCCGCATTCCGAGAACGCGTTAGCGGAAACGGGGTTTTCGTACCCCGAGGCTATTTCCGGTCTTCCGCCGCTCGCTTAATCTGGAACAGTATTATTTTGCGTCTCTCGGAAGGTGCCATTGGCGACGCTTGTCCTCGGGGCGTCGAACCGCCTGCGGCTTTCGATCCGACGCTCCGGACTCAAACGGCAAGGAATCGCGTCCCTGATACGACCTCCCGGATTTGTTGGAGTTCTGTGACCTATTCGCGTTGGACTTTAGCGCGATGGTCAACTTCTGCAATTCTTCTCGAATCAGCCGCAATTCCTTTGCGATGTTCTCGGCGGTCTCATCTTTCATGTCGCACCCCCCTCACCTGCTAGCTCAAAGCTAGGCTTCAAGCCAACCCGCATTGCCAAATCACCAGCAGCGCCCTTGGGCTTAGTTTACATGGCAGGGGAAGTTTTGGCTGCGAAACTTAACCCACAGCCTGATAAACGGTGCCGGCTCAACCGGGAACCTGGTAATTCCCACACGACGATAACCGGACTTACCAGGCTGTGGCCTTCATCAATAGTCACGATGCTATCAAGCCACCGGGGGCTGCTGATTCTATTGTGGCGGGAAGCAGTCGCATCACAAATTCATCAACAAAACCTATTGTGCCTGCCGAGGTAAACAGACTCACGTGCAGATGCTGACCAAACCAAGCCGAAACTCTCGTCAGCAAATAGAACAAGGCCACGGTAATGGCGGCCAAGCGGAGGATACGGGTCGCGTAATTTCTCCGAACTCGAAGCAACTTGTGACATTTCGGACAATTGAATGGTCCCCACATCTGAACTTCCTTGCGGATGAGTTCGCTATTACAGAATGGACAAACCATTTGCTCAGTTTAATGCAAGATCGTGATGCCGCAAGGAATGAAATTAACCGTGGCTTTAGGATCAGGGCTATGGGTAGGCCAGTGCACGGCAAATGCCACATGACGATAACCGGACTAGGCGTGATATAAGATAATGGCTTAGTCAATTGATTTGAAGCAATTACTCACGGCGAGGATGATTACTTGTGACTGACCCGAACCTAATCGCAGCCGAATGGTATTTGGGCGGGTTCGACTCGGAACGCCTACCAGAAGTAGCCCTCCAAGCGATTGAGCGTGGGTGCGAGGGGAAGAATCTCGCGAAACTGGCAACGCTCGTGAAGCCCTCAAAGCGGGATGTGGAAGGGCTTGTGGACGGTGCTCTACGTGAATTAGGTGTTACCGCTCCGGTGAGCAAGGATGAGGCGGCATTGTGGATTTTAGGCTCAGTCAAAGCAAATGCAGGCTCGGGCAAAATCACAGCCCTGAATCTGGTTGGTAAACTCCTTACAGCGTTCCCCGAATTGGAAAGACAGTACGTAGAGGAAGTGAAGTCGTATTACGGACTGCCGGGCAACTACTGGGTTTTTGCGGTGATATTGAAGCCAGTCCTTACGGAGCAGATTGCAAGGGAAGACGCTGCGGATTTTGTGCGCAGGATCGCACAATTTGTCGAGCAGGTTTGCATTTCTGGAGACAACGCAGCGGTCAATGTGCTGTGGATTGAAATCTTCGAGTGGCTAGTGCATAGCCAAGCAGGCGAGCTTAAATTCTTATGGCCGATCTTGGGGCCGTCAACAAAAGCGGTGATCAAGGAAGTGGCCCTCCGACGGAGAGAAACCGAAAACCTCCCTTCTTGAGCAGGAACTTTCACCTCAGTTTTCTTGCGCACTCGTCGAAATTCGGGCCAAGTCCTGCGAAACGTCAGTGCTTTATCGGACGCGCGCTGTCAAGAAAACGGCTCACACGAGCACGGTTCTCGGCGCGCGTTCGATAAAGGCGTTTGAACAAAGCCGCCCGGCGGCGGACGCGGGCCCTATGGAAATTCAATTGAGGGAAGATGCGGTGTGGAGATGCGCCGGAACTGCGCGACCGAGCACAGCAGGGGTCGGCGGAAGAGCAAAAAGTGACGTAAGGGCAAAACTGTCGCGAAGAGAAGGCTGAAAACCGTGGGCAGGCGCGTTTTGCAGAGCAGCAGGGCAGACCAAGACCGAGCGTGCCACGACACGCACAAATTTCGTGTTGTAGAGAGTTGTTTCATGCGGCAGCAGGAACCTGGGCTGGGGGCGAACGAAGCTGGACCTGGGCAGCGGTAAGCCTTTCGATAACCATCATGGGTCCACCACATTGGGGACAGAGGCGAAGATCGTGCGCGTCATTGGCGGTGGATCGCTCTTGCTTGGTTTGCGGTGCCGAGCCGATCAGGTGAAAGCAAAGCGGTAGCAGCGTGGCCCGTCGCCGGTTGGCCAGGAAGCCGAAGTTGCGAATGCGGACGAAGCCTTTGGGAAGCACGTGCAACAGGAAGCGGCGCAAGAATTCATCCAGGGAAAGGGTCAGCAACTTCTGTTCGTTGCCGTGAGCGGAGTCGCGCCAACGGAACGTGACCTGGCCGTCTGCCAACGAGACCAGGCGATGGTTGGAGATCGCCACGCGGTGAGTGTAGCGGCCCAGATACTGGAGCACATAGTCGGGGCCGCCGAAGGGCGGTTTGGCGTAGACCACCCAGTCCTTCCGGAACAGAAGTCTGAGCCAGGCGGCGAAGGTCTTCGGCTGGGCGAGCAATGCCAGATTTCCGTGAAAGTTAAGTTGGCCGTCCTGGAACGCTCGTTTGGGACCAGCGACGAACTTGCCGCGAAACACGCGACCGAGCACCTTGACGGGAAGGAAAAAAGCATGGCGTGGTTTTGATCCAGCGCGTGCCATCGGGAGACAGGCCGCCGGAGGCAATGACGCAATGGACATACGGGTGAAGGCCCAGTTTCTGGTTCCAGGTATGGAGAACGCTGAAGAAGCCAATCTCAGCGCCAAGATGTTTGGGATCGCGAGCGACTTCCAGAAGGGTTTGGGCGCTGGCGCGAAACAAAAGATCGTAGAAGACCTTCTTGTTCTGCAGAGCGAGTGGTGCTAACTCAGCGGGCAGCGTGAATACTGCATGGACGTAGCGTGTTGGCAGAAGCTGTTGCCGTCGTGCCGCAATCCACCGTTCCCGAGCGGCGGTCTGACACTTCGGGCAATGCCGGTTTCGGCAAGAGTTGAAAGAGATCGTGGCACGATGGCCGCAGCGAGTGCATTGATCCAGATGGCCGCCCAGTGCGGCGGTGCGGCACCGCGCGATGGCCAGCAGCACTTTGACGTGCTTCCAGCCAATCCACTGGCGGCTTCGCTCGATGAAGCCAGCTCCTGCGGCGCGGATGAGATCGGCCACCTCCAAAGGCGGCCTGCTCATCTACTCCTCCTGTACGGAGCTGTCTTTCAGCGGCAGCGAGTCCAGCGGACTGGCGGTGGCACGAAGATGGCGCTGCGAAAGATGCAGGTAGATGGTGGTCTGTTTCAGATCGCTGTGGCCTAACAGGATCTGAATGGTGCGCAGATCGGCGCCGGCTTCCAGCAGATGAGTGGCGAAGCAGTGACGCAGCGTGTGGGGATGAACCTTTTTCTGGATGCCGGCTCGCTGTGCGGCTTGCTGGCAGGCGTGCCAGACGGTTTTGGTGTCGATGGGCCGATCGCCGCTATGATGGCGGTTGCCCGGAAACAGCCACACGCCGGGTTTTCGGTGCAACCGATGCCAATGAGCACGGAGTTCTTCCAGTAGCTTTGGACTAAGCAGCACATCGCGATCTCTGCGGCCTTTGCCGCCTTGGACGTGAATCACCATGCGCTGGCTGTCGATGTCGCTGACTTTCAATCGAGTCAACTCTGCATTGCGCACTCCGGTGGCGTAGAGCGTCATTAGCAGGATGCGTTGGTGGGGGGGGACCGGCCGAGTCGATCAGTTGCGCGACTTCTTGCTGGCTGAGGATCGTCGGCAGATGATGTGCCTTTTTCGGGTACGGCGTTTCGGCAATGCTCCAGGCCCGGTTGAGAGTCTTGGTGTAGAAAAAACGCAGAGCCGCCAGGCGGGTCGCGACAGTCGCCGGAGACAAGTTTCGCTTCTGAAATAACTCCGCTTGATATTCGCGAATCTGCCGAGGCCCCAAGCGGTCCGGCGGGAGATTGAATCGTCGAGCAAAATCCTCGACTGCGCGAATGTAAGAACGTGTGGTAGTTTCCGAGTAATTACGGCGCTGGAGTTCCTCCAGCATTATTTTTCGCAGATGGGTCACAGGGACCTCCTTGTGACCCAAAACTTATCTCAACCGACAAGCAACCTACGTCCGGTCACCTCACGTGTAGCGTCCGCCGCCGGGCGGCTTTGTTCAAACGGCGTTATCGTCATGTGGGAATCGAGGGAAGGCCACATGACGATAAGCGGACACATCAGGCGGAATAAGGACTTCTCAGGAATAGCAATACGGCGAGCGTGGGTGTAGGATGTCTCAAGATCGCCCAATTGGAGCATTCGCATGAATGTGCGCCAGCTCGTGCCGTCCCTGAGCGGCCGGCTCTTGTTCTTTGGATTCCTGATGTTGGCGACCGGCCTGCAGCAGCCGGTTCGTGGGTCAGGCGTAGATCTGTCGAAGTTCAAGCGCATCGAGCCGCAGTTCATCGCGGCGTTGGGAGCCCCCGGGGCCACCTCCGGCAACGGCGCGCAATCATGGGGCTTCTGGAACCAGGACC
>JBEKCU010000165.1:0-9957 GCA_050014735.1 Candidatus Acidiferrales bacterium | reverse complement strand
CGAGGCCGAATGGCACCAAAAGCAGCAGCCCAGAGAGCATCGAGCGAGGCTGAGCAAAAGCCAGCCACATTCCCAAAGGCACGCCGAACAGCAGTATCAGGAAGAGATCCACGGCCGTCTGATTTGCGCCGCGATATAGAAAATTTTGATTCAGGATGTTGTCGATCACGTTCGCGTGAACTTCCACTCCCGGATAATTAATTCCGCCGAACGGTGTCGAGCGCAAGTCGCCGATTCCGGTGGCCGAAGCTCCGACTAGCACGATTTTCCCTTTGAAGGTTCCGGGGCGAAATTTGCGATTCACGACGTCGGCGATCGAGACATACGGATAGGTTGTCGCTCCGCCTTCGTAATCGATCATCATTCGCCCGACTGCATCGGGCCGAATCACCAGCGAAGGCCCAAACTCGAGCGCCGTAATTCCCGTTTCGCTAAAATCGAGCACGGTTTGCTGATCGGGCAGGCCCAGGTATAGCCGCACCGCCTGAACGTCCAGCGATCCGTATAGGTCCCAATCTTCAAACTTCTTCGAGCGTCCGTAAGGCAGCATCAGCAGCGAATGGCGCACCACGCCGTCGGCGTCCGGTTCGATATTGAAGAATCCAGTTGCCCCGTGCGCGGTGCGGAGCGCGTTACTGAGAACCTCAATGTTCGCCTGCGTCCCTTTGGGAATTAGCGGGTACGGATCGCCAAAGCCCTGCATCATGCGCGAAAGATCACGCTGTCCTGTTTGGGGGTTCGTCGCCCGCACCTGCGGAAACGGAAAATCGGCGAGGATATTGGCGTAGCGGTCGAGCGTCTTGTCGTCAACGCCTTTCAGATCGTATTCGGAGTAGAGAAAGAAATTTCCGAGAACGACATTTCCAAACCGCTCGATCGCGTGGGCGAACTGTTCGTCTCCATCGTATTCTTTCGCAAGCCGGTCAATATCCGCGATCACGCCAGGGTCCGTGCGGCCGCCCTGCTTCTGGCGCTCGATCACGGTGCGCCGCAATTCGCGAATTGGCGCCGCCGTCTCGTCCGGTTTGCTGAATGTGATGTCAAAGGCCGCTACTTTCGCGCCGTCCTCGCGTAGCGCGTCGAGCATGTTCGCGAAGTGGGCGCGCGAAAATGGCCAGCGACCGAGGACCTCCTGCGATTTCTGGTCGATGTCCACGATGACGATGCGCGGATCGGGATGCTTGTAGCCATCCGGGCGCAAACGAAACCGGAGATCGAGGGCATCCAACTCCAAACGATCGATAAAGGAAAATACCGCAGTGGGGCGGTCGCCAATGAAGGTGTAGGAATAAATTACCAGCGCGAACGCGGTGACCCCCAGACTGATTGCAAAGGGGACGCGCCGGTGCCACCAGGTCCGAACCCAATCGCGCACGGCGCGCAGAGCGCTACGCGACTGGCCACCCTTGCGAATTCCTGGCATGATCCGGTAGCTGCCTCTGAATCAGCGGCGAACTGTTACTCGCGAAACAGGAAATTGAGCCGCACGCGGCCCACGTCAATCACATCTCCGTCATTCAGCTTGGTGAGGCCCTCGATTTCGACTCCGTTTATTTTCGGAACGCGGTCCCCGCGGCCCAGGTAGTAGCCGTCGTCGTTCTTGTTGATTTGGGCTGCAATCTCTGGGGTGAACCATCCACGGAGTCGAACCGTGGCCAGTTTCGAATGGCCAATCACCGTCAGTTTCCCCGCGATTCTGTACTCCTTTTGGTCCGTTCGGCCGTTTAACACGGTCAACGTCGGAACGCGCATACGATCTGGAGAAACCTGGGAACGCTCGCCTGCGGCGACCGCCTGTTCGAACATTTTCCGGCGCTCCTCGGTATCGAGGACCATTGTCTCATTCACGCGCGGAGCCGGAGCCTTGCGCCAGGAGTCCAACTGCAAGGCGGCGTCGTGTGCCTGGTCAACCAGGATGTGGTGCTTGCCGATCAGAATGGCATCGCCGTCCTTCAGCATCGCCCGTTCAACACGGATATCGTTCAGGAAAGACCCATTGAGGCTATTCAAGTCCTCGACCACCAGCGATCCGGCTTCCACGTAGACACGCGCGTGATAATTGGAAACAGCCAGATTGTCGATCGGAATGTCGTTATCCGGCGCGCGTCCAATCGTGACTGGACGGGTTCCGAGCGGAACCTCTTTGAGTGTCGAGCTTTGGAACTTCAGGACGAGTCTCGGCACCGCTGATCTCCTCTGGCCGAAGCCGATGGAACCTTAACCGGAGTTCCTTTTCCAAATCTTCAGGCGCTCCAGCACGCTATCCGATGTCTGAAGGATGCGCACGACAATGACACTGACGTTGTCAAGACCGCCGTTTTCGTTGGCCAAATCGACCAGACGGTCCGCGGCTGCTTGTGCTGTCGTGCTGGTCAGAATCGTGCTCGCAATTTCCGGATCGGTTACCATGCGCGTCAGCCCATCCGAGCAAAGCAGCAGGGTATCGCCCACCAGTAACATATGTTCGTTGGCGTCGACCTCGACTGTGGAGTTTGTGCCCACCGCGCGTGTCAGCACGCTCTGCAATTCGCTGGCATCCGCCTCTTGCGGAGTCAATATGCCAATGCGCACCTTTTCGGCCACCAGCGAATGGTCGCCGGTCAGCTGATCGAGAGAACCCGCCCGCAACAAATAGGCCCGGCTATCGCCCACATGCGCCAGTGAAAGTCTCTGCCCGTCAATCCACGCGGCCACGACGGTTGCTCCCATGCCTTTTTGTTCAGGGTTCGAGGCTGCCATTTCAAATACTTTGCGATTCGCCAGATGGATCGAGCTAGTCAGGCGGTTGGTTCGTTCTGAAACATCCGGTTGTGGCTCTCCGAAAATCGGCGTCGTGCGGCTGTTTTCGGCTTGCTGACAGTGGGTCAGTATGGTGTCGACCGCAAGGGCGCTCGCCACTTCGCCATGTGCTTCGCCGCCCATCCCATCCGACAGAACATACAATTGCAGCGAGGGTTCGATTTGATAACAATCCTCGTTGTTTTTTCGGACGCGTCCGAGATCGGTGCGCGCTCCGGTTTGAATGCGCAAAAGTGCCCTCATTCTGCCGGCTGACCGGTTGAATGGATCTCGAAGGTTTGAAGGTAAGTCAGTATCTCTTCGAGAACGCATATTGTCGTAAAATTCAGCCTAACAAACAGAGAATACCGGGGCAATAGCCTGTCACGCAAGTAGTTACGTCCTTTCACGACACCGCGCGGAGGGTCCCGCTTAGGCCATGCTCTGCAATCCCGCTATACTCGGTTTTGCGGAGAGCGCGCAGAAAATCCACCCACTGCTGCTCTCGCACCCTCTCTCATGCGGCAACATGCTGAAATCTGGTTCTTCGAGCAGTCCCTCGCCGCTTCTCTAGTCCGCCCGCTCAACAGGCGATACGCGCTGAAAGCAATTCCACGACTTTCCGCTGGCCGTCGAGGTGTTGCGCTGGGCCAGGGAGATGCTCCGGTGGTGTGCCTTGCGGAGCTCGGTGGCGACGACCTGAATGTCTTGCGGCGGATGGCCCGGCGGGCTTCACGGGTACGGCTGATCGGGGTCTCGCGCAATGGCACAACAGGCGAGCGACATCAGGGTTGTTTCGCCACGCTTCCCAGAGAGGCAAATTCCGCACTGGTTCGCAGAACCGTGGACGCCGCGTTCGCTAACATCGAGCTCGCGCAACGCGAGCGTGCCGCCCGCACCGACCTTAAACGCACCGAACGCGAAATGGAAGAATTGAACCGGATTGGCATCGCACTGTCGGTGACGCGGGATGTTGCGTCGCTGCTCGATATGATTCTGACGAAGGCGCGTCAAATCACCGGCGCGGACGCGGGTTCGCTTTACCTGGTCGAAGAAGCCAGCCCCGATGCCCTTGCGGCCGGCCCTGGCAAGCGTTATCTGCGTTTCAAGCTTACCCAGAACGATAGCGTGCAGTTTCCATTCGCCGAATTTGAGCTTCCCCTGCGCGAAGACTCGCTCGCCGGTTATGCCGCAATGAACGGGGAAGTGATCAATCTGGCCGATGCGCATCGCATTCCGAAGAATCGCCCGTACCGGTTCAACCGGAGCTACGACAACGAAACCGGATACCGGACGCGGTCTCTGCTGACCCTTCCCATGAAAAATGGCCGTGGTGAGGTCATCGGGGTGCTGCAGTTAATCAACTGTAAGCTCCATGCCGCAGCGCGACTGACAAGCGCGGAAGTCGTAAAGCGCGAAGTCCGCCCCTTTTCCGAGCGCGCTGTCCGTCTGGCGCTGTCTCTGGCTTCGCAGGCTGCGGTCGCTTACGAAAATGGCCGCTTGTATCAGGACATCGAAAAACTGTTCGAAGGGTTCGTGCAGGCTGCGGTCACCGCGATTGAGCAACGCGATCCCACTACGTCGGGCCATTCGCAGCGTGTTTCAAAAATGACCGTCGGGCTCGCCGAAATTGTGGACCGAGTCGATACCGGTCCATATGCGGGGACACGCTTTTCGCCCGAGCAGATGAAGGAAATCCGTTACGCCGCGCTGCTGCACGATTTCGGAAAAGTCGGTGTCCGCGAAGAAGTTCTGGTCAAGGCAAAAAAGCTCTATCCGATGCAAATGGACGTCGTCGCTCACCGGTTCGATTACCTCTACAAGGATCTGGAAGCGAGCCTGGAGCGCGAAAAAGTCCGCCTTCTATTAGAGTTGGATCGTTCGGAAGCGCTTGTCCGCATTGCGACACTCGAAGAAGAATATCGTCTCCGCAGGAACCGGATGGAAAACGCATTCGAGGCCATCGTACAGTCCAATGAGCCGACCGTGCTGCCCGCCGGGCAGTTTGACCGCATTTTTGAAATTGCTCGCCAGACCTATCGCGATGCACGCGGCGTGGAGAGACCCGTGCTCACCCAGGAAGAGGTGAACTTCCTGTCCATTCCCAAAGGGAGCCTAAATTCCGATGAGCGCGCCCAGATTGAATCGCATGTCGTTCATAGCTTTAATTTCTTGCTTCAGATTCCGTGGACCAAGGAAATCAGGGAAATCCCGAGGATTGCGCGCGCCCATCATGAGAAATTGAACGGCACTGGCTATCCGTACAAATTGAGCGGCGATGAAATTCCGGTTCAGGCGAAAATCATGACGATTTGCGATATTTTCGACGCTCTTTCGGCGGCCGACCGGCCGTATAAGAAGGCCGTCGCGCCGGACCGCGCCCTCGATATTCTGGAAATGTCCGTTAAGGACCAGGAACTCGACCCTGAACTGTATCGTTTTTTTCTTGAAGCAAAGATATTTCGGCTCTCCGAGAAGCAGTGATATTTTCTAGCGCCGGCATTTTGTCGGTGGGGCATTCGTTCGGGTAGCCGAAGACCGCCGGTCTCTCTGGAATCGGGACAAGCGAGACGCCGGCACCAAAAAAACCGGCTGTCATCGCATTCGCGCTTCGTGGCCTGACGCGATAGAATCCCTGACATGCGGCGCGCGTGGGTTCGTGAGAACGTGTTTTGGAATCGTTTGACTCTGGTTTTCTTGGCGACGGCAGGCTGCGTGGCATTTGCCAGAGCCCAGGAATCCCCTAAACCCCAAGCTTCGACCGCACGTACGATTATTCTGCCGCAGCGGGTGGTGGTCGGCGCGCCGGCTACACTTGGTGTTCTCGATGCTGGCGGCCGCCTCACGTCCAATGCCGAGGTAGAGCTTTCAACCGGTCAAAAACTTGTCACGGATGAAACCGGACGCGCTGGATTCGTGGCCCCGTCCGAAGAAGGAACTTTGACGGCGAAGGTTCTCGGCCAGGAAACGACCGCGTTGGCGACTGTCGTGGTTGCTCCGAAATCCACGTGGCCGAGCCCGGTCGAGGGATCTCTAAGCCAGTCTCAACCTGCGTTTTCCATCCCACGTGTCCTGACTCTCCACGACCTGTTTACGATCGATGGCGAGGGATTTAACGGCCGCGCGGATGCGAATCACGTGCGGTTGGCCGACCAACCATGTCTGATTGTAGCGTCCTCGCCACTTTCGTTGGTCGTCCTTCCAGGGCTGCACATTCCGATTGGAAAGGTTGCTTTGCGCGTGAACGCGGATCGGCGCGACCTGGGGACCTTCCATGTGGCAGCGGTCCTGCTTGAATTCATCGGCCCCGCCCACGCCCCGAATGCCGGCACTCAATCGAAGCTCACACTGCAAGTGCGCGGTACGACGGAACGCCTGGATGTCGAGGTTCGCAACGGATCGCCGGAGATCATCCAATTCACCCACGGTAACGTGCAGCGGCTACGAACGTCTGGCGGTGAACAAAATATAGCCCCGGTCGACTTGAGGTTACTCATGGCCGGAAATTACTCTGTTACGGCTAGGCTTATTTCCTCCGAGTCGGAGACACCGGATATGGAGGCGGTACGGCAGAAACTCTTCGAGGCCCGCAAAGTGGCTTCTGGGGATTGGAACTCGCGCATCGATAGCGTGATTGCGAGGATCCATCAGCCGCCGCTGGATGTCGCGCGGATTCGCGCGGACGTCAAACAGATGCTGGACGACAAACCGACCGGACAGCTTGCTAATTTCTTGGACGCCGCATGGCGAATGCTCAACTAATGCTGACAACGCCAGAAGACATGATAGAATCTGGCTCTCAATAGGTTTCGATATTTCTTCGCTGGAGGCATTTCCAGGATAGGGAACCATGATGGGAACAGAAATACTGATTGCCGCCGCCAGCCTGGTCGCAGGTTTCGCCGTTGCGTGGCTGTGGGCGAATTCTTCGGCTGGCGCTTCGCGCCTCGATCTGGAGAGGCGCGAAGCGGGCCTGGACGCCACGGTCGCGGAGCTGAATAGACAGAAACAGACATTGCAGCAGGAATTGCGAGCTTCACAAAACAGGATTGAGGAAGAACAGAAACTCCGCGCGGCGGCGGAAAAGGAAGCCGAATCGCAGCGAACGAACCTCGCCGAGCAGAGGCGTCTGCTCGACGACGCGCAAGTGAAGCTGAGAGAAGCGTTCCAGTCGCTGGCAGGAGAGGCCCTGCAGGCGAGCAGCCAGCAGTTCATGGACCTCGCGAAATCGAAATTCGATTCCCTTCAAAAAGAAGCCGAAGGCGATCTTGAGCAGCGTAAAGCCGCGATTCAATCGATGGTGGATCCGCTGGAAACGGCGCTAAAGGATCTTCGCTCGGAAGTGAACCGTGTCGAATCCGCAAGACAGGAAGCCTACGGGAGCCTCCGCAGCGAGGTGCAACTGCTTGCCACGACAAGTAAGGAATTGCGGCAGGAAACCGGGAGCCTGGTGAACTCGCTGAAGCAACCGCAAGTGAAGGGAAGGTGGGGGGAACTGACTCTGAGACGTGTGGTCGAACTGGCCGGCATGTCTCCTCACTGCGATTTCCTGGAGCAACAGTCAATCGACACGGAAGAGGGCCGATTGCGCCCGGATCTAATCATCCATCTGCCCGGCGGCACGCAGATCGTGGTGGATGTGAAGGTCCCGTTGCATGGCTTTTTCAAGGCGGTCAGCGCGCAGTCGGACGCGGAGTATCGTGAGGCCATGATTCAACATGCGAGTCTGGTGCGCGATCACATCAAAGGACTATCTGGAAAAGAATACTGGAAGCAGTTTGAGCCAACGCCTGAATTCGTCGTGCTGTTCGTTCCCGGTGAATCGTTTTTCAGCGCCGCGCTGGAGCAGGATCGCACCCTGATCGAGGACGCTATCGATAAACGCGTTGTTCTCGCCAGCCCGACAACGCTCATCGCGCTGCTAAGGGCGATTGCCTACGGCTGGAAGCAGCAACTCGTCGCTGAGAATGCGGAGCGCATAAAGGATTTGGGCAAGGATTTATACGAACGCGTGGTGAAGTTTGCCGAACATCTTTCCGATATCGCAGCCAGCTTGGAGCGTGCCAGCTTGTCATACAACAAAGCGGTCGCATCCTTCGACAGCCGCCTGATTCCGGCCGCGCGCAAATTCAGAGAGATGGGCGTTGGCAACACGGAAATACCTGAGCTCGGACCGATCGAGACGTTCCCCCGGCCAATGCTCTCAATTCCGAATCCCGATGACGAATAAGTTCGATTGAGAATGGATTTAGCAGCACAGGCTTCGCAGGTTGCGGAAGAGCCCCTCTTGCATGTCATTCTGAGCGAAGCGAAGAATCTCTTTTCGGTTTAAATCCAGGAAAAGAGGGATTCTTCGCTTCGCTCAGAATGACAACGGGGGATTTTTTTCGCAATTTGTTCAGCTGGTGTGAGTTTGACTTTCGCGGAATCGAAGGAGCACACAGCCTGAAGCCTGTGCAACTGGTCGAGACCAGCAAAACTTACTTCAACAACTGCGTAACAAGCCGCCGCAAGCGCTCACGGTCTTCCGCTTTCATGTGCACGAATTCCACGCCGCATCCATGGTAGCCGATATTGCGCACCACTGCCGTTGTCTGGATTTTCCGCAGACCGGATCGAATCTCCAAGTGGATCGAATCGCCTAAGGCCAGCCGCTGTTCGGTCTCCAGAAAAGCTCCTCCCAGGGAGATCGTTCGAACCCGCGCGGTCCCTCCCCGCGCCCCCGCGATCGCTGCCGAAAGCGGAGCTTCCAAGTTGAAGCGGAGGTATCGTCTGGGCCGGGAATGCGCCAGGCTTGCTTTGGATCGCGCGTCTTCGGATTTTCTCGTGCGCGCGGAGGAAGGGCGATTTTCGAGCAGACCTAGCGATTCTTCCGCCGCTGAACGCAATGCGGCCGGTTCGTTATGCGCCAGTCCATTACGGTCCCGTACGATTTTGCGAAGCAGCGGAGCAGCGTCAGCCACGCGCATTCTGCCGAGCGCTTCGATTGCCTTTATGCGCAGAAAAATATCACGCAAGACCGGTAGTTCGCCTGCCGCGACCTGAAGCAATATCGGTGTGGCCGCCGCTTCATTCGCTAGACCCAGATGGTCGATCATGCCTGGCACGACCAGTGTATGAGCCTCGGCCAACGTGGCCAGGAACGCCTGTGCCGAGGCCGCGACTATGGCCGGATTGGTCCACTTGATCAATTCCGTGACGGCCAGGTCCTGCAAACTCCATTCCCAGCTTACCAGCGCCCTAGGAAGGGCATTCGCGAGGCGTTTCGGATCCGAGCACGCCAAGAGGTGGATCGCGGTCGCTGTGCGTTGCCGCCGTGGTTCGTACAATCGCAATTCCAATGCACCCAATACCGGCTCGCCTGCTCCATGGATTAGCCTCACCATTGCCGATACTAAATTCATTCCGTCGGGCGCTGTGAGCAGGAGGCCAAGCCGGTCGATCAAACGGTCCGGGCACCTGCGCAGCAAGCGCGGAATCACGGGGCTGAGCGGCCGATTGGCTAGGGCTTCGTCGATTAGATAAAGCCACTGTTCGTCGTTGAGAATGCGCCCGACCAAAGTGGAGATATGCGCGTGTTCATCATCCCTGGGAGCGGCCTCGATCGCTTCCAGGATCCGCTCGAATTCCGCATATTCTCGGCGGGCGAGTGAGACGCGGGCCAGATTCTCAACCACGGCGGATAACAATCCGGCAATTCCCGGTGATGTTTCCAGCAGAAGTGCATGTACAATTCCGCACCCGAAATCCGGTACGGACGAATGCGGCCAAAGCCGTTCCGTCTGGGGAGCAATTTCAGACAGTCCGGCGGCCACTGCCCGGCGGGGCTTGCTTTCTTCCGATTCGAGACAGCGCGCATAGGCAAGCAGGACGGCACGTCCCTCGCGTCCAGCCGCTTCAGCCTTCTTGCTCTCGAATGCTGCTGCCAGAGGTTCCAGATAGCCGGCAACCACGGCTGCGGGAACTGCCCAGGCATCGCGGCTGCGCAATGTTTTTGCTTTTACGCGCGCCGGTACCTGGTTCCAGAAACGCTCGCACAGATTGGCGACGCGCGATTCGTTATGCTGGACTCCGCCGAACCGGAGATTGACGTTGGTCGTGGCTTCGGTGCGCTCCCGATCCAGTCGGATCATCAACGGTCCAAGTGCCGGAGGAGTCAAGCGTCCCGCATTGAATTCC
>JBEKCU010000164.1:0-19080 GCA_050014735.1 Candidatus Acidiferrales bacterium | reverse complement strand
ATTGTTTTGGCCGATGAACCCACCGGGAATCTCGACACGAAGACAGGCGATGAAATCATGGCGCTGTTTGCGCGGCTGCATCGCGAAGGCAATACCATCATTTTGGTCACCCATGAAAATGACGTCGCCCAGCGAGCCGATCGCATCATTCACGTGCGTGATGGCAAAGTGGAATCCGATGAGCCGGTAATCCATTAACTTAAGCAGCGCTGAAAGCCCCCTGTCGTTGCTTAACATTTTTTGCCCATGTGGCGCGCGGGAGCAATCGACGCACCAACGATACCCAAGGTAAACCCTGCACCAGGCTTATGTTCTCTTTGAAACGTGCTCTTTTTTGCTCGACGGACCTAAAGTTTCGATTGCCCTGGCCGATCACCTCTTTGAGTGATCCCAAACGTGGAATCCCTCCGGATTGCCGTCGGGTATCTTCCTCCAGCTTTCCAGATGTTTGGGGATTTCGTTACAACCTGGTCCCGTGGGCGGGAGGTGAAGCATGGCAATTTCAGGGCTCGTGAATCTCCTCGAAAGCAACGCGCAACAGCAACTTGGACAAGATCATTCAGAGAACAATAGAATTGGCGCAATCGGTACATCCGTGATTCAAAATAACACTGCTCGGACAAACGCCGCGGATCGCTTTACGCCGTCCGATCGGACGACTACAGCGCAACCCGCGGGATTGTTTCAGATCGAACAATTCGCGACAGCGGTCAACTTACCGCTCGCACAGTCAGCAGCGCCTCTAATCGTCCGGAATGCCGCTCCGGCGCAGATTCCAACGGCGCCAAGTCCGGCGGTAGTTCCGGCGCCCGTCACGCAAACCACCGCATTCACACCCGCGGCCCCGGCCACGGATGTTGCCAAGACGACGCCGACGAGCCAACAAGATCAGTTGCAAACTCTGAACACGGCGCTTTCCGATCTGGGATTGGACAACACCCAAATCTCGCAAGTCGATCAGATTGCCTCGGTCATCCAAAATTTCAGCCCAACGGCGTATTCCGACCTTGTTTACCAGTTGCAAGTACTCTCGCAACAGTCGACGCAACAGACCGCCGCAGCCGCAATCGGCGCCTCGAACACAAGCACGAACGACGGCGCTTTTCAGGTTCAAGAGCTGGCTGTCACGTTCGCTCGCCTGCAAGGGACGCCAGCCACCAGGACCGCAAATGGAAATGGCAACGGACAAGGCGCTGCCGGAAGCACCAATCAACTCTCGCCGTTCAATCTGCAAGTCCAGGACGTGCAATTAACCTTAAGTAATAATAACGGCCAGACCCTGCAGGTGCGGGCGGGCCAACCGGCGGCATCCAACGCCTCGGCGGAATAGATCGAAATCGGATAAAGCAAGGCGAGCGAGAGCCGCGCGGTGCGTCAATTGCTCCAGCTCGCTGCTTCAGCCCCTCAGGCTCCTATTGACATTACCTAGGATCCGCGGCGATGGCTGTCTTTCTCAGATCTTGCGTGCCACTTCGCGGCGCGTCTTTCCTGATTCAATAGCTGCTCCTTTCGTTTCACACCCCATCGGTAGCCGCCGAGCGATCCATTCTTGCGGACCACGCGATGACAAGGCACCACGATTGCCGCCGGATTCGTAGCGCAGGCGCGGGCCACGGCCCGGGTTGCGTTCGGCGTGCCTAGCATCCGAGCCAGTTGGGAATAGGTACGCGTCACGCCTAGAGGAATGGAGCGCAACGCTTCCCAAACGCTCCTCTGGAAGGCAGTCGCCACGACATCGGTAGGCAAATTCAGTTCTGGGTTCGAGCCGGCAAGATGGCGCACGATGGCGCTCACCCACCTCGAATGCTCGCGCGAATCTCGGCAAATCTCGGCGTGCGGATATTGCTTATGCAAAGCCGCGATGAGACACGCGTCGTCTTCTCCCAGACTTACAGCAGAGATACCACGGTTCGTGGCCGCGACCAGCAAACGGCCCATGGCGCTCTGGCATATTGTGTAGGAAATTCGCATGCCGCGGCCACCGCGCCGATACGTGGCGGGTGTCATGCCAAGGTGTGCATCCGAACGCTCATAAAGACGGCTCGCGGAGCCGTAGCCTGCTTCATATAAGGCGCCTGTCACGTTCGTTCCCTTTCCCAAATGAGATTTCAGGCACGCTACTCGAATAGCGTCCGCATATTGCCGGGGAGTAATTCCCATTCCCTCGCGGAATGTCCGCTGAAGGTGAGCTGGGCTAAGGCCGATGACGGCTGAAAGATGCATAAGGTGAGCGCAACCTTCCCTGCCCGTTTCTATCTCCTGACACACTCGGCGGATGAGTTCCGATTGAGGACTGCGACGGGCCGTTTGGGGATGGCATCGGCGGCACGGGCGAAAACCAGCCTGCTCCGCCGCTTGTGGCGCAACGAAGAACTGCACGTGCGCCGGAAGAGGACGCCGCGCCGGGCAGGATGGGCGGCAATAGATTCCAGTTGAACGCACGGCGTATACGAATGCGCCATCCATGCGAGCGTCTCGCGCTGCAACAGCCGAAAGAAATTTGCGGCGATTCGCGATAAACACCGAAAACGCTCTGGATGGCATTGCCATGGATCGCTCGAATCCTTTCTTTAGCACAATACAGAATCGACTTCCCTCAGCGCCATCCGAATCTTGCGGTCAAACTGTTTGCGTATACGACCCTCAGGAACCGAGAAATTGGCCCATCGCAACGCCCTTCCCGGGAGGTGTGCGTTAGGACAATTCACCTGGAACGTAAATTGACGCTGTGATTTGTGCGGAGGATAGTGTGTGGCAGCAGTGCCAGGGGAGTAATAACTAAGGGAGACCTATGCGCACTGCTCGAAATTCAAAAATCATGCACCGATCCGACACCAGCCGCGCTGAATCCGCAGCGACAAAGGAACTGTCCGCACGCTCGTCGTCTGCAGTGGTCGATGCGCCTTCATGGACGGCACGCGCCAAGCCAAACGGCATTTCGACCGTTCCCACGCACTCCGTGCGTCCGGGTGAGGAGCGTCGCGCGTATACTCGCGCCAAACTCAGCCTGCCGCTGCGGGTGAAGCGCATCGCGGGGCAGAAAGAGCAAAAGCAACAAGTGTTGCGAACCACCAATATCAGTTCGAGCGGGGTCCTGTTTCTCTGCCCTCGCTTCATCGAGCCCGGTACTCCAATCGAAATCGAGGTCTGTCTGGTGAACAGGCCACTCGGTCGCGGTTCGGTAAAAATGAGGACGCAAGCGCACGTGGTGCGAGCGGAGCCGGCTTCTCGGTCTGGCTGGCACGCCCTCGCTGTCTGTTTCGACGACATTACATTTCAGAGGGAAGAACCTCTTCCTTCGCGGTTTCAGCCGCAGTAGATCTCGCGACAGCTGCCGGCGCATCCATCCTAACTTGGGACGAGTCGTCGCCGGATTATGTTCGGATTCGCATCCCGGATAATGAATCGGCGTCCGGGCAGCGAGTTATCGGCAGGCCCTCAGTCACGGTGACCAGCGACGCCCGGCGCATGGCTAGCCCCACGCCCTCGGCCACCGCGGAAACTTTCGCAGCGTTTTAGCAGCGGGGGTGGCACAGGCTTTAGCCTGCGTTCTATTGAATTTTGCCTCTGTGACGGAGATCAAAACCTAACTGGCCTGTCCGACTTCATTGCGCCTCTCGCGTCAATTCATTTGTGTTACTTTGCTTGCTCCCATGAAGAACAAAAAGATTCGATCGACGGTAAAGAAGGAAATCCAGATCCAGTGCGTGATATTCGACTGGGACGGCACCCTGCTCGATTCGTTCGAGGCTGACGCCCAGGCTTATTTCCGAATGTTCGATGCATTAGGCATGAAATGGAGCAGGGAGGAATTCCTCCGGCATTATTCGCCGAACTGGCATCGCGTGTACCGCGCGGCGCGCCTGCCGCGAGCCAGATGGGACGAGGCCGACCGCCTTTGGAGGCGGTTCTACCGCAGCTACAAGCCGGAGTTGCAGTCCGGGGCGTCTCGGGTGCTTCGCACATTGGAGAAGCGCTTCACGCTGGCGCTGGTTTCCAGCGGAAGCCGGGGGCGGGTGCGGCGGCAATTACGCGAACACCAGGTCGACACGATGTTTCGCACAAAAGTGTGCAGCGAGGACGCGCCGCGCCGCAAGCCTCATCCCGCACCGCTGCGCATGGCGCTCGACCGGCTTCGGATCGCTCCAAAGTTATGCGTCTACGTCGGCGATGCCCCGGAAGATATCGAAATGGCGCATCGCGCGGGAGTCCGCGCTATCGGCGTGCTTGGTGGATCGCCCGTACCGGGGCGGCTTCAAGCCTCATCTCCCGACGCGATGATCGAGACCATCCGTGAACTCCCCGCGCTGCTCAAGAAGTTCAAGTAGAACAGGCTTCAGCCTGTTTTCTTTTGACTTTCGCAGACTCCGGCGAATGTGAACACAAACAGGCCGAGCCGGTAGCGGAAAAAAATATACTGCGTGTCATTCCGAGCCCGCTTCCGCGGGTTCGGAATGACAATTTTGGGTTTCGAATGCACGAGTAAAATCGCGCTTCATATTTCACAAACGTCGTCCTTCGAGTGCAGCCGCGTTAGCCCGCGCCCCATCGTGCAGAGGTGTTCCTCGCCAAGTGCTTTCTCAATTCGCGGAAAAATTTCATTTTCTTCCAGACGCACGTGATCGTGAAGAAGCTTCCCCAAACGGGCAATCTCTCCCGCTTGAATAGGAGTTTTCGCCTCAAGGCGCTGCTCGATATCCAGCACAGCCGCGCGAATCTCCGCGTGATCGGCGAGCATGCGGATCACCTCCGCATCCTGGTCGAGCCGCACATGCCGGGCGTACGCGGGAAGCAACACCTCTTCCTCCTCGCGAAAATGCACGTGCCCGGCCTTGCGCCAGAACCGGATAAATTTGGCGGCTTGCTTCTCGACTGCCACGGCGCGCATATTGACGGGCGACTCCGCCGCGCGCCGCATCTCCAGCGCCTGAATGAGGGCAAAGTGATGGTGCTGACTAAGCGGATGCAAACTTGGGTGGCGTTTCATGGAAAAGCGACAATTGATCCCGGTTAGGATTGATCGCTGCGGCAATTTCTTCTTCCGTTTGAACTCTTCCGTCTCCCCGAATGTGGTCCACCTGGAATCCGCGGTCGAGCAATACGCGGCCTACGAGCAACCGCCGGTGGCACGCGGCCGGATTTTCCTCCGCGCAAAGCATGGCGACCCTGTATTCCCGGATTCCGCGATCCAGCCGCGACAAACCTTCCTGAAAAAGAGGTGTTGCGGCGACTCTCTCGTAGAGAACGTGGCCATCCTCGTCATAAAATTCGTCCCCGTCAGGGCGGCCGCCTAACTCCCGGCCAAGATACAAATACCGAATTCCCACCGCTGTAAGAGCTGCCTTCAAGTCAATCTGGTCGAAGTGCGGGGTGTATTTGGAATAGGGTTGTGAGCGCGTATCCACGACGACCTGGATGGCATTCAATTGAAGGAGGCTCAGGAAGCGCTCCGCCGTATGGTTGGAATGTCCAATGGACAGGACACGAGGTTTCGAGGTGGCGTTGGGTTCCATTTCCGGCGGCCTGATTGCAAAACGAAGTTTAGCACAAGGGGCAGATTTCATTTTGAGGCAAGAGAGGGAGCCTGCTGGACACCTTGTTTCCATGGATCGAGAAGCGCACGATTCCCAGCTGAGTTAAACTGGAGACGATGCGGAGCCGAAAAAGTATTACCCCTTTTCTGATAGCCGTTGTCGTGGCGATTGTGATTATCTGGCTTGTTCGCACGCAGTCCCCGTCGAAAAATTCTCCCGAAACCACCGAGCCTCATTTGGCGCATTTGGGTCCCGCGGATATCTATCCCGATCCGGCAAGAACCCCAGGCGCGGCCAATCCACAAATTACCCAGGACAATATCCGCGAGACGATCTGCAATCCCAGATGGAGCACCAAGTTCATCCGGCCAGAGGAGAGTTACACGCATCGCTTGAAAATCGAGCAAATCGGCGAATACGGTTACTCGGATTCCAAACTGAGGGATTACGAGGAGGACCATTTCATCCCTCTCGAACTGGGCGGCAATCCCACCGATCCCAGAAATCTCTGGCCCGAACCGTTCGACACGTCCATCCCGGACGGCGGAGCACACACCAAAGACAGAGTCGAAAGCTATTTGCACGCGGAAGTTTGCTCGGGGAGTCTGACGCTCGGACAGGCGCAGCATGAAATCACGGAAGATTGGTACCGCGTGTACAGCGAGTCGGTGCCGCACTAGGAGCGTCGGCACTTGCTGTGGCGCCCTGCAGTAGTTCTCCCTTTCAAAACGCGGCCTACAACTTCCTCCACTTGGTAAGGTCAAGCTCTCCGTCCAGCAGTTCCGGAAAAAGCTTCCCGATCGCCATCACATGGGGCGTCTGAAAATGCGCGTCAAGTTCCGCGCCGCTCTTCCAAATCTCATAAAACACGAAGAGCCCCGGCTCGCTCTGCGATTCGTGCAAGTCGTAAAGCAGGCAACCGGCTTCGGCGCGCGAGGGCACGACCAATCCCTGCAATTCCTGCCGCAGTCGCGCTTCCTGCCCTGCTTTGGCACGCAGGCGCGCGATGACGGTGAGTGGTTCGCCCATGCAATCTCCTTTTGAATCTCAGCGTGATTTACAAATCGAGCGTGGGAAGCGGAGCATCCTGCCTGGCAATCATCAATTCGCCTGAAAACGCGGCTGTGCCGGTCCGCCGCCCGAGCGCTTCGGCGGCCGAAATGCGAGCCACATCGGGATTGTTATTGTTCTCGGAAAGATGGGCGAGCACCACGTACCGCGCGCGCGCGTCAAACGCCTCCGCATCGGCGAGAAATTCGCTCACGGTGTGATTGGAGAGATGCCCAGTGCGGCTCATGACGCGCTGCTTGATGTGCCATGGATACGGCCCAACCTTCAGCATATCGAGATCGTGATTGGACTCCAGCATCAGGCAATCCGAATCGCGCAGGTGAACCTTCACCAACTCAGGCAAGTAGCCGAGGTCGGTCACGATCGCCACCTTCATGCCGCACGCGCGGAATGTGAAACCCAGCGGATCGACGGCATCGTGCGGAATCGAAATCGGCGAAACTTCAATGTCGCCAACAACAAAGCGGTGGCCGGCGCGGATGTGCTCCACGCGATCCAGGCGCTTGTGAGACGTTTCCGGCAGGATGCGCAGCACTTCGGTGTGCGTCGCTTCGGTGAGGTAAACGGTCGTGCGCCACTGGCCCAGCACTTGCGCCAGCGAGCCGATATGATCGGTGTGTTCGTGGGAGATGACGATGCCGTCAAGACGGTCAACCTGGCGGCCCGCGTCGGCGAGGCGCCGCAGCGTTTCTTTCTTGCCGAGTCCGGCATCCACCAACAGCCGGGTCTGCTCCGTCTCGAGCAATGTGCAGTTGCCCGAGCTTCCGGAAGCCAGAATGGTGGCGCGCAGGCGGATATTTTCCCCCGAAAGACAGGCCCGGAAATTTTCAGGCCCAACGAATCATGACAAAGTGCGGCAGCGGCGTCAACATCGCTGATCGCAATTTATCGACATTTGTCGGGAGAGCCTGAAATAAGAATGCCGCGTCACATCGCCAGCAGGTCTTGCGTGGCGCGAAAGCCGTTCAAATTGCCCAGCACGGCGAGCGCAACCGTGCCCGGCTCGAAGAAATCCTGGGCAATGGACAGAACCTGCTCGCGCGTAACGATTTCGATCGATGCGAGCATCTCGTCTAGCGAGAGAAACCGATTGAAATACATGGCCTGGCGCGCGAGGTTCGACATGCGCGAACTCGTCGATTCGAGCGAGAGCATCATCGAGCCTTTCAAGTGGTCCTTGGCGCGGCGTAATTCTTCCTCGCTCACCAGTTCCTGCCGGATACGCCGAAATTCCTCGACGACAGACCGGATCAATTGCTCCGCCGATTCGCGGGATGTTCCGGCATAGACCGATAGAACGCCTGAATCCGTATAGGGCGAAAGGTCGCTCCCAATCGCATACGCCAGTCCCTGCCGTTCGCGGATATTCTGAAACAGACGCGAAGACATTCCGCCGCCTAGAATAATATTCAGCAGCGAAGCCGCGTATCGGCGCTCGTGCGCCAGTGGATACGACGGGACGCCCATCACAATGTGAACCTGCTCAAGTTCCTTCTTATTGCGTTGCTCGATCGCCGCATGGGTTTTCGGCGCGGTTCGTGGCGGTGCCGCAGCGACCCGCGAGACCCCGCCGAATTCGCGCGATACCAGATCGACTAGCCGCGCATGCTCCAGATTGCCGGCCGCGGTGATCACGGTATTATTGGGCGCGTACCACGAAGAAAAACAGTCGTTCAAAGCGTACCGGGAAAATTGCGGCACCGTCTCGGGCGTCCCCAGGATCGGCAGGCCTAGCGGGTGCCCGCGCCAAAAATTTTGCGTGAACAGTTCGTGGATCAGGTATTCGGGATTGTCCTCGTCCATTTTAATTTCTTCGAGGACCACCTGCTTTTCCTTGGCGATGTCCGCGTCATCGAATCGCGGCCGCAAAACAATGTCGGAGAGCACATCGAAGGCGACCGGCAAATGTTCGTCGAGCACCTTCGCGTTGAAGCACGTCATTTCCTTCGCAGTGAACGCATCGAGCATCCCGCCTACCGAATCGATCGACTGCGCGATTTCCTCGGCGGTGCGCCGCTCGGTGCCCTTGAACACCATGTGTTCGATGAAGTGCGCGATCCCATTGCGCTCAGCCGATTCGCCGCGCGACCCAGTACCCAGCCAAACGCCCACCGAAACCGACCTCACGTGCGGCATTTTTTCCGTGACGACCACCAGACCGTTCGATAGCTCCGCCTTCTCGATATCGCGTACCGGTTGATTCATTTTTCTATTGTTGCATAGGAGTGGTCACTCGCGCGACAAACTCAAGTCACGGCTTTCCTGATTGCGCTTAGGCCTTTAGAGACGATGGCATCGTCGGACGACGCAACGATGGCGGCCAGCCACAACTGCGCTTGCTCATTCTGTCTTCCATCCCTACTACGTTCGCCGACGCCAGACACTTTCGTTCGCAGCGGTGAATTCATAGTTTTTGACTTTCATCGGGGAGTATTCGGCTGGCGGCGAAACTCCCCCGCTTTTTGAGGCTCTGAAATCCAATCGAATTCTAGAATGACACAGTACCGGATCGTTAGACCAACTACGTTAGCACCATAATTGAGACAAATAACTGCAGCCGGCTGCCGTTCGGCTTTCGACAGAAGTTTCATTCCTTCTTTTCGGTCAAATGATCGGTCGCGCGGTAGCACTTGCAGGAAGCATGCTCCAAACACTCGGTTCGGGTTCGGAGTGATCCCATGAACCCGCCGATTGACGATTGCCTTGCTGCTGTTGATTCCTCCCAAAACGATCGTGTCAAACTGAATGGGAAGTTTTTCGGCGCGGCGTTGTTGCAATAGCTTGGGACTGAGCAGCACATCGCGATCTCTCCGACCTTTGCCGCCTTGGACATGAATCACTATGCGCTGGCTGTCGACGTCGCTGACTTTCAGGCGAGTCAACTCGGCGTTCCGTACTCCGGTGGCGTAGAGCTTCATCAGCAGGATGCGTTGGTGGGGAGAACCAGCCGCGTCGATCAGTTGCGCGACTTCTTGCTGGCTGAGGATCGTAGGAAGACGATGTGCCTTTTTCGGGTAGGGCGTTTCGGCGATGCTCCAGGTCCTGTTGAGAGTCTTGGTGAAGAAAAAACGCAGAGCCGCCAGGCGGATCGCGACAGTCGCCGCGGACAAGTTTCGCTTCTGAAATAACTCCGCTTGATATTCACGAATCTGCCGAGACCCCAACTGGTCGGGTGGGCAGTGGAAGCGCCGAGCAAAATCCTCGACTGCGCGGATGTAACCACGTCTGGTACGTTCCGAGTAATTACGGCGCTGGAGTTCCTCCAGCATTATTTTTCGTAGATGGGTCACAGGGACCTCCTTGTGACCCAAAACTTATCTCAACCGGCAAGCAACCAACGTCCGGCCACCTCACGCGTAACNNCGGGAGCAAAAAGTCATGCGAGGTGCAAGCGGAGTGGCTTGGTTTTCTTTCGCGCAATGACTCCTTTCGCCTCCAGATAAAGCTCAACGGTCTTGGCCCACCAGCCTGCCTTAGCACCCTCGGGAAACAACCTCTCAGGTAGCTGGGCAATTACGCACTCTTGAATCTCCGCCAGCGTCATTCCCGGCGATGTTTTCAGAAGAATTTCCAGGAATGCTCGTTTCATTGCGTGGTACATCGATGCGTTGACGCTTTTGGCGCGGACGGGGTGGTTTACGTGTTCGATTTCAATCCTTTTAGCTGGAATGCTGCATCAGGATGGTCGAACATCGTAGAGCCTGAACTGCGATTATCGGCGGAACTCTTGGACGTGGCATTCTTCTGCTTTGCACCTTCAACCCAGGGGATGAGCTGCTGCATCACTTCACGGGCGCTGCCGGACGTGATGAGCGTGAGCTCGGTCTGGGCGCGTGCGCGAAGTGACGCGGCCGGAGCGAGAACAATAATCATGGCTGTTGAAAGAATGTTTTTAATGGGTTCGAACGTACCATCGACTCCGATTCTCAAATTTAAAATTTGAGATCTGAAACGGAACTCGCCATTCAGAATTGCGTTTAAGGAATGTGGCGCCATCGGCAATTTCGAACATAAGGTTGGCCCGCACGATTCAAACTCTTTGTGGAAAAAGTTCCCAGTTGTCGCCACCTCCATGCCGATTGACATTCGACGCCGCACCGAAGATACTCTTGCCGTTTAAACTCCGCGAAAACTTCACGAATACCGCGAGACTGGGAATGTGACTGGGAGGCTTGAAATGATAAGTTACCCTCGCGCGTTCCGCGCATCCGCAGCGCTCTTGGCAGCCCTTTTTATGGCTAGCCTTTCTCCGGGTACCGCATTTCCGCAGACCTCGGCGGCCCCGAACTCAACGCCCAAGCCAGCGGCGTCCTCGACGACACAAACAGCTCCAAAGACCGGCACAGGAACAGCAACGCATGCGGCGCCCAGCGGTCCGCGTGCGATGACCAATCGTGATGTGATTCAGATGGTTCAGGCGAAAATCTCCGATGACATTGTCATCACAAAAATCCAGCAATCGAAAACGAAATTCGATACTTCGGTACAAGGATTGGTGAATCTCAAGCAAGCCGGGGTCAGCGACGATGTGGTTTCCGCGATGATGAAGGCGGGATCGAATCCGCCGGCTGGATCGGGCACCTCTGCAGGCGCCACTGGGAGTGTAACTGCTGGTAGCGCTTCGGGAAAGGCATCGAAGGCGCCTTTGCTGCCGGCTTCGAATGGGACCAAGGATGCAGCGCCCACGAACGCCAAAGCCGCTTTGGGTCCTGCCCCGCCACCGAAGCCCGTAATCATTAATGAGGCGCCCGCCAACTACGGCATGTACGTCGTGAGGGATGGCAAGTTAACTCCCCTTGGGCGCATCGAAACCAAGATACAGATCAGCAAATTCCGTACTCTGCTCAGGAGCTACGTGCCTTTTGTGCGCCAGAAAATAGACATCGATATTCCTGGCGCGCATTCGACGAGCCGATTCGAGGTTACTCGTCCCACGTTTTATGCTTACTTCCCGCCGAGCCGCGACGTGAGCAAGTTCAAGCTGCTCCAGTGCAAGATCACCGGACAAAATTTCGATCAGCGCACCGTGGCAAACGCCTCGATCATGTTTAGCACCGAACAGAATCAGGACGAAATCCTGCTGGATATAGGGCCCACGAGCATTAAGGATTTCTATCGTATTTTCCCCCGCGAGGACCTTCCGGGCGGCGAATTCGGTTTCGTCGAGGGCGACACCGGCAGCAAATCCGCGTCCAACATCGAAATCCTGGACGTCTACGATTTCGGCGTCGACCGCAAGGAAGAAAAACTCAGCCTGAAGGACTATCTCGACACCCTGCCGCCGGCTCACCTGAGCGATACCGATTTTCTCTCGTGGACGAAGGAATACGCACAAAAGATCGTTGAGGATCGCGAAGGGAAAACGGGAATTACGGGAAGCATGTTGGGCTGGTTCAAGCGGCAGTATGCATCGCTCGACGTTTACTGGGCGGACCCGCTGTTTGCCCGCGCTTTCACCCGTCTGGAAATGCTCGACCGTGAACTGACTCCAGATGAGGCTGAGAAGTTGTGCTCGCTGCTCATCAGCCCGGACGGCAGCCAATACTACGTTATTGTCTCTATCGGCGGGAAAATAGGTTCGGGGCGGCTGATCGGGGCGAACGAGGGAGAACGGCTCATGAGGCCGTTCGACGCCTCACTTGCAGCCAATAAATCGAAAGACGTGGTTCCGGCGAAACATCTGGAGTTTGTCGGCGGGTACGCAGGCATTTGGAAGGTGGATTTCGACCAGAACAGCATTCGGGGACCGCTTCTGAACGGCGATACCCAACAGCTTGTTTTCGAATCGCGCCTGAATCAGAATCTTGAGTTCAAGGCCACGTTTGACACGGCCAAGATCAACTCCTCGGCTGCCGGTGCGACCGCGCCAACAGCCTCAGCTCCGAAGAGCGCCAACTGAATCAGAGTGTAAAACGATACTGGGAGAAATTGCTTCGCGCTGGGGCTGTTCCCGAATCCGAGTATGACGAGCATCCACGCGGGCGTGTCGTATTCAATATCAAGACTAGGCAATTCATGGTTTACGCTGACAAGTGCGTCTTGGGCAGGAAAGCCCTAGTCGCCACAATCAAGAGCGAGTTGCAACTTCCGAAAGACACGAAGACCGCGCCTGACTCCCACTACCGCTGCCCGAGGTGCTTGAGAGCGAAAGGTTCTCTGGCAGAATCGCTGTAGGCGACAGCAAATCCATTGCAAAGGTGAGCATGAAAATCTCCAAGAGCAAGTTCTGCGCAGGCGTGCAATGTTTGAAGCGTTTGTATTTGCTCGTCCGCGAACCAGAACTCGCGGCTGAGCTGGACGCCGCCAGCGAAGCGGTCATCGAGCAGTCAGATCAATGGAGGCCGCGATGCGACTGACCGCTTCGGATTTCATGACCTACTGGCGACCGTCTGTCTGCGAGCTTCGCGTCTTCTTGCACGAGAATGGCGAACCCGAAGCGGAACCCGGCGCTTTCGACGAAGTCATGCGGCGGCTTGGGATTCGCCACGAGCAAGAGCATTTGGCGACGCTCGGTCCGTATCTGGATTTGAGCGACGTGCTGATTGACGAACGCGTGGGGAGAACTCTCGAAGCCATCGCCAGCAAGGTTCCCGTCATCTACCAGCCAGCCTTTGTTGTGCGACAAACGAGTGCAGGAACCGACGTTGAGATTGTCGGAGCACCCGACTTCCTGATCCTCGATGGCGACGGCTACGTGATTCGGGACTGCAAGATGTCCCGCCGAATTGACGCAGAGATTCACCCCGAAATCGTCGTTCAGGTGCAACTCTATGGGTGGCTGTTCGAACGCAGCACTGGCGTCCTTGCGAAGGAATTACAGGTTTATAACGGGATGAAGGAAATCGTGCGCGTCGAGGACGACGGCGGAGAGTGGGCACTTGCCGTTCTAGAAAATCTCCTACGTCTCAAGCAACTTGATGGCGAGCCTTACGAACCCGTGGGCTGGTCGAAGTGCGGCGGCTGCGGCTTCAACGCGAGATGCATGGAAAAAGCGGAGGCGGATCACAGCGTCGCCCTCGTGCCTTATGTTGACCAGAACCTTGCTCGCACGCTTCGCGGCATTGGCGTCTCGACGCGCAAGGAACTCTTGTCGAAGTTCGACTTCGTGACCCTCAGCGAACTCAAGCGACCACACGGGCAAAATCAGCGGCGAGTTGGCAAGACTGCTGAGCGTATCATCCAATTCGCACAGGCTATGGAGACGCGGGAGGAGAAGATTCTCTGCGCTCCCGCGATCCCGCTCTTCCCCAATTACGTCATGTTCGACCTCGAAGGAATGCCACCGTATCTCGACGAAATCGAGAACATTTACTTGTGGGGGATACAGGTCTACGGGGCGAAGCCAAGCGAGTTCATGCCAGCAGTCGCTGGGTTTGGACCAGACGGGGACCGAGACTGCTGGCTCGCGTTCTTGTCGAATGCCGAGAAGATATTCGACACTTGCGGCGACATTCCCTTTGTCCACTGGGCACCTTACGAGAAGACTAAGCTGACCCTGTACATGTCCCGCTATGGAGATGTTGACGGCATCGCAGAGCGCGTGAAAGCCAATCTGTTCGACCTGTTGACGGTCGCTAGAAACTCCATCGTCATCCCTGTGCCGAGTTTCAGCCTGAAGGTCATCGAGCAATACATCGGATTCAAACGCAGCCAGAGCGAGTTCGGCGGGCAGTGGGCAATGGCTATCTTTATCGAAGCAACCGAGACGAGCGACGAGGGGAAGCGGAAGCAACTGATGGACGAAATCCTGAAATACAACGAAGAGGACCTCGCAGCGACGTGGGGGGTGTTCCAGTGGCTAAAAACGAAGGTTCCGACAACGAATCCTGCTCGTGCGTAAAAGTGCTCGCTAGCTTGGCCGGAAAACGCTCACCTACTTCAGGTTCACAGGCAACAGTTTCGAAGAACCCGCACGGAGCCTTGGTCGTTTACAGCTGCCAAGTTTACTCGGATTCAGGAGCCGACAACGTCATCTAATCAGCCCAAGAAGGCCCATCCGACATTGTCCTTAGCCGTGGGACCTTGAGCGCTTTTCTCTAGCGATTTCAAACTTACGAGCAACATCGCTATCGCCGAGCATCTTTAGACGATCAATTATACTTTGATACTCTGGGTAAGCGGTTGGATTTTCGACGTCAGCCAGAAAAGCAATGACGTGAGCTTGTTTTCCAGGCGGCAGCCTCTTAAGCAGTGTGACGAACATCTGGGTGTGTTGGGTCCCATAGGCTGCCATTGCATGCTGGAGATAGCTCGGGGCATCTGCATCGTACTGAGCATCTTCGCATAGTTGGACCAGAAGTGTTCCGACCTGCCGTTCGCGGCGCGTCGCCAATGTGGGGAGTATGGCGACATATTCGTAC
Source organism: Candidatus Acidiferrales bacterium (assembly GCA_050014735.1). Lineage (GTDB taxonomy): Bacteria > Acidobacteriota > Terriglobia > Acidiferrales > UBA7541 > Palsa-360. The sequence goes on along the minus strand of JBEKCU010000164.1, from coordinate 4,115 downwards.
CCATCGTCATAGAGTTCTCGATTAAGACCAAACAGCTTTAGAAAACTCTTGTAGTCGTGTGGAAAAACTGTCAGGTACTCTTCTTGAGTTATAGAGTCATCCGGCTTTTTTTGTAGCTCCACCCAGGCCATTCTTAGATTCTGCGCACGAGGCGAGGGAGGCCCTCCCTGCGCGTGAGAAGATTGACAAAAGAAGCCCACCAGCAACAGACAAATCGTTCTTACCTGTATCCTTCTCACTTGATAGCCTCCCGATTGTTGGGAAGAACCTCAATCAAGTGCCCATTCTTTACCGCCGTTCTGAATAATCGCATGATGGCCATTTCGCCTCTGAGTCTCACTGGACGTGCACAGTTATTGTCGTTTTCTGACCGCTAGTCTTGTCCGATGTTTGCGTACTATTCACGATCCTCATGATCGCGCTGAACGCTGCTTTGCTGTTGCCAACGAAGTCTTGAGACTGTGTGGTTCCTGGCAAAATACAACCATTGGTGTTCGCTGGGTAGTTGCCTGGATGAATCTCAACACCTGTCATCGGATCGGTCTTCTTGAGAAGCAGCACTTTTATATGGAGGCGGGGGCTTGCGTAAACCGAGGCATCATATGTACCCGGAGGGAGTAGTCGTGGACCGTTTGTCCCAGACGGCTCCAAACTGTACCCTTGATATTGGGACTGGCCGTTTACGGTGATGCTGATGGTGCCCATTGTTGACGAGTTTGTAGTTACCGTTCGGTTCACGTTGATCACGATGTCGGAAAGGCCAAGCGGGTCAACCAGGCTATTTGGGCTATTCCGAACATAGGTGTAAAAGTTCGCATCCCCGACAAAACCAATCGGGTCTTCCCCTAGGAACCTCCCGCCCTGCGGATCATAGTACCTAGCCCGGTAGTAATAGAGTCCCGTCTCAGTATCAAATTCTCGTCCGGTGTATTGGAACGGATTGGAAACCGATCCCGACGAGGCCGTCAGATTCCCGTAGGAATCGTAGGTATATGTGTTGGCGACAGCACTGGCAGCGTTCGTGAGCGAAGTGATCGAACCAAGCCCATCAGCTTCGTAATAACTGGTCGTGCTTGAGCGTAATTCTGCCAGAGGTTCGTCGATATTCTGTGTTTGCGTGTAGCGAGCCACCACGGAACCGCTAGAGTTAGTCGTTTCGACCAGGTTGTCGCCATCGTAAGCAAAGAAACTAGTCGTCGTTGGCGACACTTTCTCGATGCGCCGCCCAAGCGGATCGTATTTGAAGCTCACGGTCCCGCCGCTACTGGGCAGGGTCACGCTGCTCAAGCGGTTCTCATAATCCCACGCATAGGTCGTCGTATTCGAGCCAACGGTCTTGGTCAGCGTGTTGCCGTTGCTGTCGTACGTGTAGCTCGCATTGGAATTCGCGGTTATCTCGTTCGACGCGTTGGTCGTGTACGAAGACACGCCAAGTGACGCAGTGCGGTTGCCCACCGGATCGTAAGTGTAACTCTCGGTCGTAGTTCCTCCCTGTGCGGCGCTCAGGAGCTGATAGATCGAATCATACGTGTAATTCGAAGTCACGGCCGCCAACTGATCCACCTTGGCCGTCCGGTTTCCAGCAGAATCGAGCATATAGCTGGCCCCGTCAATGGTACTCCCGGACAGTTGGTGCAGCACCGAGGTCAACCGCGACAGATTGTCGTACGTGTAGTTGGTCGCGACGCTGTTCGGGCGCGTCATCTGCGTCCGGCGGCTCAGCGCATCGTAGGAGAAGCCGAACGAACCGCTGCCGAACGCTGAGGGCGGAGCAAGAGATGTCAGCCGATTCAGCGTGTCGTAGGAGTAGCTGGTCGAGCCGCTCTCGGGATCGGTGAAGCCTGTGCGGTTGGATGCCGAGTCATACGTGTAAGCATTCGTGAAGCTGCGGCTGGTCAGGAAGCTGTAGCTGGTCGTCGTCCCGATCAGCCTGCCCATGTTGTCATAAGCAAACGCGTAGGTTCCGGTCGGGTCGTTCACCTGCGTAATCTTCCCGACCAGGTCGTAGACGTAATCGACTGCCGTCGTATCCGGGTAAGTCTTCGATGTGAGGCGGTTTAGCGCGTCATAGACGTAGGTGATCGTCTGGCTCTTGCGGTCGGTCTTGCTGGTCAGATTGTTGTTCGCATCGTAGGCATAATATTCGCTCAGCGACGACGGGAAATTGGTCTGCGTGACACGGCCATAGGCGTCATAGGTGAACGCCGTTGTGTTGCCGTTCGCATCCTGAATGCTGGTGAGATTGCTTTCGGTGTCGTAGGCGTAGGTGGTTACGTGACTCGCCGCGTCGGTGACGCTGGTCAGCCGGTCGGCCGTATCGTAGGCGTAGCTGGTCGTCTTGCCGTTCTGGTCAGTCGCCGAGGTCCGTCGCCCGCGAATGTCGTACGTGAAGCTGGACGTGGTGGAATCGGGATACGTGATGCCCGTGAGCCGGGACATGGCGTCATAGGTAAACGTGGTCTGGTGAGACAGGGCATCGGTGACCGAAGTGCGATTCCCCTTCGAATCGTATCCGTAAGTGGTGACGTTGCTCTGCGGGTCGGTGATGGTTGCGATCAGGCCAGCCGTCGTGTATGTCATCGTGGTGACGTTCCCGAGTTCGGCCAAAACCGCGATCGAAGCGTTATATGTCAGCCGAATACGCTAAATCACGATTATTCTGTTGCATCGTATCGCATTTAGTTTAAATTGCCGTTCACCTAGCGAGGCACATTCATTAAAACTGGGTGTTTCATTGTTTTAGTGGGTCCCATCCTTGCCTTAACCGAAGGGTGTCAGGGGTGATGGCAGGTGCTCAAGTCGCTTTCACAGGCAAACACCTGATGCCAACACCGAGGTCGTGTTTTTTGCGGTCGGAAATGGCGTGCGAAACAACGAAATATACAGAAGCGCTAGCGTCCCACAGGAGAGGTCAGACGATGAGCAAGCAACTAGTCTTCAGCCGAAGCCGGTTTCTGTTTAAAGCTCGTAACCTGGCACTGATTTTGCCGATCGTGATTTTCTTCGCAGCAGTTTCGGTTAGCGCACAAACGTCGAGCGTGATACTCGGTACAGTGAAAGACGCTTCGGGTGCGTCGGTGGCCGGCGCCTCAGTTACGGTGCTGAATGTCGAAACAGGACTGGCACGTTCAACGATGTCCGGCGAAGACGGAGCTTATCGTATTCCCGCGCTCCAGGCGGGACATTACTCCGTGAAAGTTGAGAAAGAGGGTTTCAAGACCAGCACGCAGACGGGAATCACCGTCGATGTGGCTCAGGAATTGAACCTCCCTGTGAACCTGGAAGTAGGTTCATCCGCTCAGGAAGTCGTAGTCACCGGTGAAGCGCCCCAGATCGACACATCCACGAGCACGCTGGGCGGTCTGGTGAACGATGAGAAGGTAGCAGAATTACCGTTAAATGGCCGCAATTACATTGACCTCAGCCTCATGCAAACCGGAGTGACGAAAAATTACAACACCGGACAAGCCGGGAACATGATTGGGACCACCTTTAGCGCGAATGGCGCGCCGATCATCTCGAATAACTTCCTGCTGGACGGCACGTCCATTGTGAACCCCTCAGGCTGGGGACCCGGCTCAATGGCGGGAACGACGCTCGGCGTGGACGGCGTCAAGGAATATAAGGTCATCACCAGCGCGTTCAGCGCCGAGTACGGCATGACGATGGGAAGCCAGATGGTCCTGGTTAGCAAGGGCGGGAGCAACCAGTTCCACGGAGATGCGTTCGAATATCTGCGAAACAACGTGATGGATGCGCGCAATTTTTTCGATTACGGCTACCTGGACACTGGCAAACGCGATCCGCTTTATCAGCGCAATAACTTTGGCGGAGCATTCGGTGGTCCTATCAGGAAAGACAAGACATTCTTCTTCGTGGTTTATGAGGGCGTCAGGCAGAATCAAGGCGTAACAGTTCTTGACACCATGCCGTCGCAGTCTTGCCTTAATGCGGCAGCAACCGGGACTGTTACGAGTACGCAGTGCTCCTTGATTCCGGCTGGAACTGGAGGGACGGTAACAACGGTTCATGTGAATTCAATTAGCGCACCCCTGCTGCAGCTTTTTCCTTCTTCCGGGGCCAATCTCAGCGTGTCTGGCTTGAGCGGGAACTTC
>JBEKCU010000163.1:0-9989 GCA_050014735.1 Candidatus Acidiferrales bacterium | reverse complement strand
AAAAGCCGGCCAGGATCAGGGCCCCGTAGCGCGTCTTATAGCCAAACAAAACCATCAGCGGAGGGATAATCTGGGTGACGATGGCCAGATAAACGAGATTCAAGGGCACATGCGGATTGTGCCGGGTCATGAAGGCTTCCACCTCCGCAGTATGCAAGATTTTTGAAATGCCGAAGTACAGGAAGACCAGGACCGACATCATGCGCCCCGCCAAAAGCAGTGGGCCGATGAGCGCATTGCTCTCCGGCATCGCGGAGATTCGCCTTGCCTCACCGCCGCCCAGAATGGCGTCGATCGAGAGCATGCCCGGGCCATAGGCGAACAAAAACAAGAAACAACCCGCGATGGCAATATCTTTCTCCGAGATGGTCACCAAATAATTGTTGAATCCCAGGCCGCCGCGAAACAATAGGCTTGCGAGGATGCATGCGGCCAGCAGGAGAGCCGCGAATCGTGTTTTATAACCGAGCGCCACCAATACAATGCCAACGAACTGGGCCGCGATGGTCAGATAGATGAACATGCCCGGCTCATGTATCCTGACGATCTCGCCGTAGATATAGTAAATAAAAATCCCGGTCGTGAGCAGGCGTGCTATCAATAGAAAAGGACCCATGAGCGCATCGCTGCTCAAAATGGGATCGAACAAATCGCGCTGAGGATTTTCTTCCACCGCCGTGTCTCCAATCTTTTTCAGGGAGTATCGATACCGCCCGAGCACCGAAAGTGTTCCGCAGCTGCCCCTTATATCACGATAAGATTCACATCCAAATTTTGCTTGGCTCCCGGTTGTGCGGAAGTCTATACCTGATAGTGACGGCGCGCAACCCTCTAGCCGTCAGCGTCCTGGCGGACCGTATCCGGCGTTTTATTCACACCCAAAAGGCTTTGACACAGAGCACACCGGGGGCGCAGAGAGCGCACAGAGAAATGCCGGACAAGAGGATTCGAGTGTTGATCGCGAAATCTAGGCTCAAAGGGCACGGCAGGGAAGCGATAATTCACGACAGCGGAGCGCGAATTATTGTTCTCGGGAGTCCCTGCCTGTTATGAAGAAATTTGGGGTGGCGTTGCGCCTTCGGTTTTTTCAACGCTGAAGATTCTGACGGGAAACTCATTATCAGGATCGACTCATGGGAGCGCGCGACTAATCGTGCGAATGGACCGCCGTTGTCGCCGTGATCTGAGTGATCGATTTGCTCAACGACTCAAGATAGCTGCGCGTGGAAGCCTCAAGCCCGGCCAGGAACTGACGAGAAATCTCGGCCGTTCTTTCTCTGAGGATTTTTGTCGCATAGTCCGCTGCAGACGACGCCAACGATTGGGAGGTTTGTCGCATCGCATTTTCGCCGGCTTTGGAGAGCTTAACGATGGTCTCGGCGCCGTCATTCACGATTGCCGCCAGCCTTGCGTTCAGCTCGTCGTTCGCCTGTGCCAATTTGCCGTTTAGCCCGGATTCGAACTGTTTCTCTAGCACCACAATCTGTTGTTGGGTTTCGGCGGATAGCTTTTGACGTTCTTGCTGTAGCGAGTTTTTGAACTGAATGTATGTCGTCTGAGCCTCTTGTTTGAAGATTTTTCCGGACGACGCCAGTTTTTCAGAAGTCACTCGCGCGTCTTCCAGCATGGGAGCAAGTCGCTCCTGAAGCCGAGAACTGACGCGGTCCACTCCATCCCGATGCGCGGCTTCTAAATTGCGTTGCAGGCGTTCGACCGTGCTCAGCGCCATATTGTCGAATCTTTGACTCACTTCCTGGCCGTGAACCGCCATCAACCGCGTCGCGTCTTCCATCTCCCGCTGGAATTTATTGATCCATCGTTCGAAATTGGATTGAGCCGCAGACTCATAAGCGTCGTTCAGTTCCTTCAAGACCTGGCGAGTCAATTCTTCCTTGGAAGTTGAGATCACATTTTCAAGCATCGTCATTGCTTCAACCTGCAGCTGAAAGCGAAACTCCTCCACCAGCCGGCTCTTTTCCTTCGCCAGGACGCCTCGAACGGCATCGGAAGCCATGATTTGGATCTGTTCGCCGAAACCGATCATTAATTGAGTGAACATGGGAGAAGCAGACATGGCTGTTTCATTGCGGTCCAATTGGGCAACGAGAGCAGCTTTTCCGTTGGGTTCGGGCGACGTTTGCCGAGGTGCAGGGGGTACCGTTTGCAGCCCGGATCCCGAATTGACCCACTCAAGCGGTTGCGGTTCGCGGACCGAGAGCCAATCCTCCGGTTGAGATGCAATTCCCCAGATGTTGCCAGGAGATTCCAGTTCCACCGCGACCTCGAACGGCCGCTCTTTATTTGGACGGCGTTGCACCCACTTTACCCGGGCGCGTGTCGAGCACGACGATTCATGCTGATCGGGCCTCATCACTTCTAATAAAACAACATCGCCCTGAAGGACTTCGTGTTTTGACTGGTATCGGCATCCATGCAGATTGACCGCAACGGTCGACACTTGGTCCTGGTAGGGTGAAAGGAAGGCGTCCGTCCCTTGTACCTTCATCGGAATTTCCCGGTATACACGAGTCGTGCGACGTTTTTGGTTGAATTCAACCGGCATGGAAGACATCGAAACCTCCACCTTTCCTATAGAACGATCATAGGGCAGGACGTGTCGGAAATTTCCAGTGAGATGAATGGCCGGTGTCGAGAGGTTAACGACTAACTTAGTCGCCGCATGACTACCAAGCTAAAGGGGCTATCGACGGAGATCTCCCTGGAGAAGCATATCTCGAAGAATGCAGGGAACGGAAACTTCTAAAGCATCAGCAGCGCAGAAACTGGTGCAGTGGAACATGCGGGCGGAAAATTCGGGCAGGGCGATAGCTCGATTTCGCGCCATCGAGGCGTATCCAATTCTCGATGTTTGGGATTTATCGAAGCGCCGCCGAAATGTGCGTCAGATCGATGACCTGTAACCGATCGTTGGCCCCAACGCGCTTCATAATATCGTGAATATGGTTCTTCACAGTTTGCTCGGAAATGTTCAGGTTTGTTGCGATTTCCTTGTTGGTAAGTCCCTGCGCAATCAATGGCACAAGCTGTTGTTGTCGCCGGGTCAGCCCGAGATCGAGTTTAATACGGGCGCTCGGAAGAGCTGTCCATTGACGCGAAAACGCCCGGAATAGGTGCTTGCAGAGTTGCGGAGGGCAGATGACTTGTCCCTCCGCAACTGACCGAATTCCGGAGACGACCTCAGCGGCCGACGCATCCTTCAGGATATATCCTGACGCGCCCGCCCGAACGCATTCGAGGAAACACTCGGGATCGTCATCCATGTCGATCAAGACGACTTCAATTTTGGGGACTATGCACGCGATCTCGGAAATCAAGGAGCAGTCCGAAAGTCGAGCGGTAAGCGAATCCAGAATTACAATGTCGGTCTCAGCCGCAGCGACTGCCGCGACCGTATCGGGCAGACGAGGCGAAACTCCACAAATCTCGAAATTTCCCCTCTTTTCGAGGAGTTTCGTTAGCGACTCACGTAATAAGCGGTTTCCAGCGACTAAAAAGACTGATGGTCTATTGATCAACCGATCACTCCCTCAGTGGTTGTTCGTTAAGCTGGGGCCCAAGTTAACAAAATATTGACGCCAGATAAGACTAGCACCGATACCTGTGCGTTCTCAATACGGTTAATTCCGTAGTCTGGAAGCGGCCCGGCACTCGGCACCGGGCAAACTTTGCCGTGCAAACAAGTAAGATCGGCATCGGCCAAAAGCCACCTAACATAGTGATATATCACGGAATGGTATCGAGGCAAAGGTAAATTTGACGGCTGAAGTCCGGCGGGCATTCGAAATTTGATTCTCATACATTCGGAATTCATTCCAGTACCAGCATAGGCCAGTTCTAGTACTTTCTGTATTATTTTATGGGACTTAATCGTACGAATCTCGCGCCTGGTTGCCCCCCCGTATTTGTGTCTTTGCATTTCAGTTTGAGTTGCCAATAATCCCCTCCTTTAAGCCAGGTCGCAATACGGAGTCAAAAATGGCCCCAATACGTGTAGCCGTCGCGAATCGCCCCCGTCTGATGCGAGAGTTGGTCTTAGAGACCATTGCGGAGCAACCCGATATAGAAGTCGTTGCCGAAATTCAGGACGAGGATGAAATTCTTGGGATCGTTGAGGACACGCATCCTGACATTGTGATCATCACGCTCGATGGGAGCGATGAGCGGCCCCACCTGTGCGATGTATTGCTCAGTCGCTATCCAAATTTGAAGATCTTGGCGCTGGCGCCGGAGCGCAACAGCAGCATTTTCTTTTGGGCTTCGTTCGACATTCATCACAACCACGTGGAAGCGTCAGAAGCTGGAATTTTGGGGGCTCTCCGCTGCCAGGCCGTGGGAGGTTGAAGGTGCGTCTAACCACTGATAACTTTTGCAATATAAACTGGACTATGGAGACAAGGCGGTTATTTTTTTTCGCCGCACTTTTGCTTGTGACGGTGTTATCAGCCGCTGCATCGCGCGCCCAAGATCGGAATGACAAGACAACTACGACTTCTGACCTGGCGTCTCAGAATCTGAGACAAGTTGCGGCCCCTGCATCGGAAGTCAAGGCGGTCCTGATCAGGGACCCGGGGCTTATGGTGGAATTGAAACGCTGGGTTGCGAAGGTTGCAACCGATCACGGCCAAGTAATCGGTGAATCCGAGCTCAGCGATTACGCAATCTTTGACCGTTTGGGGACAGATGTCGAATTCCGGTCCGTCGCGACGTTGCTCATTCAGAAGTACGGATATCTGATTCCCAAAGTGAATCCGGACTCCGACCTCGGAAAGCAACAACAGCTGCTCCTACTGGAACGAACGAAATGGATCGCTCAATCGGAAGAACTGGAGCGAACTCAAGCGCAGCAAAAAGCGACCGAGGCCTTCCAAAAAGCAGCCGCTTGCGACGCTCGATCCGATCGGAATTGCAACACTACGCCCCTAAATCCGTCTCCTTCGGAAATGCCCAATCAGCAACGCGAAATGAACGTTCCGCCAGTCGGAAATGCGCCAGAAGAGCAAAACTTGCCGCCCACCGGTAGTGGAAATCCATTGCAGCGCGCCCAACTCACGCAGACGGGAGCCAACTCTCTTGAATCAGCTTCCCCTTCATCTTTGCTAACAACTGGGGAAACAGGAAGAAATCTACAGATGGCTGCTGCGTCCGGTGGCGCGAATTCGGCGACCGGTAGTTCAATGGACGGGCTGCTAGCTGCATTTGGCACGGGGACGGGGACTGGCGTGGAGACGGGGGCCGACATATTCAGTGGATTGTTGCCCAACACTGGTCAGACGAATAATTTTTCGACTTCTGGATCAGGGGCCTCGCTTTTGGTGCCAATGCAACCGAATTCGAGGTATCCGCAAAGAACAGCGATCAATCCACCTGACATGGTTCGCAAGGCCAGTCCGTATGAAGATGTGCCATCGCTTTATGACATGTATGTGCAGACACTTGCTCGACCGTCGGCCCCAAAACGTTTCGGCACGGAGATCTTCGAAAATGGGACTCGCGATCTTCAGCTGATTCCCATGGATCTTCCCGCCGGACCGGATTACGTCGTCGGCCCAGGGGATGGACTATCGATCGACTTATGGGGCGGGGTATCCCAGCGTCTGAGTCGCACCGTGGACCGGGGAGGTCAAATCACCTTGCCGGAAGCGGGACCTGTGCTTGTCAGTGGTAAGACACTGGCGACTATACAGCAGGATGTTCAGAAAATATTGAGAAATCAATATCGTGATGTCTCGGTTGGCGTTTCTCTTTCACGATTGCGGACAATCCGAATCTACGAAGTCGGTGACGTCACCGACCCCGGCGCCTACGATATCAGTTCTCTCTCGACTCCCTTGAACGCTCTGTTCGTCGCAGGTGGTCCATCGGCCCGCGGATCGATGCGGATTCTGAATCACTACCGCGGCAGCCAATTAGTGCAAATTGTGGATGTCTACGATCTGCTGCTTCACGGTGTAAAGACGAATATCGAGCGGCTCGAGAATGGGGATACGGTTCAGGTGCCACCCATCGGGCCGCAAGTCACGATTGAAGGAATGGTTCGCCGTCCCGCGATCTATGAATTGCGCGACGAAAAGAATCTGGCCAGTGTTCTTGAGTTGGCAGGTGGCCTGCTCCCCGCGGCATCCCTCCGCCATATCGAAGTACAGCGCCTGATCGCCCACGAAAAACAAACCATGTTGAGCCTGGATATTCCGGACTCCGCGGACAAATCGGACGTAACCAAGAAACTAGAGTCCTTCGAGATACAGGACGGTGACCGAATCCGAATCTACCCGATCGCGCCGTACAATCAAGACACCATCTACGTCGAGGGGCATGTGGTTCGGCCGGGCCGATACTCCTACCGTCCGGACATGCGTGTTACCGATGTAATTTCCTCGTATAAAGACATGCTCCCGGAGCCAGCGACGCAGTATGCGGAAATTATCCGTCTGAACGCGCCGGATTTCCACCCGAGCGTTGAAAGCTTTAACTTGAGCGATGCGCTCGCCGATCCATCGAAAGCTCCACTGCTGCATCCCATGGATACCGTGCGGATCTTCAGCCGATTCGATTTTGAAAATGCCCCGATGGTTGCCGTAATGGGTGACGTTCGGTATCCCGGCACTTACGAGACAGCGGGACAAGTTCGTTTGGCCGATGCAATTCATATTGCCGGAGGGCTGACCGCGGATGCGCAAACAGCAGACGCCCAGATATTTCGATACTTGCCCGACGGCAAGTTTCGAATTTTCAGCGTGAGTTTGAGCGAGGCCCTCGCAGGAGACCCGATGCAGAACATCGTACTTGAGTCCCGCGACCGTCTCCTGATCCACATGAACCCCGACGCCACCGAACAGGCAACTGTTTACATTAAGGGCGAGGTTGTACAACCCGGACGTTATCCGCTGACCACAAACATGCGCGTGGCTGACCTAATTCACATCGGAGGAGGCCTCAAACCGAGCGCCGATACGGAAGTTGCCGATTTGACGCAGTACGAGTGGTCGGCGCAGAAAAAATTCGAGGGCCAAACAGAAAGGATCGGCATTTCCGCGGCCCTCTCTCGCGATCCTAAAGCAGACGTGGCTCTGCACAACGGCGATGTCTTGACGATTCGACAGCTCCCCGGATGGGACGACTTGGGCGCATACATTACCTTGAAAGGTGAAGTCAAGAATCCTGGAGTCTACGGGATACGGCCTGGCGAAAAGCTGAGCTCAATTCTCGAACGCGCGGGAGGCTTTCAACCGGATGCATACCCCTATGGTGCAGTTCTTTTGAGGGAGCAGGTGCGAGACATCGAACAGAAGCAACAGAATTCCCTGATTGTGCGTGCAAAAAGCGTCGAGAGCACGATCGAACAGATGCCGGATACCGATCCGAAGCAGAAACAAGCGAAAGAGACAGCCTTGCAGCAGTACCAGACAACGCTGCAAGAGTTGACGGCGAATCCTCCCATAGGACGTGTCTCAATAAGAATCTCTTCCGACATCAATCGTTGGAAGAACAGCTCGGCGGACATGGAAGCGAGAGCCGGAGATTCCTTGGTGATTCCGAAGAAGCCCAACTACGTGCTTGTGACAGGTCAAGTGTTCAACCCAACCGCCATCGCCTATCGCCCCGGTAAGAGTGCGGCTTGGTATCTTAGCCAAGGGGGAGGTATAACGGCGCTAGGAAACAAGAAAGAAGTTTTTGTCATCCGAGCGGATGGGTCTGTCATCGCTCCCAAGAGCAGCGTCTGGAGCGGAGAATCCTTTAGTTCGACTCTACAGCCGGGCGATACCGTCGTCGTGCCCGAAAGGCCCATCGGGGGTCCCAGGGATTGGCAGACTATCTTTACGGCAGCGCAGGTCGCTAGTTCAGTCGCTACGGCAGTCGTCATCGGCGTCCGCTATTAGGATGAATTGGGGATGAAGCGAAATCGAGGCACTATCTTGTTAAATTTTTCTTTCATAATCGCCGTGAGTATGGTGGGCGGAACATGCATGGCCCAGACCTTGGACCAACAAACCGGATCGGCTTCATCCACGAACGCCACTACGGGCGACGATTCGAAGCCCCCAAAACCAGATCCGACGAGCGGTAAAGACCCGGATCCGGCAGGGCCGGCTCCTGGATACAGCAATTCTCTCGGTGTGGAATTCTTGAAGCACCTGATCTCTGACCAGAAAGCAATCTGGACCAGCCCCGCTCATCTCCGTTGGGCCGACGGCGCTTGGCTGTTCCCGCTGGCGGCGGCGACAGGAGGCTTCTTGGCTTCTGACAGGGCGGTTCCGCCGGCTCTCACTTCAGATCAGACCAAGCTGAATCGGTACGTCAGTATCTCGAATTACGGGCTTTATTCGATGGTCGGCGCCAGTGGCGGACTCTATATTTGGAGCAAGCTTTCTCATGACGACCACCAGAGGGAGACGGGGATTCTGGCGGGTGAAGCGGCCGTCGATGGTTTGGCAGTGGCCACCGCACTCAAGTATGTATTTCAAAGAGAACGGCCGTACGTGGACCACGGGCTGGGCAAATTCTTTCAGGGTGGTGATTCGTTTCCTTCCGACCATTCCGCGATTGCCTGGTCCATCGCGAGCGTTATCGCACACGAGTATCCGGGGCCGCTCACGCAAGTGGGAGTTTACGGACTGGCAACCCTTGTGAGCGCGACCCGTGTGATGGGTCAGCAGCACTTTCCCTCCGACGTAGTCGTGGGTGCCGCCATGGGATGGCTTATTGGCCGAGAGGTCTATCGCGCACACCACGACCCAGATCTTGGAGGCGATGTCCTAAACAGCCTCTCCGGGTACGATCGGGGTGACGAAAACCGGGATCGGAAACACATGGGCTCGCCTTCTGTCGCTTTGGACAGTTGGGTCTACCCAGCATTCGAAAGGCTCGCTGCGCTAGGTTACATTAACACGCAAATCATGGGGCTAAAGCCCTGGACTCGGATGGAATGTGCGCGCCTCACCGAAGAGGCCAGCGAAACTTTGCAGCAGCAGCCGGGTTTCAATTCGGAGGAGGCGGCTCGCGTACAGGCTCAATTGGCGCAAGAATTCGTGTATGAGATAGCCTTATTGGACGGGGGGCACAATCTGACCGCGAATCTTGAATCCGTTTACGCCAGAGCAGTTTCCATCAGCGGACCCGCCCTGACGGATAGCTATCACTTCGGACAAACGGTCTCCTACGATTTCGGCCGGCCGTTTGAACGCGGAACCAATGGTCAAGCGGGCGGCTCGTTTAGCGCTGCGGCAGGGCCCCTCGTCATATACGTCCGAGCGGAGTACCAGCACGCGCCTTCTGCTCCAGCGCTCTCAAGCACAGCCCTTAGCGTCGTTGCCACCGCGGACGGAGTGCCTGAATCGGAAGTGCCGGCGGGTCCGATCATGCCGACCAATCGAATTCAACTCATGGACGCCTATGTCGGCGTGAATCTAGGCAACTTCCAGATTACGCTCGGGAATCAGAGTCTTTCTTGGACTCCGGCACCCGATGGTTCGATGATCTGGAGCGATAATGCCGCGCCAGTCCATATGGTTCGCCTGGTCGATCCCGAACCGGTGCGATTACCTTCCTTTCTTCGGTTTTTTGGACCCGTTCGTATCGAGGATTTTTTCGGCCGGCTGGAAGGACATTCGTACGTTCCTCGCCCATTTATCTATGGGCAAAAGCTAAGCATGAAACCGGTGTCCTTCCTGGAACTTGGATTCGCGCGGACCGGCGAACTTGGAGGCCAAGGAGTCGATAACACGAACCAATTTACGACAGGCTATTTCTTGGACCAATTTTTTGGAAGGCAGGTTGGCGGTTCCGTGCCGGGCCACACCAGTACAGAGATGGATTGGACGATTTACGTCCCAAAGATTCAAAACTACATCGTTTTGTATGGAGACGCCTACGCGACGGATGACCAGTTGCCCATCAAAGATCCGCCGAAGAATCCCTGGCGTCCCGGCGTCTATATCACGAGATTTCCTAAATTGCCCAAACTCGATCTT
>JBEKCU010000162.1:0-10071 GCA_050014735.1 Candidatus Acidiferrales bacterium | reverse complement strand
CGTCACGAATCCCAGCGCGATCATCGGAAATATCAGCCGAGCCATGAAATTGTAGAAGGCGATCAGTTCGCCCAGCGTGATCCGTTGGAGGACCACCTGGCGTCCTCCCTGCCATAAGACGAGCACGAACGTCAGCCCGAATAACATCTGGAGCAGCGGCATAAACATGCTCCAGAAGTAGATCAGACGCAGGTTACGGTCGATATATTCGCGGTTTGGACCATCGAATCCGCGAATCTCGGCGTCTTCTTGTCCGTAGGCCCGCACGACGCGCACACCAGCGAGATTTTCCTGCGCTTTTGCGGAGAGCACGGCAAGCGATGCCTGAATCTTTCCGTAGAGCGCGTGAATCTGCCGGCCGAACAGCCACACGGTGACGGCAACAATAGGGACAGGCACCAGGACGTAGACGCTCAGCCGTGGCGAGATCCAAAACATGAGCACCACGGCGAGGACCATGGTGGCGAATGTGTTGGCGGTGTACATAATGCCGGGGCCGAGGACCATGCGCACCGAGTTCAAGTCGTTCGTGCATCGCGACATCAACTCGCCCGTGCGATTACGCACGTAGAATTCCGGCTCCATCGCCACCAGTTTTGTTAGCAGGTCATTCCGCAAGTCGTATTCGATGTCGCGCGAAAGTCCAATCAAAATTTGACGCGTCGCGTATGAAAATACTCCCTGGATCGCGCAAATAACGATCAAGGTCGAGCAGTACACAGCAAGCGTGCCTGAACTTTTCGGATGGTAGTAGGGCAGAAGGAGCCCCAGCGAAATTTGCGCCAGCCGGCCGAGTTGCGCCAGCGGAACCGCAGCGCCCTTGATGCAATCCACGATGGCGCCCATGATCAGCGGCAACAGCGTTCCGGTAACGCCCATTCCGACCTGCGTCAACATGCCGATGACGACTTCGGTTTTATGCCGGGCGACATATGGGCGCAAACGCGAAAGCTGGGACCATCCGGAGATGCGCTTCGACGCCGCTTTTGGGGCAGTCCCTGTAAACGTGTTGGCCGCCGCGCTCATCTGAGAATGGACTCCGGAGTTTCCAATGTAGCCGCCTCGGTCAAATATCTTTCATGAGATGGATCGAGCGACTGATAGCGTTTTGCTTCTGCATTCCATCTTACGAAAACAGTCTTGCCTGCCGCTTCATCCGCGCCGGCATTCATGGGCGTAAACTTCATTTCCAAACCTTGATTTGGATCCTTGGTATATTCCAATCGCCAACCGGTTTCTCGTGCCGCGGACGACCCTCCGAGATATCCTTTCGGATTTTTCAGGTGCTCATCGCAAAGCAATACCTCGGACCATTTGCCGTTGCTGTTCTCTATAATAGCCGCCCGCGTGATAAGGATCGCTGATTGGATTTCTGACATACTTCCGGTGGCAGATGTTTTTCCACCTGCTCGATTTACCACCAGCAGTTGCTCGGTTCCGCTTCGAGCAAGATCCCCTCGAGCAAGAATTTCCGTGTTTTTGCCGAGAGCCTCCTCGGCCACCTGTTGTGCTTCCGGAGAATCGAAGGCCGGATCGAGCTTCTCTCGACCGCCCGACGGCGATGCAGGTTGCACGGAATTGCACCCAGCTAACAACAACGCCGCCGCGCCAACCAGTAAAGCCAATACCGTGCCCCGATGCCCGATGCCCATAGATTGAAACCGAATGCCGGTGCAACATTGTAGCTCGCCTCGCCAGCTCAATCCGAGATCTTCAAAGCAGAAGAGGACGCGCCAAAGAAGAGAACTACAGCAGCGCCCTACAGACTCGGAAATGCCAGTGTAATTTCGACCACGCGCCCGGTGTCGCGCGCGCACAGAACTTCCATCACCTGTGGCACGTCGGACCCGGCCCAATCGAACTGATAGTACATTAATGCTAATTCCTTGCCGTATTTAGACGCCGGACCGCTCGAATTCGGTTCGCCATAAACACCGACGATGCGATCCTGCGAATCGCCTATGCGCACGCCGAGGCCGGTCACCCAATTTTTGGGATCCAGAAAATCCGCTTGCCGGCCGATGCACTTACCCTCTTGCGGCTCGAGCGTGGTGATCGTCACGGTTTGGATCACGGATTTATCGTCCAACTCAACACGGATGGCGCGCCCGGAGCAGTCGTCGCGCCACTCTCTGTATCCTGAATCCTTATCGCCGGAAAGATTCCTCGACTTGAATCGTTTCTCCGCCGCAGCGAACGTATCGCGCCCGGGCCGCAATCCCGCAAGCGACATTTCATTCGCCCGGTGCACGACCGCCCGCGTGGCATTTTGCGAAGCCAGCAGCGCGTCCAGATTCCAGCACGCCTGCGAAGCCAGAAGCAGGCTAACGCACAGCCAGAATTTCATCGAGCCGCGCTTCAAAGTTTTCCTCTCCTTCGGACCAAAGGCGGACGCGTTCCACCGGCAAAGTTTCTTCCACCGTGCGCATCCAGCCCATCAGTTGCTGGATATTCTCTCTCGTTTTCTCCTGATATTCGCGCAAATTTTGCGGTTGCGACATCCTCATCAGGAATCGAGCTTCCTCGGGACTTTGCGGCTCGGCGACGTGTCCATTTTCTCCCGTGAGCAATCCCGCATGGCCCGTAAACAAGTGCTCGAAGCCGAGGCTCGCCATGAAGTGACCCCACTCGGCTGAAATTCCCCCATCGTAATTTGGGCCGTAACAAAAAAGGTCCAGACGCTCGGGTTGCCTCTTCCAGATCCATGTTTCCATGTCGCGGATCCAGAGGTCCCATCGCGCGGCCACTTCATAACATACGTCGTCGAAATGATGCTCCTTGGCCAGTTCCAGAATTTGCGCCGGCGTGAGAATTTGGCCGCGCAAATCGTATTCCTCGACGGGCGTTTCGGTTGCATCCACCGCACGGACTGTCATCTCCGTAAAACCCAACGGCCCGCTCGACAATGGCACACTCGCAAGAAACTGCTCGAAATGAGTGAGCATGCTGGCTTCATCGAAATCGCGGACCCAGATGCTGGCGTAGGCTCGATTGGGCATTCGGACATTATACAGGCTTCCGGCGCGGGACCGAAAAGGTGCAAGCTACGGATTATGAATCCGTTTTAGTGAGCTTAAGTGGGAGGATCGTTTTTGGTAGCGTCGGCGTCTCGCCGGCGGATCTCGTCTTTGTCGACACGCAAAAGCCGCCGGCCAGACGCCGACGCTACCAAGTATAGGATCGATTTTAATTCTGTGCTTATCTTTGCGAGCCGGCGGCGATCTCAAGCACCTGGCCCGTCATTTTACCTTCGATTGCGGCAACGTAAGCCTGTGCAACCTGCGCGGCAGGAATGCCAATGCTGGGATCCATCTTGAACGCGATGAGTGTCTCTGTAACCCAACCCGGAGAAACCGCATTGATGCGCAGGCCACGGGGAAGTTCGATTGCCGCGGCGCGCGCAAAACCTTCGATTCCCGCATTAACTGGGCTGATTGCCGCGCCCCCGGGCATTGGCTGTCTGCTCAGAATTCCTGATGTCAGCGTGAACGAGCCTCCGTCCGTAAGATTGTCGATGCCAAAACGAATCAGGTTGATCTGACCCATTAGTTTGTTTGTGAGGCCAAGGGCAAAATCGGCGTCGGTCAGAGCGAGAAGGGGACGGAAGGCGGCCTGGCCCGCAACGCTCGCGACGGCGTCCACTCGGCCAATTTTTGCGTAAAGACGTCTGATCGATTCGGGGTCCGCCAAATCGACTGTAAGGACAGAGCGCGAGTGGCTTGCGCGGATGACTTCGTGACGCGCCTCGAGGGCTTGGGCAACGGCGGCGCCAATTGTGCCTGTTGCGCCGATCAGCAGAATTTTCATGGGTTCTCCCGCTCCTGGAAGTCTACTACTCCCAATTGTTCATTTACAGCCGTTATTCCCGATCTTCAGAAGGATGCGCGGCGGGAGGGGGCAAAGCTGATGTCTCGGACGGTGCGATTGGCGCGGAAAGGCCAACGAGGCGCTGCCGTAAAGTTTCGCCAACGTCGGCAAACACATTTCCGCAAACTTTCTTCAGGCGCTCCTCAGTGGTTGCGGCCAGCCGTTCGATTAGTCCTTCGGACTGCTGATTGAGTTTTGTGACCGTCGTCAGCAGCCAGGAATTAGACGCGTTTTCCAGCCGCTGCTTGTGCTCATCAATGGCCCGTGAGCCTAGAGACTTCAGCGATGCTTGGAATTGTAGGTCGAGAGACTGAGCCTCGGTGCGCAAAGCGTCCTTGGCCAGGTCAACCTGCGTTGCCAGATCGTCTTTGCCGTGCGCCAGGCTTTGCTGCGTGTGCTGCGAAATCGTGCGCTGATATTCCGCGGCGAGCGCACGCGCATCGTTTTCCAGTTTTGAGCGAATCTGAGCCGCCTGTGATTCCATGCGAGCCGAACTCTGCTCAAACGCACTGTTCGTTTTTGAAGCGTACAGATCGAATTGCTCGTTCCCCACTTGCTGGGTGCGCTCGGAGAAACCGGCGGCAGCTGTTTCGCCTGCTTCCGCTATTTGAGCACCGATCCGCTCGGCGGTCTCGCGAGCATTCTCTTGCATCTGTGTCTGCGCGTGCTCCACATACGTACGGCTGTAGTGATCCAGTTCGCTGGCGAACAGACCCGACAATTCGCCCGCTTTATCCCGCAAGCTTGAGGTGGCTTGATCCAACCCTTTCTCCAGGGTTGTTTGCATCTGCGTTTGAACTTTTTTCTCGTACCATTCGGCGGACTTAAAGAGCGCCTCAAAGGTGCTATGGGTGGTTTCCGTGGCCTTGGCTTCCAGTTCGCTGAACCATCTTGCCGAAGTCGTGCGAGCGGATTCAGCGAATTCTTTTTCGACCTGTGCCAGGAGTTCCTTGCCGCGAGCAACCGTTTCTTGAAGACTGCGATCGGATACTTGCCAGACCCGATTCTGATGCTCGGAAAGGGCCTTTTCGGCCTGATCACGGTCCAAAGCCAGCTTGCTTAGCATTTCCGTGGCGCGAACAATCTGGGGTGATAGGCGCTGTTCGAGTTCGTGCGCAAGACGGTCGATGGTTTCGCGTCCAGAGGCTTCCAAGGTGGGCTGCAATCGCTCCGCCATTCCGGCAACAGCGGATTCCGCGCGACGGTTCATCTCGGCGCTGTGCGCTTCGAGCATTGCTTCACTGCGCCGAGCCCACTCTTCCGATGCGGTCTGTAGATGCGCACTGAATTCACCGTGCCGTGCTTCCAATTGCTCGACGGACTGCTGCATCCGTAAAATCGTGGCTTCGCCTCTGGCGGCTTGGGTATCGATCGACGCGCGCAGCGTACCAAGTACGCCTTCCGCCTCCGCTGTCTTCTGAGAGAACGCGTTACCGATCACGCTGATTCGTTGCTGCAACTGCTGTTCGATCTGCTCGGCTGCGGCTTCGCTGCTTTTTGCGAGCCGCTCGGATGCCTGGCTCGCCGCCTCTTCGAGGGCAGCTTCCATCTTCTCGTTCCAACGTGTGCTGGCGGTAGCCAGATCTGCTTCGAGCAGACCACGCCAGCCGGCCTCGGCTATAGAAGCTGCGGCGGTAATCTGTTCGCCCAGACCTTTCGCTGCCTGCTCCAGTTGTGCAAGCCGTTCCTGAGCGTCCGAGGCGCGCCGATTCATCAATTCCTGCCAGCGCTGAGTTTCCTGTGCGGCGGCTTCCGCGGACTCGTTCCGGAGTTGATCGATGGCCGTGCGGACTTCGCCCGCGTTTGCACCGAGAGTGCCACTCAGGCTTTGCAGCTTCTGAATTGCCACCAGAAGCTGATTTTGAATCTGCTGCTCAAAATCCGCCCGCCGCGAACGTTCAACGTCCGAGAGATGGGAATCGACTTGGGCGCGTGCTTCGGCGATCCGGCGGTCCAATTCGCGCGACCATTCCTCGCGCATGGACGCCACCGTCGCGTCCCGCTCCGCTTCCATGTGCTGCTGTGTTTCGCGCTGTGTTCGCTGAATGTGAGCTTCGACGGCGGCGGCCACGGATTTTTCCGCGGCATCTTTCAGCTGGGTCTGCAGAGCGGCGAGCAGAGGACGCGTCTCGGCCGCAACAGCGCGGGTCGCCGTTTCCCGTACCGTGCTCTGAACCTGCTGCTTGGCCTCCGACACCAACCGCGCCACTTGCCGCGCAAGCTGCTGCGATGCATCACCGCTGGCCGGAAGCGGCAGCACGCGAACATTATCCTCAACTTCTTCTTCTGGTGCTTGTTGGACGGGAGTTTCATCCGTGATCCATTCGGCGCCGCGCGGAGGCACGACTTCCATTTTTTCCGACGGCGCGGGGATTTCCCCATTCGCTCCGGCCTCAGGGAAGGGAAACCAATCTCCCGGGGGGAATGCGATACCCCATACGTTTCCCGGGACTTCAAGTTCGACGCCAATTTGAAACAGTTCTCGAACTGTTCGCGGGCGCTGAATCCACGTAACCCGCGCGCGCACGCTGCGCGCCTCCCGCCCGGATTCATTGTGAGGCACTTCGAACGTGACCCACATGTTCTTTAAAACGTAATGCTTTGACTGGTAGCGGCAACCGTGGCAATTAATGATCAAGCTGGAGGTTCGTTCCTGGAAGGGCCTGCCAAGGGCGTCCACGCCGGTCACTGTGAGCGGAACGGCCTGGACAATTCGAGTACTGCGTCGCTTCTGCGACTCCATCTCTGGATGAGTGTTGGATTCCACTACACCATCTCCCCACGGCTGATTTGAAAGCCTAACATTGCGTACCTCATGCGTCGAGTGCGGACAAACCGATTATCCTAATGAGTAACGTCCTGCTGCCGACGACGCCTATTCACAGCGTCCGATTGGGGGGTCGAGAGGCTGGGCGCCTTCCGCTTGCCAAGCGTACTACGAAAATCGCTGGTCTGCTAGCGAGAAACTGTGAAAAACGATTACATTTCGCGTGGCCTGGTTGGTGTGCATCGTTCCGCCGGGCCGCGGAATGCCGTGCTCGACGGTCAGCTCACTTAATTTGTCAAGCGTACCGGTATTACCATAACTGAGGATCAAGTCTCGATTGCCCGATGCTTGAAGGTACGCTGACCTTTACTGTAGCTGCCGACCATCTGGCCCTTGCCAAACAATTTGTACTTGTACGTGGTAAGTCCCTCAACGCCGACCGGGCCGCGCGCGTGCAGTTTTCCCGTGCTGATGCCAACTTCCGCGCCTAGGCCGTAGCGAAAGCCGTCGGAGAAACGAGTGGACGCATTCTGAAACACGCCGGCGGCGTCCACGAATTCCATGAAGCGCGCCGCTACATCGTGGCTTTCGGTCACAATGGATTCAGTGTGGCGCGAGCCGTAACGATTGATGTGCTCGATTGCTTCGTTCACGCCGTCCACGACTTTGATCGACACGATAAGGTCGGAATACTCTTTCTTCCAGTCATCGTCGGTCGCGGGAATGACCTGTTCGTCGCCGGCCAACTCCATCGTTCGCGGACAGCCGCGTACTTCAACTCCGGCCTGGCGGAACTGCGCGATCATCGACGGCAAAAAGAGCTCCGCGATATCTTTGTGGACCAGAAGAGTTTCCAAGGCATTGCAGGCCGCCGGGTATTGCACTTTGGAATCGAGAGCAACGTCGAAGGCTTTTTGCAAATCCGCGTCCTCGTGGATGTACACATGGCAGATCCCCTCGCCGTGCCCGAGCACAGGGATGCGGCTGTGCTCAGTCACGTAGCGGACGAATTCGTTCGACCCCCGCGGGACGATCAAATCGATTTCATCGTGCAGGGTCAAAATCTGCGCCACGTCTTCGCGCGTGTGAAACAGAACGACGGAATCGGCGGGAATATCCGGGAAGGCCGTCAACGCATCGCGCCAAATAGAGACGAGCACCGCGTTCGTCTCCGCGGCTTCCGCGCCGCCCTTCAAGCACACCGCATTTCCGGATTTCAGCGTGAGCGACGCGATTTGAGGAACGACGTCCGGCCGTGACTCGAAGACAACGCCAATGACGCCCAGCGGGCACGTTTCCTTATAGAGAACCAGATCGTCGTCCAGTTCCATGGCGCTCAGACGCCGGTGTAGAGGATCGGGCAGGCCGGCGACTTCGCGGGCACGTTCGGCCATTTCGGCGATTCCGCGCTCGGTGGTCCGCAATCGCGCGAACATCGCCCGCGACATTTCGCCCGCTTCCACAGCGCGCTGCGCCGCCACGCAATCTTTTTCATTTGCCGCCAGGATTTCCGCCGACCGCGCCTCGATTGCATTTGCGGCGGCGAGCAGGGCTTCATTCCGCCGTTCGCCCGAGAGCGCCGCAAGGACATGCGCGGCGCGTCGTGCCCGGCGAACCGTCCGTTGAACTTCGGAAACTTCGAGTTGCTTCTGCGTCATGGTCATTTGCGATCCAGTAAGACGATATTATCGCGCTTTACGAGTACGGTTGCTCGGCCGTTGGCGCGGCTGCCGGGTGCCACATTCGTGGCGCCGTTACCGATCATGCCTTGCGCGTCTCCGCGGGAGTAATCCGAAATTCCACGAGCGAACTCCAGTCCCTCCGCGTCCACGATGCTCACGACTTCCGCGGCGTCAAATTCTCCCTCGACACCCACGACCCCCGATGCCAGCAGGCTCGCTTTTCCGCCGGTGAGCGCCTCCCGCGCGCCGGTGTTAACGATCACTCGCCCGCGAACTCCCGCCGCATACGCTATCCAGCGGCGCTTGCCGGCCATGCGCGTCTTCGAGAGAAACACTGTCCCAGTCGGTTCGCCATCGAATATTCGCTTGAGCGTATCCGGTTTCCTGCCATTCGCAATCACAACTACGCCGCCGGCCTGCATGGCAATCTCCGCGGCATCGAGTTTCGTGAGCATCCCGCCGCGTCCGCCCTCCGAAGGGCCCAGCGCGAGCGCTTTCAGCTCCGGCGAAATTTCTTCGACCAGAGGAATCACATGGCTCTTTGCGTCGTTGGAAGTTCCCGCACCCGGCGCCTGATCCATCAGCCCGTCCACGTCGGTGAGAAGGACCAGCACATCGGCGTCGATGTGACTCATCACGAGCGCGGCCAGTCGGTCGTTGTCGCTGAAAATACGTTCACCGGCTCGAATATTAAGGTAGTCGAGTTCAGCGGTCGAAACTGTATCGTTTTCATTAACGACGGGCAGAACGCCAAGCTTTAGCAGCGCTTCCATCGTTTGTCGCAGGTTGGAATATCTGGTGCGATCGACAAAATCTCCTTCGGTGAGCAGCACCTGGGCAAGCTGGACGCCGTGCGCTTGAAATAATTTTTCGTACTCATGCATCAAGAGACTCTGTCCCACGGCGGCGCACGCCTGGCGGATCACGAGATCGTTCAGCCTGTCGCGATGAAGTCCTAACCGTCCTCGGCCCAGGCCAACGGCCCCGGAAGACACGAGTACAATTTGACGGCCTTCATTTTTCAAGCGAGCGATGGTGCGCGCAACGGGCTCGAGATGGTAGGCGTTAAACTGCCCGTCGCCGCCTGTCACGATTCCGGTGCCCAGCTTGATGACCGCGCGGCGCGAGGCGCGAAGCCGCTTTTGCTGCTCGGTTTCGGGAGTCTGATTTTCCACGATCACCTACTTTACCATCCAGGCGTACATCTGCAAAAGTTACGAGGCATGCGATTCATGTTCAAAGAAAAGTGCGTATCGTGCTTGCGCCGTCCATGAATCTCCATTAGGCTGGTGGAGTTGTCGGCGGCGCTTCCCCTCCCACCCCGCTACCGGATATCTCCGTTGCTGTTCAATATTTTATGAAGGAAGGAAGAGGCGTGAGGCATAAGAACGTATTTGCAAGTCTTGTTGTGGCCGTGGCGCTGAGTTTGTCGCTGACTGCCTGTAAAGATACAAAAACGCTGCAAGAAAACGAGCAACTGAAGGCCCAGATGGCGGAACTTCAGAAAGAGAACGGCCAAATGGGAAACAATCTGGAAACGGTGACGGCTGACCGGGACGCGCTCGCGAAAGAGAACGCCGCGCTCAAGGCAAAACTAAAGGCCCAAAAGCCGAAGCATTCCGCGAAGAAATCTTCGAATCGAAAGCGCCGCCGGACTTAACGCTTTGGCGGTTTGAATGCACGCGCCTGATTTGGAATAGCATCAACCAGTTTCTTTCTTTATCTTCAAACTATTTTTGATTTTCAAAAAAAGGA
>JBEKCU010000161.1:0-10091 GCA_050014735.1 Candidatus Acidiferrales bacterium | reverse complement strand
GCCAAGCGCCAAAACCACTCTCGGTTCCAACCGAGGTCTGGATCAACAAACCGCTAACCGCAGATGAAAAGACTCACTAAATTCCGTGACCGCTGGTCTCAAACTCGTTGACACGCGCCGCGCACCTCAGTGCCTGAAATGGTGAGTCCCTCCCCAGTGCGTGAACAAAAGTAAACTCAACATGAGTAACGCCATGAACACATAGTCTTGTCTGACCATGACGCCCTCCTTTCGACTTCTCTGGAGCCATATTCAGCATACTTCTTTGAAACAAATCGTAATGTGCCGAATAGCACAGTTCGGCGTGACGGGCATCACCGGGCCAGCCAAATCCACCCAGTCATCGATCGGTGCTATGGGAATGGCTCTTACAGACAGGAATTTAAGTTACTGAAATAAAAGCACTTGACAACAACTCAGCCGTTGTTCGTTCGGGCGATGTCACCCACAGCGAGCGTCCCGTTATGTTCTGCGTAAAATTAAGACCGCATAGGCCGAACAGTCCGTGTGAATTATTTGTTGAGGGTCATCGATCAAAACAACAGAGTCTGAAGCCTCTGCTCCTAGAACCACCGTCGGATTCGAAAATGAATTAGTAAGCGGGACGCCGTGCTGCCGCTTTGCGCGGAGGGGGCGGGATCACTGTAGCCATCTTCCGTATCATGGCCAGAACAAGGCGTTTGTCGCCGTCGGAGAGCGTGGTGCTGTATTTCTTGATTTCGGAAAGAAAGCGGATTTCGTCTTCGGAAAGCTCGCCCAGCATTTTCTGGGTGTCACGGTCACGCGGTGTCTCCGCACCGGGGAAAAAATCGGCGAGCGCAATTTCCATCGCCTCGGCGATTTTCGCCAACGTCTCCAGTGAGGGAACGGTGTGACCGTTCTCAACGCGAGAGAGGTAGCAACGCAACAGGCCCGTTCGCCGTTCGATATCGCCCTGCGACAAACCTCGCTGGCCACGATAACTGCGAATCACTTCTCCAATGTTTACTTTCGGCTTTTCTTTTGGCACGCGGCCCCACGCATCCTAAGAGCTAGACTAGGCCGGTATCTTACGCAGCGGGACAATTGTGCGCAAGAGATTTCTTCCGTTGCATCCACAGTTGCGGACCCGCCGCTCATGCATATTTGTTTGAATAGTAACCTTAGCCCCCAGCCGCCCCTTAATTGGGACATCGCGACCGGAACAGCAAAAAACGCCGGCCTGTCCAAACTGCTCTAGCACCTGGAGATAAAATTCCAAGGTCTCCCATCGCTCATTTCGTTCGAATGGGCAACTGCACCCGAATCTCGGTCCCATGACCGGTGAACCCCTCGCCGCCGAACCCTCGATCGGCACCCCCCTGCTCGGGGAGATTGATCGCTTCGATTTTTCCGCCGTACGCATCCACCAATGCCTTACAAATCGCGAGCCCTAGGCCAAATCCTCCCGTGGATCTCGCTCTCGACGGATCGCCTCGATGAAATCGTTCAAAGATACGCGGCAATTCCAACGCAGGAATGCCCGGCCCGGAATCGATGACGGAAACCTGAGCTACGGAATCACGATTCGCTTGGACGCGTATCTTGACCTTCGATCCTGCCGGGCTATATTGAACGGCGTTTTCCAGCAGGTTTAGCCAAATCAGTTCGAGATCTTCCGGGTCCGCAAGCAATTGAATTGCGCCAGCGGTTTCGAATTCCAGAGCTACGTTGCGCGCGTCCGCTAACGTCCGGATGCGCTCCATGGCCGCCTCGCATGTCGAAGTCAGTTCCGTGGTCGCCAGCTTGGGCAGCGCGCCATCATCCGACAACTGTTCAATCCTCGCCAATCGCAGCATCCGTTCGAGTAAATCTTCCGCGCGCGCACAATCTTCGAGCAGTCCTCGAAGTCCGATTTCATACTCGCGCTGCGTCCGTGGCCGCTGAAGCAGCGATTGCAGCGTGGACTTCACGATCGCGACTGAAGTTTTCAATTCATGCGCGGCGTCATTTGTGAAATCCCGCTGCCGACGGAACGAGTCCTTAAGCCGAATAAGTACGGTCTCGATGGCCTGGGACAGCGGGGAAAGCTCCGTCGCCAACTTTGCACCTGAGGGAGGCCGGAAGTCCCAGTTGTGAACGGAAATTGCGCCCGCCTGCGCCGCCAGCTCCTGCAAAGGATGAAGCCCGCGACGTATGCTCCAGATGGCGAACCAATTCGCCGCGATCAACAGCAGAAGACTTGTAGAACCTACGTAGATCGCGAGCCTCTCCAACCGAAAGCGATCCTCCAAGCGCGAAGAGGCGTAATACACATCGACTTTCTCTGATACAACATCCTCCTCGACATCAAGCACCTTAACCCCGCGCAATTCGATACCACGATACGGGGCACCGCCGGACGTAAAATCAAAATATCGTTGATTGGTTTGGCGATTCGACTCACGATCGAATTGGAGAGTTTCACGAGCCACACCCTTCCATCCCGGTGACATTACGATCAGGCGCTCGTCCGCCCCGTGGATTTCAAATAAGGCGGGATGTTGGGGATCGGAAGCAGGCGGCAGAAGTGAAAAATCAAACTTGAGTGGGTGAGGCGGATCTTCGACGTATCGTAGCAGCGCCAGCGTGCCCATCGCATTGCCTTTGAGAGCGGAGTCGAAGGTGCTCCGAAATTGCGCTCGGGCCAACAGCACCGCCACGGCAACCAATCCTAGGGTCAGCAAGATTTGGCAGGTCACTACCGCGGCAATGATTCGGCGCGTGATCGAAAAAGTCTTCGCGTTTTCCGATGGCTTGTCCAAGTCGACACGAACGTTTCCGGATGTCTCCGTCTCCGGGACAGCGGCCTGCTCGCCGCTGGGAACCGACGGCGGTTCCCTCGTAATACCGTGTATTGGGCTGCTCATTCCTTCATTCCGGTCCAGTCTCGATCAGGGGCTCGGTCGCAACACATATCCGTGGCCTCGAACGGTGTGAATCAGCTTTACGGGGTACGAATCGTCCAGCTTTCGGCGCAGCCCGGAAATGTAAACCTCAATGACATTGCTGAATTTTTCCCAGTTGTAGTCGTACAGATGTTCGAGAAGCTCCGTCTTTGAAACAACCGCCCGAGGGCGATGAGCTAAATACTCGAGCACGCGATACTCCATTGGCGCGAGTGCGATTTCGCGTTCGCCCCTGCGCACGCTGCGCGCCACCGTGTCCAACTGAAGGTCGGCAATTGAGATAACCGGGGTGTGTTGGCCAGCGCCACGGCGCACCAGCGCTTTGGCGCGGGCTAGAAACTCTCCCAGGTCGAATGGCTTGGCCAGATAATCGTCGGCCCCCGCATTCAGCAGCCGGACTACCGACTGCTTCTCGTCACGAGCGGTCAGGATCAAAACAGGAGTATCGTGGCCACCCTGGCGATATCGCACCAGCAGGCTGTGCCCATCCAATTTAGGGAGCATGAGGTCGAGCACCAGCAAGTCGTAAGGGAAGGCCTCGGCCATGTAGAGACCTTGATCGCCGTCTTTGGCGACATCGACGGCGTAACCCGCACTTTCGCGGAGCGAACGAGCAATATTCTCGGCCAGACGCTGCTCGTCCTCCACTAAAAGCACCCGCATGACAGCCCCCCTGCGCGGCAATTAAACACGCACGATGAGTCCCGCATAGACTGTGAATCTCGCAGCGAATTCGGAATTCTACTACCCCTCTCGCTTTCCGTGTGCTTTCTATGGCATGGACCCTTTTGTTTTTGAGACAATTCTTGCTAGAGTACACCCACTTTGTGCCGTGAAAGCGCCGAAGGAGGCTCGATGGCCACGCTTGAACTGCGACCTCTCAGCCTCGGAGAATTGCTGGACCGAACATTTTTTCTGTACCGCAGGCACTTTTTTTTGTTTATCGGAATTTCAGCGATTCCCTAC
The DNA here is from genome assembly GCA_050014735.1 of Candidatus Acidiferrales bacterium. Classification (GTDB taxonomy): domain Bacteria; phylum Acidobacteriota; class Terriglobia; order Acidiferrales; family UBA7541; genus Palsa-360. Next base: position 6,219 of record JBEKCU010000161.1, on the reverse strand, counting down.
TCTCTCTTATTGATCGTCAATCTAGGCAATATTCTTTTTTCTCGCGGCCACATATTCCCGCAATTCCCTCCCATTGTGACCCATTTGCAAGCCATACCATTTTCCGCCGCCGCGCTTGGCGCCGCAGCGCTGGCCGGTATCGTTGGCGTCTTTGTGTTTGTAACCTCTTTCGGTGCAACGGTTTTCGCGGTTTCCGAGATTATACTCGGCCGGTCGGCTTCCATTCTAGCGTCCCTGCGACGCGCCAGTGGGAAACTTGCGACGATGTTCGGAGTCATCGTTCTCATCGGTTTAATTTTCATGGGCGGGCTGATTCTGTTCATTTTCCCGGCTTTCTATTTCATGTGCCGGTGTTCGGTCGCTTTTGCCGCGGCTGTGCTGGAACGTGTCGGTTCGGTCGATGCCGTTCGCCGAAGTTTTCAATTGACGAAGCAGTTCGCCGGCCGCGCGTTCGTGATCTATCTATTGACCTTCGCAATCGCGTTCGCCCTGGTGGGAACCTTACAGTTCCCATTGGGCATTCTCCTCGTAATTTATGGACGGCACCCGTCCACTATTACGATTTTGCTGGTATTGATGCAAGTGGGTAGCTTCCTCGGAAGCGTCCTGGCTGCGCCGATAAGCACGATCAGCTTTACTTTGTTTTACTACGATCTCCGTGTGCGCAAGGAAGCGTTCGATCTGCAAATGATGATGCAGGCCATCGGTGCCGATCCAGCGCAAGTTCCTGCTACCGGGGAAATACCTTCAACGTTTGGGCGAGATGTTTCCTGAACCATTCGACTCGGGCAATTCCAGGTCCGTGAGGATTTTGAGCCTCCTTGCGGCAATATTTCTCGTGCTCGCTGTCTCCCCGGGCACCGCACCGCAAGCAAGCGAGACGGCAGAAAGATCTCACGAAAGCCCAGCTTACGACTCCTCGTCCTTCATCGATGAACTAGGCCGCCTCAAGACAGAGTTAGGAAACGCCCGCTCCACGGATGAAATCCGCGCGTATCGCGAATCTCTTCCACACGCATGGATCGTGGAGGCAGGAGCGCGGCGGTTCAAAGTGCCCACCGACCTTCTCGTCGCGCGGTTGGAGAGAGCAGAGAAACAGCCAGAACTTCGCCTCCAGCAAATAGACCGAGCGCGGGATTATCTAGGCGCGCTTGCTTCGGAGACTGCGTCTCTTTCCGCGCAGCCGCCACTACGGGCGGATTCCGCACAAGCTACGCTCGACGCCATTCTCGCCAGGCCGGAATATACACACAGCCGGCATCAAACTTGGTGGGAACGTTTGCGACAGCAAATCGATGAAACGATTCTAGATGTGCTCCGGCGGGTGCTAAGCCGTGTCGGCGGCCAAAAAGACCTGGGGCAATTTCTGTTATGGATAGGCGTCTGCGGCGCCGCAATTCTCATCGCGTATTGGCTTTTTCACCGGTGGTTTCGTGCCGCCCAGATGGAAGAAATGGCGATCGAGTCAGCCCAGTTTTCAGCGCGCTCGTGGCAGCAATGGGTTTTCGCTTCTCGTGCGGCAGCCGACCGGCATGACTATCGATTGGCCATCCACTGCGCCTATTGGGCCGGTATCGCCCGGCTCCAGGAACTGGGAACCATCGCACCCGACCGGGCAAATACCCCACGCGAATACTTGCGCAGTTTTGCAAAATCCAACTTGGTTCTTCCTGAAACCTATGCGCTACGCTATCAGGCGCTTTCCGCACTGACGTCGCGGCTCGAAACAAAATGGTATGGGTGCCGCATCGCGACCGAGGCAGACTTCCGCGACTCGCTCGCCCAACTGGAGATTTTGGGATGCCATCTACCCTAGACTCCGGCGACCGCAAAATCGTGCTCATCGCGGGAACGATTTTGCTCGCCTTGGTCGTGGTCACGGCCGCGCTTGCTCCGTCCTCGAACGATGAGGAGGGCGACGGAGTCCCTTCGACCTATTCGACCGCGAGAAACGGGGCGCAGGCAGCGTACCTTTTACTCGGCCAGCTAGGTTATCGGTCGGAACGATGGGAAAAATCACCTGCTGAATTGCCAACAGACGCGGAGGGGAAACTTCTCATTCTCGCGGACCCCATCAATTCTCCGGACAAGACGGAACGCGAGGCCATGCTGCGTTTCGTGCGCTCCGGTGGCTGGGTTGTTTATGCGGGTCCTTCGCCATTCCTCATCCTAGGAAGCGGCCGTGTCACCTCTCCGGCGGTGAGCCGAGAGAGTTTAATTGCTGAAGCGTTTCCGGCAATCGCTCCAAGCCCCTTCACTCGAAGCGCACCCGAAATCACGATGTTCTCAACCGATCGGTGGGTCGCTAACGATGGCACACAGGTTCCCCTGTACGGCGCCCCTGAAGAGCCAGTCGTCGTCACGTGGCGGCTCGGGCAGGGACGAATCCTTTGGTGGGCCGCTCCAACGCCGGTCACAAACGCGGGAATATCGAAGACGGGCAACCTGAGTTTCTTGCTGGATTGCATTGCGGCCGTCCGCCCCGGAGCCCCTGCCAACGAAACGACTGTCCTTTGGGACGAGTATTTCCACGGTTACCGGGGGTCGTTGTGGAATTATTTTGAGGAGACTCCAATTCCCTGGGCGATACTTCAACTCGCGTTGGTAGCCGCGTTCGTGTTTCTCACCTTCAGCCGCCGAAACGGCCCGCTTTACGTGCCGGTCACTGCTTCCCGCCTTTCGCCGCTCGAATTTGTGGATACAATGGGCGACTTGTATGCCCGCGCCAAGGCCGGTCCCGCTGCCGTGCGCGTGGCGTACCAGCGTTTTCGCGGGCAACTCACCCGGCGGCTGGCGCTGGCCCCTTCGATTTCAAACATGCAACTCGATGCCGCGGTTCGCCAACGCCTTGGCTGGAAGCAGCCGGGACTATTCGATACCTTGCAACGCGCGGAGAAGTCCGCTGACGCAAGTGAGCTTTCCAGCGCGGACGCTTTGAGCATCGTCCAGGCGCTTGGGCACTACGAACTCTTATTCGGGCTAAAGCGCCCTACGGAGGAGAAACACTAAGTGGAAAATCTTGCACGCTTATCCGCCCAGATTCGCACGGAGCTTTCCAAGGTCATCGTCGGGCAGCAGGAAGTCGTCGACCAGCTATTGATCGTGCTCGTATGCGGCGGACACGCTTTGCTGGAGGGCGTCCCGGGACTCGCGAAGACGCTGACGGTCAAGACGCTCGCGCGCATCTGCGGCCTGGGATTTCAGCGCATTCAATGCACGGCGGATCTGATGCCCGCTGACATTATCGGCACCAGCGTGTTCAATCTCGCCACGAGTTCCTTCTCGCTGCATCGCGGCCCGATTTTTACGGACTTGCTCCTGGTAGATGAGATCAATCGCACCACCGCGCGCACGCAGGCCGCTCTGCTTGAGGCTATGGAAGAACGCCAGGCTACGATCGACGGAGTTCGCCATTCTCTCGGACCGAATTTCACGGTGTTTGCAACACAGAATCCGATCGAGTTCGAAGGGACCTATCCCCTTCCCGAGGCTCAGCTTGACCGCTTCCTTCTGAAAATCCGAATCGCTTATCCCAGCGCGGAAGAAGAAACCGCGATCCTGAAACGCTACGAAGACATTTCCGATCCGCACATGCTTGAGCAGACTCCGCTTGAACCCATTGAACCCGCGTTGCTTGCGGCTGCTCGCGCGGAAGTTGCCCGCGTCCGCGTCGAGCCGGCGCTCTACCAGTACATCGTTTCCGTAATTCGCAGGACGCGCGACTGGCCCGCGCTCTCGCTTGGCGCAAGCCCGCGCGCGGCGATCGGTCTTTTCTTTGTCGCGCGTGCGCTCGCCGGCATGGAGGGACGCGACTTCCTCATTCCGGACGACATCAAGGCCGCTGCCCCGGCCGTGCTAAGGCATCGCATGCTGCTCAAGCCAGAAGCTGATTTGGAAGGTCTCTCAGCCGATTCGGTGATCGCCGAGATTCTCGCGGCGGTCGAGGTTCCTAGAGATGCCCCTAAGAATGTCTCGAAGGACGCGCCGAGGTGAACTCGAATCCGACGTTCGTTCCTCCGACGGCTTCCGCAAGAGCGCGAAAGACGCAGTGGCTCGGGATCGGTTTCGGAACGCGATTTTTTGTTGCACTTCTACTCGGATTAATCTGGGTCGTGCCTGCGGCGTGGTCCTCACGGTTCATCGTCGCAATGTTCGTATGGGACGGTCTATTCTTGCTGCTTTGGCTCTGGGACCTAGTTCGGTTGCCAATTCCGAAAAACCTTGAACTGCATCGTGTCTGGCATTCCCCTCCCTCTCTCGGCGTAATTTCCGAAGTGTCTATCGAACTGCACAATTACTGTAAACGAGCCGTGTTCGCCCGAGTGACCGACGAAACACCTCGCGGCCTCCGGCGTGAACCGCCAACCGTCGAGCTTGTCGCTGGAACTGGACAAACAGCACGCGCCGGTTACACGATTTTGCCCGCGCAACGCGGCGACATGCCGCTCGGAAACTTGTATCTCCGCTACCAAAGCGCTCTGCGCATCGCCGAGCGCTGGGCCGTGGCCGAAGTTTCGGGGAGCGCGCGCGTGCTCCCCAATCTGGAACAAGCGAAGCAGCAGACGCTTTTTTTGATCCGCTCGCGGCAAGTCGAAATGGAGCGGCGGCGCAAACGCCTGCGCGGCATGGGCCGTGAATTCGAGAGCCTTCGCGAGTACCGGAGCGGCGATGAATTGCGAAACATCTGCTGGACGGCGACGGCTCGACGCTCGAAACTTATCACTCGAGTATTTCAAGTGGAAAGAAGCCAGTCCGTCTGGATCGTCTTGGATGCCGGTCGTCTGTTGCGCGCGCAAATCGTGCAGTCCGGAACTTCCCTTCGATTATCGAAACTGGATTACGCGGTGGACGCAGCGCTTGCTCTCGCGCAGGTCGCCATGCACTCCGGCGATCGAGTCGGCCTGCTCGCCTACGGGCGCCACATTCAGCAAAATTTGAATGCTGGACGGGGTGCGTCCCATCTTCGTCAAATCGTGGAATCTCTTGCCGTCGTGAAGACCGAACCGTACGAGGCCGATCACGCACGAGCGGCCCGCGCCGTTCTCTCCGAAAATAAACGCCGCAGCCTTATCGTTTGGATCACTGACCTCGCTGAAACCGCGAGCATGCCGGAAGTGGTCGAATACGCCCTGCAAATGACAAAGCGCCACCTTGTGCTATTTGCAGTGGTCGGTCAGCCCGATTTGAACGAACTCGCCGCACGCCGTCCGGAAACCGAAGAGGAGATGTTTCGCTATATCGCGGCAATCGAAATTGTCCAGCGGCGGGAACTCCTGCTCCGCAGACTCCGGCAGCAAGGTGTGCTTGCACTGGAGCTAATGCCGGGCGTTCTGGCCAGCGCGCTGGTCAATCAGTATCTCGACATCAAGGATCGAAGCTTGATTTGATTTTAGTAGAACAGGCTTCAGCCTGTTTGCTTTTGACTTTTTAGGTGAGTCTAACGAAGGCATCCTTTCAACTAAGATCAAAACCACACAGGCTGTCCTTCGGCTCACCTCAGGATGAAAAGCCTGTGCTACTGGACGCTCACCCCGTCATCCTCGAATTTCTGCTTGCTCATTCCCCTCGACAAGCCCAACACCAGCACCGTGAACATCACCGCCGCAAACAGAAATTTCAGCGGCGTCGCAATCTTTACTGGCGAAATAAACGCCTCGATTACGCCGGCAACGATTAGCAGCGGTATCGTTCCCAGCAGCAGCTTCGCGCCCCGGTTGCCTGCGCGCGCCAGGGATTGTTTGCGCGACATCATGCCGGGAAACAGCAGCCCTCGAGCGATCTCCAATCCCGCGCCCGCGGCGATAAAGATCGCAGGCAACTCCAGAACTCCATGCGGCGCAACGAAGTCCCAAAGCTGCAACGCCATTCCCGCGCGGGCGGTTGCGACGGCCACCACGCCCATCAAGAGCCCATTCGTAATCAGCATCCAGAGCGTGCCGATTCCAGCCGTAATCCCCGCGGCGAACATCGTAAAACCAACGATAATATTATTCGTCATGATTCCCGATGCGGCCATGGGCTTTACCGCCAAGATGGAATGCGTCCACATCTCACGCCTCTCGATGGTTTCGATCATCTGAGGACCCAGAATCTGGTAGGCGAAGCCGGGATCGCGCAGTGTCACAATGGCTCCGGCGACGCCGCTCGCCACGAAAAGTATTGCCGCCGCCATCACCAGCGGTAATGTCTCGCGGAAAATGCGAGGGTACGTTTTAAGAT
>JBEKCU010000160.1:0-10096 GCA_050014735.1 Candidatus Acidiferrales bacterium | reverse complement strand
GGCGCTGAACGGAAAAACATACGGGAACTTGTGCAACAGCTACAGCTCGGTGATGCAGTGAAATTCACAGGGCCGGCAACGGAAATCAGCGCGGTGCTTGCCGCCACCGATGTTTTTGCATTTCCATCTCATGAAGAGCCACTCGGGAGCGCGCTCCTGGCAGCCATGGCCCACAGTTTGCCTATCGTGGCAATCGCTCACGGGGGTATTCCCGAGGTTGTGGAAAATGAAAAGAACGGGCTACTGGTAAACAGTCTCGATCCCGATGCGTTTTCAGCGGCACTCGCCTGCTCGCTTGCAAATCCCGACCAGGCGCTCCGGTTCGGCGAATGCGCGCGCGAAACGATTGTGGAACGTTTTTCCGCCGACGAGATGGTCGATGCAACGCTGCGGCTCTACGAACAACTGATTGCCAAGTGATATTGGGAGATTGGCTTCGTCTAGAATTCCGAAAAGCTAAACTCAGAGGACACATAGAAACCTCGCTGGGCACGACTTACAAGTCACCAGTCACAGCTCACCGTTCACAACTCACGCCCTTAAATGCCAAAAGCGCCGGACATCCCGTTCCCGCGGAATGGCAAGCGCTCTTGGGTAAAGATTTATTGCGCCAGTTTTTGCCTTCGCGTGTTCCTCCTATCCTTGCAGCGGTTTCCCTGAACCAACTGGGGTGTTCACTACCCACCTGCCGGTGGGTTCTAGGAATTCAAGCCCGATGGCAAAGCCTGTGCTTTGCTGGCGGCAGTACGCCACGCGCGCAACGGCGCGAAAATCACCGGGCAAGGATTGGATCTCTAATCTCTCGTTGGGACCCCAGCGGCGAAATGTTGAAACCCGCGCGCCGCGCGAACTGACATTCTCCGTGAACGTAGTCTCCACACCGGACGCGGGACCCGACGCCGAGATATGAACCGCAACTTTCATGGGAATTCTCTTTTCGAGTCGCTCGATGTCGAATGGATTCCGCACAGTTCCTCTTAAAGGCAAGCCGCAATCCGGGCCAGCGTGTGAATGCCTTCCGTTTTGCCTTTCATTTTGTACAGCGCGCGGTCCGCGGTGTTAAATAGCGCATCGATCGTGTCCCCGTCGTGTGGAAACACTGCGGCGCCGACGCTCACGGTCACTTGCGGAAACTCGCCATCCGTGGCCAAACGTTCGCAGATCCGCTTGCACACAGATGTTGCCGCTTCCTCTCCGGCTTCGGGCAGGATCACGGCAAATTCGTCGCCGCCGTACCGCGCCGCAGTGTCCATAGCGCGGGAATGTACGCGCAAAACGTTAGCCAAGCGGCAAATCGCCCGGCTGCCAACCAAGTGGCCATGCTGGTCATTGATCAACTTCAGCCCATCGAGGTCCAGCAGGAGGATGGCGAAAGGCCGGCCCGTGCGCCGCGAGCGCTGGAGCTCCGACTCCATCACGTTGATCAGTGTTCGATAGTTCGAAAGCCCAGTCAGCGAATCCGTGACGGCCATCTGTCGCACTTGATCGAACAGCCTGGCGTTGTCCAGCAATGCGCCGCCGAGCACAACGGCGTAGCTGGAAACTTTAAGAAGTTGAGCCACAGTAAACGGAGCATCCAACAATCGCTCGGATTGGGTTGCCACAAGGTGGCACCCAACATTCATCCACAATGCTGCGCAGAACGTCCGATCGACGGTCGAAACTCCGCGGCGCATCCGGCGTCCGAACCCAATTGCGGCAATTGCAAACAAAGTCGCCGGCAAGAGATCGCCGGGTCTTGCCAGAAGCGCATTTGGGTGCATGCTCGGTTCAAGAGGAGACCCGAGGTATGCCGCGCTGGTCACGTACGCCACTAGAATGACTACAACAAATGCAACTGCAATCTCCGTTCCGGGCTCACGAGAATTCGGCACCCGGCGTTCCACGACCAGCGCGGCAATCAACACAAGAGCCAGCAATGTTCGGCTGACCATCCATGCCATGGGCACGCGCATTTGTCCCGCGGCGCCGCCGGCCAAAATGTCGTAGAAATTAAACGTTGCGACGGTTTCAATCACACCGGAAAGCACGAACCCAAAAGCAAGGATTAGCGTGAGGCGGTCGTGCGTGCCGCGGAACCGCACCATCGCGTTTGCTGCGAACGTGAAACACAGCAGACTGCCAACGATCTGGAGGTAAGAATAGAGAATCGGCTCGGACGAGAATGGAAAGTGGCGCAGCCAGGAGGCGGCGGCAATCAACCCGGCCACCTCGGCGATTCCGAGAAACCACCGGAGACGCCAGCACCAGCTTCGAATTTGACTCAGCACACGCACGACTCTCCAATTTGAAGGGGGCCCATTGGATTCGTTTCGTCCAGCGGTATTGAGGAATGCAAGTTCAGTGCCCTTTGAATGGCAGTCGGGCTGTTTTTGTAAGTTATTTAAAGATAAAGACTTATACTAAAACAAGTGAGAAGAGAGCAACGAGAAGGATGTTTTGATCCTCGAGAATGGGTAAGAAAGTGACAAGAACGTACTAGTACTTCCCAATCTGACACAGGCCAGTTGCAAGTTTGACACTAGCTATCCGCTAAGTCATTGAAAAACAGCAGCAAGTCAGTGGGACTGGTCCGTGGCCGGTTTTGGAACTTCCAAGCCCCTGAGCAAAGCCAACTGTCCTAAATGCCAATTTTCCATAGACTTATGGTGCATAGCCCTAATGCAGTGGAAGACGGTTACACTTTTGGCGGTGGTAACTCGCGCGCCTGCGACTTGTCCTGGAAGCCAGCAGCCTTGTGCGAGCCATCGCAAAATGGCTTGCTGGCGGAATGCCCACAGCGGCACAGTCCGATCGCGGTGCGTCCACCCAGGCCATAGGGCCGGCCGTCCATATCCACAAGCTCAATTTCTCCCTCGATACGCAAGGGACCATCGTTCCGCACGGTTATCTTCGTCGGTGGCATTCCTGATCCGATCTCGCGGGATTTCCGCGGGCAAGTAGAACAGGCTTCAGCCTGTTTTCTTTTGACTTCCTGGAATTCGAACGAAATTCAAAACCAAACAGGCTGAAGCCTGTTCTACTAAATACATGCGCCATCAATACTTCGGCATCGAAGGATCGACTTCGTCCGACCAGGCCAGGACGCCGCCCTTGAGGTTCCAAAGTTTCTTGAATCCAGCTTTCTGCAGGAAATGAATCGCGTCAGCCGAGCGCTTTCCGCTGCGGCAATGCACGATCATCTCTTGGGAGCTGTCGAGTTCGCTGACGCGACGCGGGAGCTCGCCGAGCGGGATCAGCTTGCCTTTCAGGTTGCAAATCTGATACTCGTGCGGCTCGCGCACGTCCAGGATGAACAAATCATCGCCGCGATCCATTCTTGATTTCAAATCTTTTGCTGTAATTTCAGCTATGCCATCGGTCATTGCTGGAGTCTCCTCGCCACGAATTCCGCAAAATTCTTCATAGTCGATCAGTTTTGTAATCGTCCGGTGATCCCCGCAAACAGGGCATTCCGGGTTCCTTTTCAACTTCAGTTCTCGAAAGCGCATGGCCAGGGCGTCGAACAACAGAAGCCGGCCAACGAGCGGGTCTCCCGTGCCCAGGATCAACTTAATGGTTTCCATCGCCTGGATGGAGCCAACAATCCCTGGGAGCACGCCGAGCACCCCGCCCTCGGCGCACGAAGGCACCAGGCCCGGCGGGGGTGGCTCAGGGTACAAGCAGCGGTAGCACGGCCCGCCAGGGTAACCGAATACGGTTGCTTGTCCCTCGAACCGGAAAATCGAACCGTACACATTCGGCTTGCCAAGCAGAACGCACGCATCGTTTACCAGGAAGCGTGTCGGGAAATTGTCGGTGCCATCGACGATGATGTCGTAATCGCGGAATAGTTCAAGCGCATTGTCGCTGGTGAGCCGCGTTTCGTACGATGTAATCTCGATCATGGGATTGAGAGCGGAAAGCCGAGCCTTCGCGGCTTCGGACTTATATTTCCCCACGTCAGCGGTGGTGAATGTCACCTGTCGCTGCAAATTAGATGAATCCACGACGTCAAAGTCCACAAGCCCCAAATGACCCACGCCTGCGGCGGCCAGGTATAACCCCAAGGGTGCTCCCAGGCCTCCGGTGCCAATCGTCAACACGCGAGCGCGCTTCAGATTGAGCTGCCCCTCCAACCCTACTTCGGGCATGATCAGGTGGCGGCTGTAACGCTGGATCTCTTCCTTGGAAAGTTTCACATCCTGTTGCTGTGCTGCCTCTGTCGGAATTGCCACGGACATTCTCCCCTAGCTCACTTCTATCGTCATCGCTCGAAAAGACAACGAATATTACGTGAAGCTATCTCGCAAACATTCTTTGTGGGTCGCGGCTTCAGCCGCGACATTCAGGGCCTGAAAAACAGGGGCTTTAGCCCCTGAAGACCCATCGGTGTCGGATCGCCGGTCATTTATGAGATGGCTTCATTTCTCCGCAAGAGGCGCAGCCGCCGGCGATCGAAGGCACGATGCTTATGGTGTCTCCGTCCTTCGTTTTTGTATTTTCCTTGTCGAGAAAGCGGATATCCTCGTCGTTCAAGTACACGTTTACGAAGCTGCGAATTTTACCATCCTCGGTAAACAAGTGCTTGCGCAGTTCGGCGAAACTCGATGTCAGATTGCCCAGCGCCTCGCCCACCGTAGCAGCGCTACACTCGATGCTCGCTTGCTTGCTGGTGAACTGGCGGAGCGGCGTCGGAATCAAGACCTTAACGGCCATACTATCCCTTCCCCCTGATCGGATGCTCGACCTGCTGCTTAGGTTTCAACCTGAGGTCAACCCTGTTTCCCAATGTCGGCGTTCTTCCCCGGAAACACGTCCTCCCGCTCAAATTTCGAGCGGTCGTCGTCGAGCCGCCAGGACGTCAAATCCTTTGGCGCGCCTGCCTCAACGCTGACGATGACATAGCTGTACCACGGCCACGCATGCTCCCTGTCGAATTCGCTCGGCCGCGCCGGATGATCCGGATGAGAATGATACCATCCCAGCAGGTCCAGTCCACGCTCGGCGGCGGCGCGTTCCGCCGCGCGAAAATCTTCCGGGGTAATCGAGAAACGGTTGCGCGGGGAATCGTCGCGACGATTGATGAGCGGGAACAGCGCGCTGACTTCGCGCCCCGTCTCACCATCGGTTCCCAGCATCGCTCCGCAGCACTCATACGGATATTCCTTCGCACCGTGGTCGCGAATTTCCTTATCGAGATGCGTTGCAAGCCGCAACATCAGGCAATTCTCACTTGGTAGATTTTTTTTCGAGCCTGCACGACATCTAAATTCCGACGCAACGTCGCGCTATTCCCCGCTTCGCCCGGAAAGACACCGCTTGAACGATAGCGCGCTGGGTGGGCAATGCCTTGCGTGAATGAGAAATCCACGACTCTCTCGGCATGGTCTTAGACCTCTTCCCAGAAACGCTCGCTCAAATATTTTGTGCCGGAATCCGGGAAAACCGTCACGATTACGGCGTGTTCACCCGGCTTCAGAGAGGCGGCGACCTGAAAGCACCCGTCAAGCGCGGCCGCCGCACTCGGACTCAAGAGCAATCCTTCTTCCCGCGCGGCTCGCTTGACCAGTTGGTACGCCTCTTCCGTGCTAACGGTTAAGTTCGCATCGGCCAGCGTCGCGTCATAGATGGCTGGCACAATCGCAGTTGCCATGTGTTTCCAGCCTTCCAGGCCGTGAAACGCCGCGTCCGGCTGTAGGCTGACGCAACGGATTTCTGGATTCAACTCCTTCAGGCGCCGGGTAGTGCCCACGAATGTCCCGCTGGTGCCAAGTCCCGCGACGAAGTGGGTGATGCGCCCGGCTGTTTGATCCCAAATCTCGGGAGCTGTCGTCTTATAGTGCGCTTGCCAGTTGGATGGATTCCCGTATTGATCGGGGTAAAAGTATTTTCCAGGGTCGGCCGCGATAATTTCGCGCGCTCGCAGAATCGCTCCATCGGAACCTTCGTCGCCCGGCGTAAACACAAGCTCAGCGCCAAAGGCTGCCAGTATCTTCTTGCGTTCCTCGCTCGCGCTCGTTGGCAAGCATAGTCTCACACGATAACCCAGTGCGGCCGCAATCATCGCGTAAGCGATGCCAGTATTTCCGCTCGTAGCGTCCAGGATTGTCTGGCCCGGCTTTAGCTTCCCCGAGCGCTCGGCGTCACGAATCATCTCCAGCGCGGGACGATCCTTAACGGAGCCGCCAGGATTGAACCACTCCGCCTTCCCGCAAAATTCCACATTCGGATAGTTCGGCCCAATTCGTTCCAGGCGCAGCAATGGCGTATTCCCGATGCAATCGAGCAGGCTCTGCCCTACGGACCTTGTCGCCGCCGACGTTTCGTTCCAGGCGTTTTTTCTAGCCGTAGTCATGTTTAGGTTTCTGTGCCGCCTGCCTTTAAGCCATTTCTTGGGGAAGTTCTCCAAGTCAATCCCTAAAGGATCAAGTTTACGGCTGAAGTCGCATCTTCTTGACCGGGAGCTTATCCGTATCAGCCCGCGGTCGATTTCCCACTCGAAATACATGCCGGAGTGGTTCAGATGCGTTCGGCTAATTTAGCATAACTTAGCGCAATCGAACCGGGCATGAGCGGAAATGGGGAGCGATTCACTTCCCGCTAGGCTTAAATGCGAGTATCTCAGCTGGGGCGTCGTCTCGCCGAACTTCTCTGTGCCCCTCTGTGTCCTCTGTGTTAATTCTTGAAAAGGTTCAACACAGCGCGGCGGAGCCGCAACCATACAAGTACAGGCGATATACCGGTGGATAGCATCTCTGGAAGAAATAAATTTGCGCGGCTTGTAACAAATCCTAGGATTAATAGTGCTGGGGATAACCCCGAGGCGCCGAGCCACTTTTTGTCTTTACACCTCAGTGCGCCCTCCGTATCCTGAATATCTATGTGGAACGTTAACGATCGATTTCCGGCCAAGTTGATGGAATCCCTTCCGAACGCGGGATTCATTGTAAGTAGCACAGGAGGCGTGACGCGGGTTGAAAAGTACGGGAGCGGCGCGGAATTCCGCCGTACTTCGGACGACCACTACACGATGACCATTCTTCCCACGATCCTCATGAACGGCCAATTCACGCGCCTCTGGGACGCGGGCTACCAGAAATTCCTGCTCACCGATGACGGCCGGAAATTTCCCGCGAATGCCGACATGCTTCTTCGCATGCGCCGCTTCAATGAGGAGTTGCGAACCGCGCTCGGCGTGCCTACCTATTACAACGAAGCCCTCGGTTCGACATCGCTGGTGTCCGTCTATGACCGCGTGAAAGGCCGCAGCGGCGATGTGCCCGATAAGACCGTGGGAGTAAAACCTGTCTCGGGGCACTGAGATGAGCTTTTAGTAGCACAGGCTTTTCATTCCGAGGCCGCCGAGGGACAGCCTGTGTGGTTTTGACTTCTGTCACGCTCACAAAATTCAAAGGAAGACAGGCTGAGGCCTGTCCTACTGACGGCCCTCCCTCAGCTGCCTGCGGAATTGAGCAAGATCGACTCGATGCTTGGCAGCTTTCCGCGCACCCAGGAAAATTACCGGGACATCGTAGTCGTAGCGTGCGCGAAGGACCAGGTCTTCATCGATGTTGATTTCGGTGAGGCGCGCGCCGAATTCCTTGAGAAGCGGGCCAATCTGAGCTTTGGCCTCTTCGCAAAGATGGCAGCCGGGGCGCGAATAGATCGTGACGTCGCGCGGACTGGCAAGTTGCAGGCGTCCGTCTTCTGTTCGAGAAAAGTAATTCGCGGTATGCATTGCGCGCAACCATCCTCGTTCAACCATTTGCGCCACAACACTTTCGATCTTGGAAGGTTCGCCTAAATCGGCGAGCGACAACCCGCCAACGCCGGAACGATCGAACGCCGACAAGATATTGCGCATTAATTCGTCCATGTGCGATCGATGTTATACCGCGGATCGAGCCAGATTTTGCAGTGCCAATCGCACTCTGTTCCATGTAAGAGCCATTTAATGGAGGCGCTAACAAGCGCGCGATATTTTTACTTAGCCGCGGATTTTCCGGCAGCGTCTTTCCCCGCCAGATAAAAATAACCCACCTTATTGTTCGGCGAGGTGCCGTACCACATCCGGCCTTGCGAATCCCGGAAGAATTCCCGCGCGCAGTTTTCGTAATGCGGGAACGGGTACTCAATAACTTTCCCCGTCTTCGGGTCCAGGCGCCCCAGCTCATCCATATTGTGGGAGTCGTACCAAATGTTGCCATCGGCGTCCACGCCCATTCCATAAGGACTTGGGTCGGGGCCGGGGAGCTGAAATTCCTTGAGAGCCTGTGTCTTGGGATCGAACTGAAGCATTTTTCCCGCATTGAATTCGCCGGAATAAATCATGCCGTCGTCGCCGATTTCTAGACGCCGCGGATAGGAGTCCGTTGTGGGTGCGGTCCACTGCGTAACCTTCAGCGTCTTTCCATCCAGCTTTCCAATCTTATTGAAAACGGGCGCAGCGAACCAGACATCTCCATTCTTATCGGGCTTCACGTCGTACAGTGCAGGCACTTCCGGAAAGTGGGTGAATTTTTCGGTCTCGGGATCGAACTTGGTCAATGGCACTCCGCTGGACCACACGTTTCCTCTAGGATCAAGCCGAAGCGTGTGCTTCGAGCCTCTCCCCTTGATTCCTTCGTCTCCTGACTTAAACGGGTCCTGATATTCGACAATCTTCTGGGTGCGCGGATCGTATTTTGCCAGAATATTTGGACCTTGTTCGGCGAGCCACACTGCGCCGTCGGGCCCTGGGATCGCTGAGTGAATTCCCGCAGTTCCGATATACGGTGCGGTGAAATCCTTCATCTCGCCGGTTTGAGGGTCCAGGCGAGTGACCTTATTCGCGCTCCCAGAGTTCGGGATCCACAAATATCCATCCTTGTCCGGAGCGGCGCTGAAGGGCATCCTGCTTGGCGCTGGCATGTCGTATTCCACGTACACGATATTCATCGCTTCGCTGCTGAACGGGCGTACGGTTCCCTTGTATTGGGGCATGTCCGCCGGAGATTTCGGGAGCACCGGATCGGGACCGAACAATTTGGTCAGATACGTTGCGATATCGTCGGCATCTTGATCCTTGATATTTGCGAGGGCGTAATGCTCCGCCGTTCGCATATACTCGACGCGGTCCCTCCAGCCATCCGCGTCCCGAGTTACGGAAGCCATTCGGCTTTGAAACTGATGGCAAATCGAACAGTGCTCAAAAATCAGATCCTTCCCTCGAGCCTCGGGCCAAAGTTCCTTGGCCTGGTAAAAATGAATTTCGTTCCAGCGCACCATGCCGCTCTGGAGAGCAAAGTCGAAGGATGCGTTCTGGTCTCCGGTAAGATTCACTCCAGCGCGAGGATTCGCGCGATAGCCCGTAGCCTGTATTTGCACCTGGTATTCTCCAGCGGGCAGCTTTTCGATCCTGTAGCGGCCACGGCTATCCGAGAGGACGATAAACGTCATCCTGGTTTTCGCGTTGTGGGCCTCAACGAATGCGCCTTGAAAAGCTGCGTTGTCCGGGCCTTTCACGCTTCCTGTAATCGTCGCTCCGAAACAAACGGAGCTAATCGCAATAATTAAGCCCGCAAACGGAAGGAACCTGGGTTTTAGCCGCATGGTGTCTCCATTCTGCTGTTTAATGGATTTGGATAAATTCTTTGCCGACATTCTAATTCATTTCCGGACTTCAATGTGTCATTTAATCTTGACGCGATCGAGCGTTCATCGGGAGCTGTTGGACGCGAGCTATTTGGTACACTCGGAAGGGTAGCTTGTTTCAATATCGAGCCTCTGGGGCCGCCGTCTTAATGAGCGACGAAAAACGATGGATACGCACAGTTCGATGTGAGGACGTTCCGCTGCGGGAAGGGCGGCCGTTTCGCATCGGCGACCGTAACATCGCGATCTTCAACCTCGGTGATCGATTTACAGCGATTGACAACCGTTGCCCGCATATGGGAGCGCCGCTGTCGGACGGTTTCTTATACGGTCCAACCACCGTCCTGTGTCCGTTGCACGCATATCGAATCGACGTGGACACGGGGCGTGTAACCAGCCCTCCGAATCCAGGCGCCTGTACCGAAACATTTCGTACCCGCCTGGAAGATGGCGCCGTATGGGTGGAGTTTCCGGTGAAGGC
>JBEKCU010000159.1:0-10170 GCA_050014735.1 Candidatus Acidiferrales bacterium | reverse complement strand
GTTTTGCCCCTGCAGCCAGCGTGGCCGCATGAACAATCGATGTCGGGCGTTTTTTCCATGGCTGCGCACTCGGCGCTGCAATAGTTGCCTGACGTCGTCTTGCATGAGCAGACGGGGTGCGCACACTTTTCAGTATTCGTGATCGTCATAATGTTTTCTCCCGGCTTCGAATTAGAAACGTTTAATTTGAGAACCAACCTTAGCTCCGGAAACCAATCGAGTCTGTACAATACAAGACAGTCTCCTTGTCAGCGGGTTGCATTGGTTCGGTGTCGGCAAAACGATTTCCCGACAACGTTGTCAAGTAGGCACAACCAGGAACTGGAATAGGTCCGGAGAACGGAAGGATTCTTGTTATGTTAATCAAAGCGAAATCGCTGGTAGCTGATCGCAGCGTCTATCAGCCGCCGGATTGGGCAATTCCCTCGGGCATTCCAGTCGAGCAAAGGGATCCGGCGACATCGCGGCGATCTTGGATACACTGTTGCCACTGGAAAGAATTTCGAATCAGGCGTACACGGCAGGTACGATTCGGGAAACTTCTCTGGCTGTTACGACGGCCGCTCGTGGCCGCTCCTCTTTGAGTTTCCGCAAGGAACTATCGAGTTGCTCCGAGTTGCTCTCGATCACGAACTGCGCAACGTCCCATATGTCTCGTGTCATCATGATATTTCTTCAAGGTTCATCGTGAGCAGCGGACTTCGGTCCGCACGTCGATATCAAAATTCCGTATTTCTAGCCCTTGCCAATTTGTGAAATCAGCATGATACTGGTGGAAAGTGGTGAGCAGTCTTAGAGGCGATTTCGGCTTCTGGGCAACCCACGACAAGTGCGTACCTGGACGCGCTTCTAAGTTATTGAAAACAATCAGGGCCGAGGTAGCTCAGTTGGTAGAGCAGTCGATTCGTAATCGACAGGTCCCCGGTTCAAGTCCGGGCCTCGGCTCCATTTGCCTCCCCCCCCTTCCTGTCCAGGACGCTCCGCGCCAGTCGCCCAGCCATGGCTAAGATCCGGCGACGCAGGTTCGGCGCGAAAGGAATCTGCTTGGAAGAGCTTGGCGACTCAGAAAAGGCGCTCGCAGAGGCGCTTGCCTACGAGGATGGACACGTTGTGGTAGATGCGGTGGTGGACTCGTTTGCGCTTTCCTTGCCGTCAGACATTCGATCCAGCCATCGCCGCTCGGCTTCGAAGCGGAGGTGATTCCGCGCAGAGCCTTTTTCATTTTCAATTTTCCTTTCGTGTCTACTGTTCGCAAAATAATGTCAAGCTGCCAGCAAGACCTTCCCGATACCACCCCCCTCTGCGGCGGCTTGAGCTTCGGCCGCCTTGCTGACCGGTAGCTTGCGGCCGATCAGGATCGTCAGGTGTTTTCAAAGGCCGGACAGACCGAAACCGCCATTGCCTTCTGCCGGCCCTCTCAATTTCGATGGAGTTAGGCCATCATTCAAAACCCTCCAACCCTGGAGGTAACGTTGTGTTTTCGCGATAGTGATTTGGGGCAAGATCATCGACGGATTGAATTCGACAACGAACCCGTCCGCGCACGGTTAACTTACGAATACTCAATTAGCATTCGACCAATTTACTTTAATCCTTGACATCCTCGGAATCCGGGGCATATAAGATCACTGTTTTCCAAAAGCAATTCGACAGATAAGTTTCAGCCACGGTTTGGGTGACCGAACTGGGTGATCCCCGTTCCGCTGGCCGTTCGTGCAATTCGTTTGAAACAAATAGCTTGTAGAACGAGGCCTGAAATCCCCGGGGGGTGCCAGATGTTCAAGGATAAGTGCTCGCTATATGCCTGCGCGGTTGTTGTTTCTCTACTTTTTCTCGTGGCTCCGTCACTGAAGGCCCAGACGGCTTCGACGGGCGCATTGACAGGGACCGTGACCGACCCGACAGGGTCCGTCGTTGCAAATGTGAAAGTCACCGCGACAAATACAGGCACCGGCCAAGAGCGAACGGTAACAAGCGGGGCGGACGGTACTTATAAAATCAATTTGCTCTCGCCAGGCAACTACAGCGTTGCGTTTGAAGCCACCGGCTTCAGTCTGGCGACGATCCCCTCGGCAACGATCAACGTTACCGAGACAACTGTACTGGACGGCCACTTGACGGTGGGCGCTCAAGCACAGGAAATTACGGTGCAGGGTGAAGCGGTTGCGGTTCAGACCACGGACGCGACGGTGGGCACTCTATTGGCGGGCAAGACCGTCGTCGATCTCCCGCTGACCGCCCGCAACTACACCAACCTTTTGGGACTGTCTGCCGGCGCGAATACTGGCGTTTTCGACGCCGCCAACCTCGGAAAAGGCTCGCAGGATATCGCTGTCAATGGCGCTACCACGGCCCAGAACAACTACCAAATGGATGGTGTTTCAGTAAACGATCCTTCCAACGGTGGAAGTTCCCTCGACGCTGGCTTCTACTCGGGGATCGGAATTGTAAATCCGGATGCGATTCAGGAATTCAAGATTCAGACCTCGCTGTACGATGCCGGCTACGGGCGCAAGCCGGGCGCCAATGTGAATGTGGTCACTAAGACGGGCACGAACGGTTTCCATGGAACTGCGTTCGAATTCTTCCGAAACACAGTTCTGAATGCCAATGACTTTTTCCGGAATTCGTCGCCGCCGGTCAATGGAGTCCCTAATAACAGCCGGCAAGTTTTGAACCAGAATCAGTACGGCGGAGTCATCGGCGGACCGATCAAGAAAGACAAGCTTTTCTTCTTCACGTCGTATCAGCAGACATGGCAGAAAAACGGAATTGCCACCCAAGGTTTTTCGGCTGCGACTTTGCCTCCGATCCCGGCAGGTGACCGAACCGCAGCCGGTTTCCAGGCGGCGCTGGGTGCTGCTTTTTGTCCATCGGGCGGGCACGGTCTCCCTGGGTATGGCTCAAGTGGCGGTCTCCAGGTTGCCTGTGACGGATCGAACATAAACCCGGTGGCCCTCAATGTGCTTAGGCTCAAGAACCCCGATGGTACTTATTACGTCCCCAGTTCCGGTACTGCGGGATATGTGCTCACGACATTCAGTATCCCCGCCAGGTTTACGGATCATCAGGCTCTGCAAAACGTGGATTACGTGATCAATAGTAAAAATACGTTGTCGGGAAAATGGTTTTACGAAGAGTATCCGACACAAATACCTTTCGGTTGTTCCACTAATGCGGCGGTAGGGTCGGCTCTAAGTACTTGCCTGCCCGGTACTGCCGGAAACACTTTTTATTCGCAGCAGACCGGGATGGCGAAACTCACGACGATCGTATCCAATAACGTCGTGAACGAAGCCCGGATCTCTTTCCTGCGTAACGACGCAACATTAGCGAATAATATTCCGATTACGGATACGCAAGTCGGCATCGCCCCGATAACTCCGGCAATCGACAACCTCGACCAAATTATCGTCTCCCAAAATGGTTTTACTATCGGGACGAATTTCCTTCTCGCCGGTGCATACAAAAATTCAACCGCGGAAATCTTTGGCGAGCAAGTTTCCTGGAACAGCGGGAAGCACTCGCTCCGGTTCGGCGTGGAGGCCGAGCGCGATCAAATAAACGGGGGCCTTCCGGGGGACTCAGCCGCAGCGCTAACATTCCAAACCTTCCAGGACCTTTTGTTGGGCTTGCCCGGTTGCTCCCCTACGCAAGTCACCGCTGGCTGCAGCCCCACTAACATTTTTCCTGGCACGAATGGGAGTTCGAGCAGCAATATTTCCAGTTCAGGAACTTCGGCTACGCTCGGAGGCCCGAAGGGTCCCGCCTATGTTAATTTTTTGCAGACCGCTTTCTACGCGTTTGTGCAGGACGACATCAAAGTCAAGCCAACGTTCACGTTGAACTTGGGATTGCGCTGGGATTTCGACGCGCAGGAGACGTCCAGGAACGGAGAACTCGGAAACGTCTGGCCCACTTTAGTAAACACAGTGCCCATACCCGGGAATTCGCCCACTTGTACCGCTGCGCAACTTCTAACAGGATGTACCCCCGGCACTCTGGCTGGTTTTGTGGTCCCGTCCAATTACGTTCCGTCGGCTAACCCCGTGCCCCCCGTGGGCGGGCTTACTATAAACAGTACGAAGTTCGGCACACAGAACGGTGTGCCTCTCCATGATTTTGCTCCGCGGGTCGGATTTGCATGGCAGCCGACCAAGAGTGATCGATTTGTTGTGCGCGGCGGTTTTGGCTATTTCTATGAGCGGTTAACCCCGGGCAATGCTTCATCGATCTACTTTATCGGTCAACCGAACGATATCTTGGTCGGGAGAAGCGGAGCCTCAAATTACTTCTCGAGCTTCGCTCAGCCGATCCCCCCGACGACTTTCGCTTGGCAGGATCGCTGGGTGAATTTTGCGAATGGCACGAGTTCGAACCTGGCCCAGTACATCCAGCAGCAGAATTATCTCACTCCGTTGATAGATGAGTGGAACCTAAACACGCAGTATGAATTTCTGCCCACTTGGGTGCTCGAAGTGGGATACGTGGGATCGCACGGCATCCATCTATCGTCGGCCAGTCAACAGCTCAACCAGGCCCAACTGGTAGGCAACCCCTTGGGGAACAACGTGTACAACGCGCCGGCCATCGCCGCAGGCCTGATCCCCAATTGCAACCTTACAACCCTTGTAGGTTGCAATACCGCTGCCAACGCCTCTCTCCGTGTGCCGTACCTCGGCTTCGCACCAGGTGGCGTAGAAGAAGGCTCAACGGACGGAGATGATAAGTTCAACAGTCTCCAGGTGACGGTACGGAAGAGGCTCTCTCATGGTTTAACGTTTCAGGCGGCATACACCTGGAGCAAGTCCCTGACTACCGGCGCGATGACCACCAATAACCCCGACATTCATGGACAGCAGTATGGACTAAGCCCCTCCTACCATCCACAGCGCTTGGCTATTAACTACAGCTGGGATCTGCCCTTTGGGCACGCAGACGGATTGAAGGGAAAGCTGGTGAACGGCTGGGCCCTGTCAGGTGTGACGATTATTCAGGACGGCGTGCCAGTGACGGTCACCGATAGCAGAGGCGGAAGTGTCTACGGTTTTGGCGCCGGAAGCGCGGAAACATCCACGGCTGAATATTGTGCTGGGGGATCTGCGAGCGGCGCGGCAAGTTCCGGGTCGGATAAACAACGACTCGGCGGTGCAAGTGGAGGAGTGGGTTGGTTCAACCCTGCCGTCTTTAAGAGTTCGTGCACGACCCCTGCCGTCGGAAGCGACGGATCGACTGGATACGGCAATTCTCCAATCGGCGTTATTCTCGGTCCGGGACAGTTCAATTGGGACGCGTCTCTGACCAAGATGACCACCGTCGGAGGCATTCATGAAGGCGCCACTCTGCAATTTCGGACGGAATTTTTCAACGCATTCAATCACGCGCAGTTCAACACTCCGGTCACGAATGTCGCGGCGTCCAACTTCGGACAGATCACGAGCACATCGGTGAACCCCCGATTGATTCAATTCGCATTGAAGTACGCGTTCTAGGGGCTGAAGGAACGAACCATGCGCATGTGGCTGTCATTCGTTCCTTCGGGATCTCGGCATGATCGCACGGGAGACTAGCGTATTCAGACGCGCGTACATTTTTATCTTAATCGCTACAGAGCGAATTCTCCGCCGTTACCATAATTCCGGTCAATCGGTGTTGCGACCGAGAATAGCCCTGAACATGGGGGATCGATCATGGCACAGAAGGGGGCCCTAAGCGTCGGGATCGCGTTGGCAGCGGTATTGCTCATACTTGCGGCAATCTTTACGCTTGGCCGCTCACCGGAACTGCGTCTGATTGACGAGGCGGCTAAGGCGATGGGCGGGAAACAGCGCGTCTTAGGAGTTCGGACTCTCACCGTCGAAGGCGGGGGACGCCGAGGTGACCTCATGGCGCTCATGACACCGGAGTCTCCGCTGGTGCAATGGGAGGTCCGGTTCAGACGGACGTTCGATTTGGCGAATGGCCGTATGCGGTACTGGCAGTCGACTCGGTCATTGTTTCCCGCCCGTTTCGATCTCAATCCTGTTGGGGGAGCGCGAACGGTTGCCGCGCTCGATGGCGATATCGCGTTTACGGTGCCGACCGACGGGACGATGATGGCGGCCTGGGCCGACTCAAACGCGGACGGGCTTACAAGCGTCGGCTCGACATGGGGAATTGGCACACCGGAACGCCCGTCGACGATGGAGGCCTGGCCGGCGGCCTATCCAGCCGGCCCAGCGCCTCCGCAGCGGATCTTCGGTCGCGCGGCGGTCGCGCGGCGGATCGACATGCTGCACCATCCGCTGACAATCGTGCGCGCCGCGATGAGTGCCGGCGCCCAAATCAGCGGCCTTAGAAATGAAGAGAACCGGGAACTCGTCGATATCACGACGCCGAAAGGGGACAAGCTCACACTCGCGGTCGACAAGAACACAAAACTGCCACTTTGGGTAAGCAACATGGACGGGAACGATTATTGGGGCGACGTCGAGGCACGGACGACGTTCTCCGCGTATGAGGATGTGGATGGTCTCAAACTCCCTCGAAGGTTCACGACGAGGCTGGGCAACTTTGCGCAAATGGATCTCTATGTCAACTGGAATACCGTCGATGCGGATGTTGGCAACCTCGCAGCGCCCGCAGCCGTCGTGAATTCAACGCCTAACCCGCAGCCGCTCGCGATTGTCACGGAAGAGGTCCCAGGTGCGCCGGGCGTGTGGAAGATAACACCACGACAAGACAACATACGGCCCAACGAGCGACCTGACAATTCCGGCACATGCCTGATCGAACTCTCCGACCACATGGTGTTGTTCGATGTGCCCGTGGGCGATCCGTTCGTTCAAGCTGTCATCGCGAAGGCGGGGGAACTGCGGCAGGGCAAGCCAGTAACGCAATTGATCCTGTCGCATTTCGATCCCGGACACACCGCCGGCCTGCGCGGCGGGGTCGCGGCTGGGATGGAACTGATCACGTACCAGGCAAATGTGGCTGCTTTCACGGACCTTGTAGGACGCAAGCACGCCATCAATCCGGATGCGCTGGCAAGGAATCCAAAGCCGCTGAATATCACTTCGGTTGGCGACTCGTACGTCATTCACGATCCAATGCGCGAGGTACAGCTCTATCATAAAATTGGCGACCCGGAGAGCGCGACGATGCTGATCGCATATTTGCCGCGCGATCGGGTGCTGGTGAATACCGACGGTTGGAACGTCATAACCCAGCAAACGCCGAACGATTCAGACTCTCCCAGCATGTACGACAATATCGTGAGGCGCCACTTGCAGGTGGATCGGCATGTGCCACTGCACTCCATCGGCATGCCAACGCAGGCGGAGTTTCTTAAACAGCTGGCTTATACCAAGACCTTGGAATACCAATTCTTCCGTCTAGCGCAACGACTCCGCGTCGACAACGAATTCTAAGATTATGAGGGATGGCGAAGTTGCACAGCAGAAGACCACCCGTGTATAGCGATCTAAGGAGCACCAATGCGAACGTTACGGATCAGCAGGCTGCTGGGGACAGGAATTGCCGCAATGTTATTCGCGTGTGGTTTCATTCTGTTTGTGGGTAACAATCGAACAGAAGCTCGTCCCCAATCCGGAATGCCTACTGTCGGTGTTAGTGAGATCGGAGGCGTGGTAACCAGCGCGAACGGACCCGAAGCGGGCGTTTGGGTGATCGCCGAGACAGCGGATTTGCCGACCAAGTTCCGCAAGATCGTAGTCACTGACGATCTGGGACGGTACATGCTTCCGGACTTGCCGAAGGCAAATTACAAAGTGTGGGTGAGAGGATACGGGCTGGTGGATTCGCAGCCAGTGCAATCCGCGCCGGGCAAAACTTTGGCATTAACGGCCGTGATCGCCCCGAATCCTCGTGCCGCCGCGCAGGTCTACCCAGCCGATTACTGGTATTCGCTCATGCAACTGCCGCCGAAGAGCGCCTTTCCGATGACGATTTCCGCATCGCCCGCAGGGGAACAGCCCAGGAATTCACAGACTATAAGCCAAGCCGAATGGGTCTTTACTTTGAAGAGGGGCTGCGGGGCCTGTCATCAGTTAGGGGACAAATATACTCGGGAGATCCCATCTGCTTTGGGTCACTTCGATTCCGGCTCACAGGCTTGGCAGAGGCGAATCCAATCTGGCCAAGAGGGTCTCGGAATGGTTGGAGGGGTATCGCGCCTTGGGTACGACGGGGCAATAAAAATGTTCTCGGATTGGACGGATCGGGTCGCCGCAGGCGAATTGCCGCCATCGCCGGCCAGGCCTGAGGGCATGGAACGCAACGTAGTGATCACATCGTGGGACTTCGATTCGCCGAAGGCATTCGTACACGACCTGATCAGCACGGACAAACGAAATCCGACGGCAAATCCCTACGGTCCAGTTTTTGCGACCGAATGGTCCGCAGGCACAATCGAGGGCGTCGATCCAGCGGAGAATACAAAATTTTCGACCAAGGTACCGGTGCCAAAAGTTGCCGCGGATTTCAGGCGCACCCACCCGGCTGCTATGTTAAAGCCTTCGCCATATTGGGACCGCGAAACCGTATTCGACGATACGCTAAATGAAGAAGGAGCGCAGCGTGACAGCAAGGGCCGTATCTGGTTCGCTAAGTACGATAATAAGATGGAGAACCCCGCGTTCTGTAAGGAAAACTCAAACAATCCCTTCGGAAGGAATTACCCGTTAGTAGGCAACAACGGGAACGTGGCATATTACGATACGAAAACGGGCACGTTTGGCACCGTAGGGACCTGCTTCGGTCCATCCCACATGATATTCGATAGCGACACGGACGAAACCTTGTATATGACCGCCGCCGCTCTTGGGAAAGATGACAACGTCGATATCAGCAACGGCGGCAGCGGGGGAGAGAGTTTGCGTTTTGGGATTGCCTGGGTGAAGACGCGCGTTTGGGACGAGACTCATGATGCCGAGAAAGCCCAAGGCTGGTGTCCTGCCGTTCTCGATTACAACGGCGATGGCAAGACAGGCCCATATACACCGGCGAACAAGCCAGCCGATCCGAAGCTCGATCGACAGCTTCCCCACGGCGCCTACGGAATAAGCATCAATCCGATAGACCACAGCATATGGTATGCATCGATGGCGCCGGCTCCCGGGAGACTCATACGAATAACGCTTGGCGCGAATCCTCCGGCAACATGCCTCACAGAGGTATATGAGCCGCCCTATCGGAACGCTAAACTTCCGGGCGTGGAAACTTACTTTCCGGAAGGCGTGGACTTCGACACCAACGGGGTGGCGTGGACTGCGTTGACCGGCACGAACTACGTCGCCAGCTTCGACCGGCGAAAATGCAAAGTTTTCAACGGGCCGACGGCGATTGGCCAGCAGTGCTCCGAGGGCTGGACGCTGTATCCGGTGCCGGGTCCGAAATTCAAGGGGAGTAGCGAAATCGGATCTGACTTTTTCTATTTAAGCTGGGTCGACCGGTTCAATACGTTCGGTCTCGGCAGAAATATTTCGGTCGTGACGGGCACGAACTCGGACTCCATGATTATTTTTGACCCCGGCAATAAAAAGTTTGCAACCCTGCGCGTGCCATATCCACTCGGATTCTATTCGCGCTATGTGGACGGACGTATCGACGATCCAAAGGCTGGCTGGAAGGGCCGAGGGTTATGGTCGGCCGATGAGACGCGGGTGAACTGGCACAACGAGGGAGGCAAAGGCTCGACGAGTTATGTGGTGCACTTCCAGCTTCGGCCCGATCCGCTGGCGAAATAGCGAACGCGCAGCTAGTCCACATCATTGTAAAGGGCTAAGCCCATGAGAACCAACCAGGCAATTACAAGAACGATTGTGGTTGATTGACGGACATGCGCATGCTGCGGATCTTTTAAATAAATGGCGATTCCAAGAGCAATCGATCCAAGGATCCAGACGTCCATTTTGATGCTTGAATTTGCCGCGCCGCCGCGAAGTTTCCAGACAATAAACACAATCGATAGCACAGTGCCATCGACGAAGATGAAGGCATACGTTACGGGGGCGAGCGCCACCCGCTGAAGATTACCATAATGCTGCTGACTAGAAGTTATCTCATAAACACATTTAAGTCTTTCAGAGCTTGCGAGTTATGCAAACAAGAGTAAATCAGGAGCATGGACCTAACCGCAGCGCAGTGGGAGAAACTCAAGCCACTGCTGGC
>JBEKCU010000158.1:0-10225 GCA_050014735.1 Candidatus Acidiferrales bacterium | reverse complement strand
TGCCTGCAGAGAGGTCTCCGCCATAGATCGGTCCGTAGGCGTTAACGGTAGGCTGCCACTGGTTTGAGGCGACGATGTCGTGGACGAACGCCTTGTCGGACGCAAAATCCCAGATGGAAAGCACTATATTGCGTTCAATTCCCTGGGGCCGCGCCGGTGCGGGAGGCAGCTCACCTGCGGCAATTCGATCGCTCCAATCCGCAAACATCGCCAAGCCCGGTTCATGCCCGAAGCGAGCGTCAACAGCGCCCAGCATCCGTCCGCCCGTTTGGCCGGATCGCAGTCGGCGTTCCCATGCAAGTGAGCTATTCTTGAACGTGCCAAGACCCGGTTCTATTTCGCGCGTGGCCTTGCTGCCCATCTGGTGGCAATCCTCGCAGACCCTTTTCACGTTGTAGACAAATTCCGCCTGGCTCGATACCTCCTGGCCGTTGCGCACTTCTTCCTGCGTCAAACCCGGGATCGTTTCCCTTCCCGGATTCTCCTCGCATTTTGCCAATCCTTGCCGGCAATCCGCGAAGCGCTCTACTTTATCTTCCGCCGGAGGCGGAGGAATCTTCATGGGGAAGGCGCTCTTAGGCGGGATTTTCATCAATGCGTACCAGTAATTCGCTGGGTAATACTCTGCTGCCGCGCGAGCATTCGGAGCGACGACAGCGGTGAGTGCGAGAGTTTGGCCAGGTGTGGCTTGCACAGGTTGCGAGTCCACCAGACCGTACCCTCGCACCCAAACCTTGTAATTCGCCTTGCGCAATTCGGGTAGCAGGTACCGGCCCTGGTCATCGGTGACCACGATCTTGCGGAACTTCGTTCCTAAATCCGTCGTCTCCGCGATTACCCATACGCCGGCTTCCGGGCCTTTTGAACTTGTCACCACGCCGCCGATGCTATCGGCGGTCACTGCCACGCCACTCGCCTGAGGCTGCGCAGCCATTGCACTTCTGCTCGGACTAGCCAGGGTCCGGAACATGGCCAAAGTCAGCGACAATCCACACACCAGTAGCGACAATCCCACGGAACGCTTCATCGATCTTCCGGTGCCCATTGCGTGTCTCCCTTTCCCCAATTGCAAGAATCTGCGCCGCTCATTAGGATTACTCAAATTAGATATAGAGATATCGCACAACGGCTGACGGGTGTCGTCAGCCGTTGTACCATCATTCGCCAATTTTTGCCAATGGTTCAAAACAGGCCTTCTCTGGTTTGCACTCTCAAAACGCGTACTTCAGTGCAAATTGGATCAGGCGGGGACTCACGGACGTGCTCGTTATCTGCCCAAAAGTTGACTTCGATGCGTCCAGCACCGCCGGGTTGTTGAACTGTGCATGATTGAATGTGTTGAAAAATTCCGTTCGGAATTGCAATGTGGCATCTTCCCGTATTCCTCCGACGGTGGTCGTCTTAACTATGGACATATCCCAGTTGAACTGCCCTGGACCAAGGATATTGCCTATCGGGACGTTTCCATAACCGGTTGCTATCCCGTCGCTTCCAAGTATCGGCGGCGCGCAGAACGCCGCCTTGTTCAAATAACCCGGTCCACCGGATGCACCGCCCAGCCGGGCTTCAACGCCGCCAGGAGTTGCAATGTTTCCAACTCCCATTCCGGAGCAGTATTGAGCCGTGGAAGTTTCTCCGGAACCGGCGCCAAAGCCATAGACCGATCCGCCCCGGCTGTCGGTGATCGTCAGAGGAGTGCCGTCCTGAGCTATCGTCACACCGGACCAGTTCCAGCCGCTCACCAGCTTGCCCCTTAATCCCTCTGGATGACCGAACGGCAAATCCCAACTGTAATTGAAAGTTAAGCGCTGCGGACGGTAGGAGGCATTCGGCTGATATTGGGAACCGTTGTTGACCGCATTGTCAATAAGTAAATTCGCGGTAGTCAGAGATTTGCTCCACGTGTAGGCCGCCTGAAAGGACAATCCATGGGATAAGGTCTTCCGGACGGTTGCCTGAAGACTGTTGAACTTGTCATCTCCCTGCGTTGTGGCGTCAATTAAACCACCCGGTGCAAAACCGAGATAGGGCACGCGGAGAGGTGCGTTCGCAACCGTATTCGTGGTAACAAGGCCTGCGGCGATTCCTGGGGCCTCCGACGCGGTTGGACTGCCCACCAGTTCCGCCTGGTTGATCAGCCGACCCTGGGCTATCTGATGGATACCGTGCGAACCCACGTATCCCACTTCGAGTACCCATGTAGGCAAGAATTCGTATTGAACGTTCAGATTCCACTCCGTCAGCAACGGCGTTAGGTAATTCGGGTCCTGGATGTATTCGGAGAGGTTCGAACCCGTTCCATTTGCAAAGTTCACCCAGCGAGGCTGCCACTCAATAGGAGGCACGATGTAAGGTTGTGCTTCGGTCGAGAAATAATTTGAGGATCCGGACTTCGAGATAAACGCCGCGTACGGTTGAGCGATGTAGTAGGTCGTTGTGTAGTTGGCCTGGGTTACCCGGTCGTAAAAGTAGCCAAAACCGCTGCGCACCACAAAGCGATCCGTGTTTAACGGTTGCCAGGCAACACCAATGCGCGGGGCAAAATCCTTGAGAGGTATCCCGTTCTGAGTTCCAATCGTGTGGTTGCTCTGAAACAGCCCACCCACTGGAGGCGCAGGGTTAATTGAGGGAATGTAATTCGACGGCACGACAAAGCCGGCCAACGTACCGGTGGCGGGCGTCGATCCCGGTATCGGTACCGTATTAATCAAATTGGGCCAAACATTAGTCTCTTGTCCATTCTTGGAGTTGACCAGCCCGTTGTATTCCCAACGCACTCCCAGGTTCACCGTCAAGCGTGAACTGAACCTGACGTCATCTTGCAAAAAGGCGCTTCCAGCAGGCTCGCGAAACGCAACATAGACTCCAAGCGGTCCGGCGTCCGTGGCGGTAGTTCCGGTGTTAGAGATATTACTGGAGGGAGTCCCGTTTGTGCCTCCAGGATTGTTCGCGTTGCAGGTGGCCGGGTATGTCCCAGGGGCGCAGCCGGGAAGACCTAACAGAAAGTCCTGGAAAGTTTGGAAGGTCATTTGCCCGAGTGAGTCGCCCTTGAGATTCTGATTGACTCGGTCGCGCTCGTATTCGAAGCCGGTCCGGATTGTTTGCTTCCCGTGGGCCCAGGAGATATTGTCAGCCAGTTCCCAGGAAGTGTTATTCCTTTGAGACAAGGAGGTGGCCCCCCAGGTGCCGACGGTAAACTGTCCACTCACAGCAATCTGGTCCAGACCGTTAATCGCTGAAGTGATCGGCGCGATTCCGACCTGCTCATCGGTAAATGGAACCAGATAGTAGATGTTTGAAACGATCCGCTGGAGCGAGACGTGGACTTCGTTCACGAGCGTGTTGGATAGGACCGATGTAAGCCTCAAAACTGAATCGTTGGCTGTGAACTCGTAGTGACCGCCCGAGCCTGGCAGGTCATTGCTGGGCGTTGTGCTGGTACTCGATCCGCCGACAGAACCAAAAGGGACTAAAGTGGGATCAGCGCTATACATCCATCTGAGCGATAGGGTGTTCTTGGGGTTAATCACATAATCCAGGTTGCCCAAGGCCTGATGCTCCGCGTATTGGGTGGGAATACTAAATGATGTATTTTGGTAGGTCCCATTGCTAGAACCGGGAATGAAATACGTACCGTCAGGGTTCTTGAGTTGAAGGATGGCCAGCGCCACGGGATTAATATTCGAGCCATTCGGCAAAACCTGCACGCCGGCAGCGCCGGTAACGCCACCCGTTGCAGCTGGACACGTGCCACCCTGGGCGACGGTCGGGCAAAACGTCGCCCCTAGCGCAGCCGCGAACGCAGCCGAGTTCGAACGATCCCCGGCCGGAATGGGAGGCAAAGTGGCCGCGGCGTAACCCTGTACGGCAATCCCGTTCGATTGCCGCGTTTCCTGGTAAGACGCGAAGAAGAACAGCTTGTCTTTCTTCACAGGGCCACCGAACACCCCGCCGAACTGGTTTTGGTTCAAGACCTGTCGCGAGTTATTCGGAACTCCATTAATCGGCGGGGAGGAATTGCGAAAGAAACCGTTGGCGTTGAGCGCGGTGTTGCGGAAAAACTCAAAAGCCGTGCCATGGAAATCATTTGTGCCGGACTTGGTAATCACATTCACATTGGCGCCGGGCTTGCGACCGTATCCGGCGTCGAACATCGAAGTCTGGATCTTGAACTCCTGAATCGCATCCGGATTTGCAATCGCAATCCCCGAATTGCCGCCAGCGTCTACGGCGCTTCCACTCCCGGAGGATAGTTCGATTGGGGCGCCGTCCTGCAGGAAATTGTTATCGGTCGTCGCGCCGCCATTCACGGCAATGTCCTGTGTTCCCTTCCCAACATTGGCTGCGTTGAAGACGGCCACGTTCGATCCCGCAGTTAGGCCCAGCAGGTTCGTGTAGTTGCGACTAGTCAGGGGAAGGTCGGCGATGGTTTGTCCAGGCATCACAGTACCTACCGTCGCATCCGTTGTCTGCACAGTTTCTGCTTCGGCTTGCACTTCGACTGCCTGGCTCTGAGAACCCACTGTCAATGACTGGTTCAAAAGAGCTGTCTCCGTGACGTTGACTGTCACGGACGGCACCTCCGCCGCGTTGAATCCGGAGACTTCAAACTTCACTCTATAGGTGCCCGGCGACAGCAGGCCCACCTTGTAAGATCCATCCGAGCCGGTAGTCGCTGTGCGCGTCTGGCTGGTTCCCGTACTCGAAACTGTGACCGTGGCATTTGCGATTACAGCGCCCGTTGCGTCCGTAACCGTGCCGCTGAGCGCACCCGTGGTCGCTGTCTGGGCCCTGAGAAACGGAGCAGACACAATGAATACTAGAAACACGGCAATGATACAGGCGTATCGTCGATTCTCGTTCTTGACCAAGTCGCACCCCTTGTGTAATTTGTCTTGCTTCACCCCAAGAACGCAGTAAACAGAATCCTTATTTGTGAATGTTCGTCGATCGCCATGCGTTTTCGTACACTACCGCAAAGCAAGAAAATAAGATCCCGGGCTGCACGATGGCCCAGAATCCAAAAACTTTATACTGAACTTACTTAATTCTTATGCACGTGTTTTTATCGGAGTAAACTTGAACAGTCTTGCAGAAATCGTACTCGCCTTGTCAAGATCTTGACTTGACTTCGATCGCCCAGATCCGTCCCGGAAGTCGCCAGGAGCTCGATAGTTATGAGCAGTAGCCGCTACCTGCGGCCAAACCTCCCCGTTTTACCGGGTCGAAGCCTAGCCAATTGACTGATGTAATCGGCCCAGGGTCTGCGGCATCTTGTCGACGGAGGTTCAAAAAATGTCCGTTGAACTTGTTGCACTATCGAATGCCCTGGCGCAGGAGACTGATCGCGCCGTGGCAAGTTGCGTCGCTCTTCACACCGAGGCCCGAGGGTCGTCGAGCGGGGTGGTGTGGCGTACTGGAGTCATCGTGACTGCGGAGCACTCATTGCGGCGTGATGAAGAAATTCAGGTCAGATTGCCGGATGGCCGTACCGTACCAGCCAGCCTTGCAGGCAGGGATGCGTCAACCGATCTGGCGGTTCTAAAATGCGCCGAGGCGGTTTCACCGATTGCGGAAGCTAGCGACGTTTCCTCAATCCGGCCAGGTAGTCTTGTACTGGTGGTAGGGCGCACTCGTGCCAGCGGACCGGTTGCCGCTCTTGGCATCATCAGCCTCGTTACTTCCGCGCAACGCTCTTGGATCGGTGCGGCGCTTGTTCCATACATCAGGATTGACGTTTGCCTCCAACCGACAGCGGTAGGGGGAGCCGTCATCGATGCGTCCGGCCGCGTCGTCGGCATCGCCACGCCACGCTTTGCTCGCTTTGGGGCGATTGCCATTCCTGGAGCTACGGTGAATCGCGTTGTGGACACCCTTCTGGAAAAAGGTCACATTCCCAGCGGCTATCTAGGCGTAGGTCTTCAGACGATTCAACTACCGGAGGGGCTGCGTCAATTGTTGCGGAGCGACCAGAAAACTGCTGCAATCGTTCTCGATGTCGAACCCCAGGGCCCCGCACATAAGGCTGGATTCGCGATAGGAGATATCCTTGCGTCAGTTGCAGACAAGCCCATTGGCAGAGTTGATGACGTCCACGCACAACTCGCCGCGGAAGCAATCGGAAAGCCTCTAGTAGTCAAGTTCTTTCGTGGTGGCGCTCTCCAGGAGGCCAGTGTCGTTATCGGCGAGCGCGCGGATAGGAGCAAATGAGATGTCCTACCCGGGATATGGTGAAATTGCCGAGCAGCTCCGCCGTTCAACGGTTTTAGTAGTCGCAAATAGTCGCGGGTCCGGCTCAGGGATCATCTGGTCGAGCGACGGTGTCGTGGTTACAAACGCTCACGTCGTATGCGGTGCGCGCGTGCACGTCCAGCTCTGGGACGGCAGCGAATTTGAAGCCACCATCCGTTCCCGCGATCCTCAGCGCGATCTCGCGCAACTTCGCATCGACGCGACGAATCTTCCGGCCGCGACGTCCTCCGATTCGTCGCAGGTTCGCAGTGGCGAACTGGCCATGGCCATCGGTAATCCTTTGGGTTTTGTCGGAGCACTTGCTACTGGAGTCATTCATGCGGTTGGCCCGATTCCGGGGCTGGGGCCACAGTCCTGGGTGCAAGCCGATGTGCGCCTCGCGCCCGGCAATTCCGGCGGGCCGCTTGCGAACTCACAGGGCCATGTTGTCGGTGTGAATACGATGGTCGCAGGCAGCTTGGCGCTCGCTATCCCGAGCAACACAGTACAAGATTTCATTTTCGGGAGAGCGGGAAATGTTTGGCTCGGGGTTACAGTTCGTCCGGTACTGATTCCACGATCTTCCGCCGGCAGAAAAACTTTTGGACTTGTCATTCTCGAAGTCGAGCCCGACAGCCCCGCAGTGTTGGCATCTCTTCTACCCGGTGACATCCTGCTTGGCAGCGAAGAAAAACATTTCAGTGCGCTGGAAGACCTGGAACGCTCTCTGCGGGGATCGAGTCCCCGGGCTTTACGGCTCGAGTTTCTTCGAGGTGACTACACGAAAGTCCGCAGAGTGACCGTCCAACTCGGAAGCACACTACCCGCCGGGGGTTCGGTGGCGGCGTGATTCGAGTGTTTGTTATCGCCGCTTCTCCGCTTGCCCGCGCCGGCCTGGAAAATCTTCTTGCCGCTCGCGACATAAAAGTTGCGGGCAGCGACGGAACGTTTGACGACCTCGCGGGTAAGCTTTCCGATGCAGCTCCGGATATGGTGCTGATTGACTCTTCCGGAGAAGTATTCGAGCCGCTGCTCGACTCGCTGATATCGTCCGGCATAGCCTCCGATTTTCGAGTTGTTATTCTCGCGGATGACCTGTCCGTTGAATCCTTAACCGAGGCACTGCGTGCGGGTATTAGCGCGGTATTACCTGGCGATATTTCTCCAGATCAATTCGTTGCCGCCATACACACGGCAGCCAGCGGACTCATCGTGCAGCATCCGGAATATGTGCGCGCTGCTTTACCGAAGACGCCGGGAGTCACACACGCCCTGGATGAACTGGCTGAGCCGTTGACGCCTCGCGAAAGCGAGGTTCTTCGGATGCTGGCCAGCGGTCTTGGGAATAAGGAACTTGCGGCACGTCTGAATATTTCCGAACACACGGTCAAGTTTCATGTCGCGTCGATTCTCGGCAAGCTTGGGGCAGCCTCACGCACCGAGGCTGTTTCCATCGGCATCCGCCGGGGACTGGTTCTGCTCTGATTCTTCTCGCACGTCTGGCTGTTCGCAGGCATTGAAAATCATTACTGTTTCTTCCCGGCAAAAAAATCGTTGCTATTTCTCCTCGGCCTTGGAGTACAATCCGCGCAATTTGGATAACTCATTTTGGATGTTCGTGGATTTCAGGAGAACAGGCTTCGGCCTGTTAGGGTTTGACTTTCGGAACAAAGCAACCTCAGACAGGCTGAAGCCCGTCCTACTGAACCGCGCACACAAAGGAGATGACCATGGAACGCAGGACGTTTCTAAAGTCACTCGCTGTAGCCTCGGCCGCATCGTTGGCCTGGCCGCGAATGTTGAGCGCGTCTCTTCCGAAAGCCAAGATCACGCGCGTGCGCATTTACCTGCCGCCGAAATTAAATCAAAGCTTTAATCAGAGCGACATGATCGTCACCGTGGAAACCGATGCCGGGTTGACGGGCATCGGCGAAGGAGGCGTCAAGGATACCCTGGAGCAATCCGCCGCCAGCATGATCGGCGAGAACCCGTTTCAGATCGAAAGAATTTGGCAGAAAATGTATATGGAACACTTCTATCCGCCCGGTCGCGAGAGGATTCACGCGCAGGGAGCACTCGACATGGCTCTCTGGGACATCAAGGGCAAGGCGCTCGGCTTGCCCGTGCATGAACTGCTGGGCGGCACAGTAAGAAATTTCTGCGAATGCTATCCCACCGGCGGACCCGCGCCGAGCGACAAGACGATGAGCCTGAAGGACCGCGCCGCCAAAGTGATGGAGGCAGGCTATCGCGTCTTCCGCGTCGACGCATCCATCGGACCGACGGGCGGACCTGAGATCGTCAACGACGTTTTCAACACCCATCAGCGCGTCCATGCAGTTGTCGCTGCTGCGAAGGAAATTCGCGACGGAGTTGGCCCCAATGGCGACTGGGCGCTCGACCTGCACCAGAAATTCGACTATCCGGACACGCTGCGGTGCTGCAGGCTGATCGAAGAATACGAACCGTACTTTGTCGAAGACCCGATCCGAGATGAGCAGTTTCACCAGGACATTCCGAAACTGCGACAGATGACGAGCGTTCCGATCACGGCGGGAGAAGAATGGGGCCAGCGCTGGGATTTCAACACGCTGGTCGAGAATCATGACCTCGATTATGTCCGCGTCACGCTTCCCAACGTCGGCGGAATCACCGAGATGGTAAAGATATTGGCGCTGTGCGAGACACACGCCATCGGCATCATCCCGCACTTCACCGGCCCGCTATCCACCGCGGCGCTGGTGAACGTGTTGTCAACCTACTCGAAGCCGGTGCTGTTCGAATACAACTACGGCGACCGGGCCATTCCCCATTTGCCCCAATGCATGGAATTTAAGGCTGGCAAACTGTATCCAAATGAACGCCCAGGGCTGGGAGTTACGGCCGACATGTCTCAACTGAAGATGATTGGCGAAGTCACCGCGTCGGGATCGTCGCGGCTCTATACTCGGCCGGACGGTTCGCTAACACATTGGTGAATTGCTCAGGGCTAACCGAGCCCGGAGTATATTCCAACATCTAAACCGAATTTCTCACGTTGTAGGGACACGGCATGCCCCTACAACTGCGACAGGCCGAAATCTACAGCACGCTTTATGCTTCGCGCACTTCATGGGAGAAAGATCGCCTAGAATGAAAAAAGGGCCGCAAATCGCGGCCCTTTTTTGCTGTTTAGGTTCGTGCTCCGGAAATTAGAACACGTACTTCAGAGCGAATTGAATCAGCCGCGGGTTGACCGACAAGGTGTTGATTACCCCGAAGCTTGACGAAGTAACGTCATTGCTCACAGGGGGGCTGAACTGGGGATGGTTGAAGGCGTTAAAGAACTCCGAGCGAAATACCAGAGTCCCATTCTCATTGATCCCGCCCACCTTGGTCGTCTTCACCAGGCTGATATCCCAGTTAAACTGGCCAGGGCTGAGGACAGTGCCGTATCCAGAATCTCCGTAACCGTTGTTGGCAGTAGCACTGGCCGGAGTGAATGCGGCCAGGTTGTACCAGTCCGTAGTGCCAAGTTTACCGCCGATCCTAGAACCGTCGCTGCCGGAAGTGGCAACGTTGGCGGCGCCCATTCCTGTGGCGTAATTGGCAGTGGACGTTTGGATCTTTCCATACAGATTCCCGAGATTGGCATCGGTGATGGTCTGTGGAAACCCGTTCTGCGCTATCGTCACGCCCGAGACAACCCAGCCGCCGGTAACTTTTTCAAGCACTCCGGTATGGTGCCCAAAAGGCAGTTCGTAGCTATAGTTAATCGAAAGCCTTTGAGGACGAAGGTAAGGCATCAATCCATATTGAATCGGCAAGGAGGCGTCGTTATAGGTTATGTAGCTCGAAGTATCGAAGCCGCGGGCCCAGGTATAGGCTGCCTGCATCGTGAGCCCATGGGAGAGCCGCTTGGTTACGGTTGCCTGCAAGCTATCGAATTTGGAGGATGTAATGGTTTGGTCAACCCCGATCCCATTGGGTGAAAAACCTAGGTACGGAACACGTA
>JBEKCU010000157.1:0-16354 GCA_050014735.1 Candidatus Acidiferrales bacterium | reverse complement strand
TCCGGGTCGTTGCCTTTGCATCAAGCACGGTCGAAGTCTTAACCGCACTTCAACAAAAACGACCTCATGTCGCCGTCATAAGTTCTGATCTTCAGGAAGGGCTTCTGGGCGGCCTTCGGATCTTGCCCGGAATCCGAAGGACCCACCCGGAAACGAAGGTCCTTGTCGTGATGGCGTCTCCGGATAAGGAGTTGGTAATCGACGCGTTCAGGTTGGGTGCCGTTGGGGTGTTCAGCCGCAACGGTCCATTTGATCTCCTGTACAAATCAATAGAGGTCGTCGCTCGAGGACAGATCTGGGCAAATGCTGAAGAATTGCATTATGTCCTGAGGGCCTTTGCCAAATCTCCTAAGCCACCAAAGCTGGACCCGAAAGTGGAAAGCCGTATCACGGTGCGTGAAGCAGCAGTGGTTCGCCTAGCGATTGATGGCCTTTCCAATCGCGAGATTGCCCAGCAATTGGCATTGACCGAGCACACGGTGAAGAACTATCTGTTCGGGGTTTTTGACAAGCTGGGCGTTTCCAATAGAGTGGAGCTGGTGCTCGCTTCCCTACATCAGGAGGAACGTGCGCGCGAGGAGTTAGCTGTAAAAACGGAGTTGGCTGCTGACAAGGAGT
Source organism: Candidatus Acidiferrales bacterium (assembly GCA_050014735.1). Taxonomy (GTDB): domain Bacteria; phylum Acidobacteriota; class Terriglobia; order Acidiferrales; family UBA7541; genus Palsa-360. Next base: position 15,736 of record JBEKCU010000157.1, on the reverse strand, counting down.
CAGCCGTAGGAAAGCAGATGGCTGCGGGCAGATAATGACCGGACCGCGCTTTTGTACCACTCTAGATTTGAATTCTTGAATTCTGGCTAATTTGTTGTTCTCGGGTGGGGTCCGTTTGAATGGAAACCAGTCAAACTCTCGGCGAGAAAAAACCGGACGTGGATGTGGGCCCGGTTGCTAGTTTTCGTTGCGCTACAAATCCATTTCGCGCCAGAGATGTTTTCTGCGCTGATGCTGTTTACAGTCGCCTCCGCATGCTTTGCAACGATTGCGTTCGCATCGCAGGGGGTTCGATATCGGCATCCATAAGTCATTGATTCAGGCTGCAGAGCGCGACACCAGCTCCGCTGGGTCGCCAATACGTTCGAGTTTATTCCGGCCCTGCCTCTGTCTCAACCCCCCGGCCCCGGGTTTGCATCCCCCTGACGAACCCGGGGCTTCCTCATTTCTGTCCTGAACCTGCAAAAAGTCCCCCGGCTAGTCCCGTCTTCAATATCGCACCTTGGTGCTGAACCCCACCCCCTGAGAAGACGACTTCGCGAGCCTTGGCCGCAACCGACAATAAACCGCGCTACCCGTTGCGTTCTGCGTGGCTTGATAACGCAGGGTGGGGAATGTAAGCTGCCCGACGGTCGCCGGATGGACAACCATACTGCCAAACTTTGACTAGACTGAGCATTGGCTCACTGTGGCCTACGAACCCGCTTTCTGTTTTTTGCTCCATGCCGCTGGCTGTTGCGGTTGCGCAGTTGTCCCTTCGAGTTCCTCAATCTTCTTCCGAAGCCAAACGATCACGGGTTCCCGCACGTCCGGTGCGTCGCCCGGCCCCCCGAGGGTCGCCACGGTATCTCCGCGCTCGTTCAGCGGAATATAGTGGCACGGGACCGCTTCGCCGCACTTCTCGGCCGGAACGAAATTAATAAGCCAGCACTTCGAACATGGATGCTCTCTCACTGGCAAGCCGTAGTTTAGACAAGAAGGAGAATCCTGGAAGACGGAACGCTCTTTGCGCATCTCCGGTCTGTTCTAGCCGAAAGACACCCTATAAATCGGATCATTCTCTCTCGCGCGCGCCGGATACCTTCCCTCCAACGGTTTGTATCCACCCTGCTCACAAAACTTCAATTCCAACTTGAGAGCATTGAGGAGAGCCTGTTGTTGATTTTGTACCATCGTACACCTCCGTCACCTCCACGCTTCACATTTCCTCCCAGCTAAGCTATGAACCCGAATCTGCAATATTGCTGTGACAACGGTCACAGATCATTAGGAGTCACTGCGACATAAGGCTCACCGAGCTAATCTAGATGCAAGCAGCTAGCTTTTTGTTCAGCGGAGATCTGTAGAACGTTGCATCTTGATCGCCAGAGTGAGGTCGGAACCAGTTGGATGGCGGGACTGGCGCTTGCCCTGGATTAGAAGGCTCGGAAGGATTTGGGGTTCGGACTGACTTGATTAGCCGAGGCATCCTTCTAGTGTAATAGGCCAGATTCCTCCTGACACACGCGCTGCAATGAAAATAGGGTTCAGCGGGCTGTTACTCCGTGCAAGATGACACTTAGCAGGGACTTTTTGATTTGCAGCCCTCGAAGCTTGCCGCCATACTCAATGAAGCCCCGTTTTCTGAATTTGTTCATGAAGAAATTGACCCGGGACCGCGTTGTCCCAATCATTTCCGCGAGCATTTCTTGCGACACGTTGGGAACCATCTTCTCCGGCTTTTCTTGTTTGCCGTAATGCGCCAGCAGCAGCAAAGTCCGGGCCAGCCGTTTCTCACTGGAGTTAAACAGTTGATCGATCAGGTCTTCTTCGACTTGGATGTTTCTCGAAAGCATGTGCTTGATGAACCGCTCCGATAGAGTTCGTTCGGCGTGCAGCACTCGAATCATTTCCTGCTTTTGGATCGCCAGGATCGTGCTCCTCGTAATTGTCGTCGCCGTATTTACACGCAGCGGTTGCCCCGCTAGGCACCCCTCGCCCGCAAAATCGCCCGGGCCTAATATCGCCACCACCGCCTCTTTGCCGGATTCATTCACAACGGTGAGCTTCACGCCGCCTTTTTGGATGTACAGAACACCCGTCGCGGGGTCGCCTTGCGTGAAAATAGCCACCTTATTCCCATATTCCTCAACTTTCCTCGCCACGCCGGCCGAATCAAGAAAAGCTTGGGCATCGAAAGCTTGATAGTGTTCGATCTTTGTTCTGGATGTGGCATTGCTTGACCATGGTCGGGGCGTAGCCGCCTGCATGGCTTTCACGTCCGCTAACCTCTGATCGACCGCAATCGAGATCTCCATAATTACCCCCTCAGAAAGCCGCTTCTATGTGCTCATAAAACATGTCCCAATAGTCGCGGGCTGTGACTATGCGAATACGATCACGCGCGGCGGGAAGTTCTCGTGCCGCACCGTAAGCCGCAGGCTGATCACTACTCCGTGCTCCTTCTGAAATTGCAGCGTGTAGGTCTCTGCGCACCGACCGCACAGCCAGAAGTGCTGAACGTTATGCGTGTTGGCAGGAGCCCAGTTCACGGCGCATGTCCGGCGAAAACGATAAAATAGACCCTGCCTGTAATCGAACGGTATCGCACACTCGGGATTCGCACACTGGTCTAGCATTGACCTTCCTCCTGATTCGAGATCGTGTCCCCAGAGACCGTGTCAGGCGGCAGCAGCCTTGTGGACCGGTCCTGGAAGTTGTGGAGCGTAGAGCCTCTTTAAGGTGTTTACGACGTCTTCTGGCGTCAGATGGTTACCCTTGGCCCTAGTCTTGAGTTCTGTCCGGTCAACGACATCATCCATCGAAAGGAGCCCCTCGATCTTCCCATCGGCGCTCACTACGGGAAGACGGCGCACCTTGGCCTCCGCCATTTTTGCTAGGGCCGATCGGACGTCTTCGTCCGCCCCGCAGCAGACAGCGCGCTGTGTAGCAACATCGGCTACGGTGATTTCGCCTGACAAACGGTTTCGGGTTCCCAAGGCAATGCAGATATCGCGGTCGGTTATTACCGAAACTACTCGCTCATGGGCATCCAAAACAGGAAGAATTCCGCAGTTCCGAGTCCAAAGGATCTCTACCGCGGATCCCAAGTTCGTCGCTGGCGTGCAATAAGCAGGTGTCTTCGTCATCACGTCGCTTACTTTCATTGCCCCTAGTCTCCTTTCAAAGCGGAACTTGAAGCGCCGTTCCTGGTCATTTCCTTGTGGATACATTTCAAACGCTGAGAAGATTCTCAAGACCAATCCGGTTCTGTATGAGCAAAGTGCATCCTCGCAGGTCAATGAGGTGCTCACTCTTGAATTGACTTATCGTCCGAGACACTGTTTCGCGGCTTGTGCCAATGAACTCACCCATTTCTTCGTGGGTTAGTGCGAATCGGATGCGGGTCCCCTCTTTCGTCTGCTGTCCTTGATCGGAATAATCCAGGAACAGCTTAGCCAGCTTTTCCGGAGCAGAAGCGCCAAGTCCGATGGTTCTCAATTGTTTACAGACAATCTGATAATGAGCGCCCAACTGTGCGATCACAGCACCATAGGCCTCAGGGTATTTGCCGAGGAAACGCAGGAACGCATCGCGACGGATGAAGGCCACTTTACTGGTGTTCAGGGCCTCGGCTGTCATTTCATATGGGGCGTTCGAGAGAGTGGCCATCAGACCGAGAACTTCCGCGGGCCTGGCAATCCTCAGGATCAGCGTTTTCCCCTCACTCGAACTGACCGAGAGCTTCAACTGCCCTTCGCGCAGGATATAGATTCCACGTGGCGCATCCTTTTCCTGGAACAGGATCGCGTCTTGCGGATAGGTTGAGACGATCTTCACGGCGTCCAGGTCCCTCAGCGCAGCCGGTGTCAACCCGTGAAAGAATCCATGTCCCCGAAGCTTCCCCGTTTGGCAATTCTCGTTGAGATCGAAACCTTGCGGGATCTTCACTGGTGGGCTCCTTTGCTTCCATTTTTATGGTGATCTCGCATCGCCTGCTGGGCGTAAAACTCCATCACCAACGAGTTAGTTTGAAATTCGGCGCCCGTCTTGTCATAGATTTCGGACAAGAGATCTTGCCCCTCGGCGTCTATCTGGGTGACCTCACGCAAATCCAGGGACAACTTGTTGTTGGAGTCGAGGGAAGGAGCCAGCGAGTGCCACGTTCGATTGAACTCGGCCACCCAAGGTCCGGCAATCCTACCCTCGAGCTTTAATGTCACGATTCCTGTCTTTTTCTGGACAGTGATCTTCAACATGCCGTGGCTATCGCAATTAGGGAGCCAAATGACGAATGAGATTCATGCAAGTGAACGCTAAACAAAACACGGAACATAGCACCTTAGAAGGAGGGTCTAGACGAGTTGCCTTGAAAAATCCTGACGAGATGACGAAGACGATCTTCGTCTCGGTGACTACATGTAGTCTGTTCTTTTAATTCCTAGCTTCTTGAGCTTTGAGTTCAATGTTGTTCTTTTTAGGCCCATCCGGGCGGCAGCCCCGTCCAGACCGCCAATCATTCCCCTGGTTTCCCGGAGCACACCAAGAATATGTTCCCGCTCAGTCGATCGAGGGATGGGACCGTGTTGCGCAGGCTTTCGTTCCAGCTGCGGGACAATCAGTTCGAACAGAGGTGCGCGGAGTTCGGGCCCCTTCGAAAGAATGACTGCTCTTTCCACGAAATTTTCAAGCTCCCTGATGTTCCCCGGCCAAGCCCAATTCGTGAGTGCCTGCATCACGTCGATTGGAATGTTCGTAATCGACCGGTTCAATCGGCGCGCGTGCCTGTCGACAAAATGGCGAACCAGAAGAGGGATATCCTCGCGGCGGTTTCGTAGCGGCGGTAGCGTAATCGGAAATACCTTCAGACGATAGTACAGATCGCTCCGAAATTGCTTCTCGGCAACCATCTGGCCCAAGTCTCGGTTCGTGGCCGCGATCAGTCGCACATTCACCGGAATGGTGCGGGTGCTACCGAGCCTTTCGAACTCCTTCTCCTGCAGCGCCCGCAAGATCTTAGGCTGAAGCTCCAAAGGAAGGTCACCGATCTCGTCGAGAAACAAAGTTCCCTGGTGGGCCAGCTCTAACCTACCCATCTTCTGTGAGATCGCGCCTGTAAACGCGCCTTTCTCATGACCGAAGAGTTCGCTTTCCAGCAGGCCGCCGGGAATCGCAGAGCAGTTGAGCTTCACGAGACTTCGATGCCCACGTGGACTCAAGCGATGGATTGACCGCGCAATGAGTTCCTTGCCCGTGCCGGTCTCCCCGAGAATCAGGACCGTCGCGTCCGCCGAAGCTACCGTTTCAACATCCTTCAGAACTCTTTTCAGGCCGATATTTCGCCCGACAATTTCGTCGAACCCGTACTCCGTGGTGAGGTCCTCTTCCAGAACGCGTACTTCCTGCTCCAGACGCTGGTTCTCTTCGATCAGTCTTTCACTCAACCGCTTGAACTCACCCGCCGCCACCATGCTGTCCATCCCGATAGCCACCTGGTTGGCGAGGTGACTAAGCACCTCCATATTGCTGGAAAGCTTCAGGCGCAAATCGCTCATCCTTGAAATTATTGAGAATCAACGGCTTGCGGTTCGTGAATGCATAACCTGGGGCCGATCGCTTCACGGGCACGCGAACTTCATCTGGAGAGGAGGCATCTTTGTTGGCGGATTGAAGTAGATAAACGCGCAACTGATCGCTTTCGGAGTCATGAAGGGCAACCGCCGCGTAGTCGTGCCGAATAACATGTTGAATAGCGGAAGACAAAGCTGACAGCAAATTCCGAATATCAAGGCCCGAAAGCATAGATTTACTGAGTTCGAGCATTAAAGCATCTTCGGTTTTCTTGCGAACACTCAGGTCGCGAGTAACTTTCGAAAATCCGAGCAATTCTCCGTTATTGTCCCGAATAGCGGTGATAACCACGTTCGCCCAGAACCGCGAGCCGTCTTTTCGGAGCCGCCAGCCCTCGTCTTCAACCTGTCCCTCTGAGGATGCTATCTTCAATTCATAATCAGGCTTGCCCCGTTCGGTGTCTTCCTGGGTATAAAACCGCGAGAAATGTTCTCCGATGATCTCTTTAGACATGTAGCCCTTAATGCGTGCTGCTCCTGAGTTCCAGGTGGAAACTCGGCCCTGAGGATCGAGCGTGAAGATGGCATAGTCCTTTACACTCGCCACCAAAGACCGAGATCGCTCTTCGCTCTTGGTCAGTTCTTGGTTTGCGCCCTCCAATCGTCGATTTGTTTCTTGAACCTCTCTAGCCCGCAAGAACACTTCGGTTTCCAAATGCGCCGCCCGTGTGCGCAGTTCCTCGGTGAGTCCTTGCTGTTGGACTTCTTGCTGCCTGAGCCGAACGAAATCGGTCACATCTTCGACACGGTGGATAATGTAGGCGACTTCATTGTCCGGCCCGAGCACAGGAGCGTTGACGGGGCTCCAATATCTTTCCTCGAACGCTCCTCCTTCCGATTCCGGCTTACGAATGTCGTACTTCTGCACAGCCGTGGTGTCCGAGAACTTGCCATGCAACACTCGCTGCACAGAGGCTCGCAGATTGCGGGCCCCGGTGGGGGCTGGATCATTCGGGTTATCAGGGAAAATCTCGAAGACCCCTCGCCCCAGGATGTCCTCGCGTTCCGTCATGGTGGCGCGAAGATACGCATCGCTGACGTTGACGATGGTAAGGTCAGGCGTCAAAATAAGGTACAGCCCTGGCAGGGATTGGAATAGCCTCCGATAATCCGGGGTCGGAAATGGACTAGACAAATTTGTCACCCGCAAATTTCCGAGAGAGAGCCTCAGGCTACTGGCTTCAGTGCGACGACAATGACCCTGGTAATTCTCTCGCTGCTCGAAGCGCTAAACAGAAAGCTTGTAGCTAGGCCTCTGGAGATTCTCAGATCGCAGGGAATATGTCTGTGAAATATAACACAAGTAACCGCGTAGTTATTCACTAAGAGCGAATCGTGCGAGGGAATGCCGAATCTTTAGTACGCCATCGTACTCAACGAAACCCAAACGCTTAAATCTGTTCATAAAGAAATTCACCCGCTCGCGGGTGGTTCCAATCATCTCAGCCAATAGCTGTTGGGAAACTGCTTTGGGTAGCGTTATGCCGGTCTTGTCCCGGGTCCCGTATTGGCTAAGCAGCAGAAGTTTCCGTGCGAGCCGCTTTTCAGCCGAATTCAGCAGTAGATTAGTCAAGTCATGTCCCATTCGAATATTCTTTTCCAGAAGGGATGAGATGAAACCGCCAGAGAGTCCCTGTTTGGTGTTTAGCATGCGACGCATCTGGTTCTTGCCGATCATGCAAACTGTGGTCCCCTCCATCGCGGTAGCCGTTGCCATGCGCACAGGGTGCTCCGCCAGACACCACGTTCCGAAGAAATTGCCAGGACGCAGCACTTCCACAATGGCCTCTTTGCCCGTGCGAGACGTTACGGAAAGTCTCACAAGACCTCTCCGCAGGTAGAATACGGCCTTCGCTGGGTCACCTTGAGAGAAAATAATCTCGTTCTTCTGGAAATCGATGTTCTTTTTCACCACGTCAGAAGAATCGAGAATATCCTCTATTCCAACGGCCATGCGATTGACCTCGGCACGCAATTCATCGCGATTGACACAAGACACGGCACACTAACATGGAATCTGTAAAGCGTCCAATAGTGAACACTTCGTGCCGGTCGGCACTGGGTCCATTGCGTGAAGCTAAACTCCAACAAGTCCTGAGGAGTTAAGGGAAATACAGCCGGAGCCCGCATTGAAGCGATTTATCGTCAACGCGCACAGGATAGATACATCTGGTGACGGCGCAGCTGCTCTTCCTTGAAGACGTGAACTCCGAGCGTGACCTCCAGCTCTAGGTGTTGGAGGTGAAGAGGCAGCTTGTGCTCCCGGGCCGTCCTATGTTTTTTGCGCGAGGAAACCAAAAAACAAGAATTCTGGGGCTGGTTCGGAAAACTCGACACCTATTTGGGCCAGAGTGCCACAAGGAGAAACGAAGCGGGCGATCCGCACAACCCTTTCATCCCAATTCTGTGGATTTACAAACGTGAGCGTCTGTCCGAGTGCAACTTTTGTGGCCAAGGGCACCACTATGCCATGGGAACTTACATCAATGGTGGCCGTTTCCTCTGAGAAACTTTTCTTATCCAAAGATTCTCCGCGAACTACAATCGGCACCCTGAGAAGAAATCTTGGACTGCGTCGGCGTTCCGAAGGAATCACGCCTGGCAGTGCAGCCCGTTGTCTCCACGCGCGGAGGGCAGTGATCAAGGCCCACTCCACATTCGAGCGTTGGCAGGGGGAGGGTATCACTTCAAAAGCCCCGAGCTGCTTCGCAGCCAAACGCTCCTCCCAATGGCCTGTGCGTGACGTTACGACCACGAGCACTTCCGGTTTCTCCTTCTTTGCAAGATGTATTAGGTCTTTGAAGCTGCCATCGGGCAGTTGCCAGTCACAAATGACGATGGAGACAGGCATCTTAGCCAGAACCTCTTGCGTCTCCTTAACTGTGGAGGCACATATTGTGTCGAGGCCGTCTTCGGCAAGGACGGCGCTAATGGCATTACGGTTTTCAATGTCGGATGAGGCAATCAAAACTGGATAGCCAGTCATGGCGGATCTCCTCAGAAACACTGTTACAGCCGAACGCCCACATTCACGCGTGCGATTAGGAGGAATCCTTGCTATTCGGCCATTTTGGAGAATAGGTGTCTCTCACCGCCTTGACTGTGACCTAAGTCACAGATGCGATGGCGAACCCCGATGCAAAATGTCTGCAGCAGCAAGGCATATGTAGATTCGAAGGCCGACTAATATGACGAAAAACTTTTCCCGCACAATTCCAGCCATTGCCGCAGTTCTATGTTTGCATGTAGCAGTCGCGGAATTCTATCAAGTGCGCGAGCTCTTCGCTGCTCTGGCGATCTTTGCAGTTCTGTTTGGCACACTCGCAACGGCTTTCCTGATTTTGTTTTTGATTGAGAAGAAGGCCCTCAAGGGAGTGACCGGTCTTGAAGTGGGCATGGCTCGCGTTCGAGCGCGGCGTGCTGCGGTGTCAGCGCCGCCGCGTGGCGATTCTAGGTTGAGGAGCCCGCGATGGAACTGACGGCTTTCTTTTTCGGTACACGGCGATCCGAACAGCGTTTCAATCAAACGGTCCAATCAAAAGAGCTCCGGTCCGTGCCTAGATTCGCGAGGCGCACGATGTTGAGACTCTCGCATTTCAGTATCGACCAGCAACCTTAGGCAAATTGCGACGCTGTCGCGCTCGTTACAACGGCAAACACGGGAGTATCTATCATGAGGTTTACATGTTTCGCTTTTGCGCTGGTTCTGTCGACTCTCTCAGCCCGGGCGCAAGATAAGAAGGACGTGGCTCCTCAGTCTTCGACATCGCTTCTAGTCAACGCCCAACCCATTACAGGGAAAGTGCTGGAAATAGATGGGAGGCACTACGTGGCCGTCGAAGACCTGGCGCAAAGCCTCCGAGGGACTATCAGTTACGGCGACGGGCAGATTGCGCTCACACTGTCAAAGCTTCCGGCGATCACTGCACAGCCACCGGCGTTACAACTTCCGTCGAGGACCGCACAGCCGCAGGCCGCACAACTCCCACCTATGGCCGCACAACCAGCTGAAACCGGACGCATTAAAGGCACGCTTACATATTTCTTCGATTTCCATATTGGAAATAAGCCCGACGCTGGTAGCAAGGTATGGCTTGTTCAAGGTCGTGCCGAAATCCCAGCCAACCAAACTTTTGTTAGTACCAGCACCTCGCTGGGGACCACCGGAAACCCGGAACAATACAATGCAATCCAGTACTCGATCACAGACGAGAATGGAAACTTTCAACTGCTGGATATTCCTCCTGGCCAATACACGCTGATTATGCAATCAGCGCATACGAAAGGGACTTTGAAACAGAAAGGGATGGGCTTTGGGAGAGGAAACGGTCACAATCCTCGAGATAGCAGTGGAAGAGTTGAATTTTTCAACCTTCTAATTAAGCCGGGCGAAATGGTCGATGCATCAAAAGATTTTGGACCCAATATTGATATGTGAGCGGCTCGCATCCGAGCATACGAATTGGCGCTGATCTATTCTTAGGCACACGTCCAATCGTTCATTTCTCCCTCCACGTCAGTTGCCAGCTCCGCTCGATTGAGGTGGACCCTTTCCACGACAGGTCCCGATAAACGAAATGCGGATAGATCCAGTCTGAAAATCCAACTTTCTATGTGGATGCCGTGCGATTGACTGCGGCCGAAAGCGGTGGGATGAGTTCAGCCCGAGAAAACGATAAACCGTCGCGGGACTACCGCAACTCGGCCTTCATGGTATTCAAGGAAATATGTTTCGAAGCACTTCGCGCACAGCCAGAAGTGTCGCACGGCGTGCGAATTCTTGGGCTCTTTGCCTTTCGAGTGGGATTGGTGAAAACGGGAGATTCTACCTCGCCGATACTCGAACGGGGCCGAACAGGCTGGGTTTAAGCAATTCGAAAACATAGACATTATCCACGCGGGATTCCTTCGAAGAAGACCACGCCACAAGTCTCGCCGTGTGAACCCGCTAACGGGCAGGAACAGAATAGATTTTGGTTGGCCCAAAAGTGATATCGTCGGCAATCCTGAATATTACGGGGGCAATAAGCCGTCCCAACAAGGAGCTGAATTCCAACGGGCTTCATGACGCTCGCGAGCAGCCCACACCAGGCTCCCGAATGAGAAGTAATGACCCAAAATAGAGCAAGCGTTGTCTACTGGCATCGCGACTTACCTCCGTCCGACGCTGAGCAGATGTGTGAGCATGTTGTTGAGGCGACCAGTGTGCGAGTACCAAGCACTCTGGCTCATCGAGATGAGTTGTGGGAACGTTGCTATGAGGACCTGATGGCTCAAGCTCGCATTCGGCTGGAGCAAGAGGTTCTGCGTCTCGGAGGTAATTACGCGCACGTGCTAGATGAATCCGTTGACAGCCGTCATGACGATGTGACTGGTGAAAGCTGGCTCCACGGCAGTTTCACTTATATGCTCTACCGCCGCCCCAATAAATAAGCACTCCAAGATACTCCCGATGGCGTCCGCCCTGCGAAAACCGCCCAATACAATGGCGGCCCGGCCCTCAGCACCCACGCTCCAGCGTTCCCGATGATTCTCCCATCCGATTTCCGTCGGTAGGAGTATGCATATAAAAACGGATTCTCATCGCCTTAAAATCGTGCTCTGCGCTTGCTTGGCTCTGTCCGTTTTTCGCTCTCCAACGGTTGCCACGATAAAGCGCTCGACGCCCCGGTTAGTGTAGACGCGCTAGCCTTAGAACCACTACAAATCTGTAGTCTCCACAATCACTTCCGTAGTTGCCCTTATTAGGTACTTTCTACCTAGCTGGAAGCCCTTGGATTCGCTGGGAATAAAAATGTTGTTTACTGTCTCAATAACACGCGTATCGTTCCTTCTCCAGAGAAGCCGTACGCCGATATCAGTGACTAACCCTTGGGAATCGACCTCGGTTTAGCCCACGTGTTTTCAAATCGCGTCACGTCGCGAAATGGTTGTCGAAGAGAGAGACCGGTGAAGAAAGTCTACGGGGCGAATTGAGCCTTCGGTCAGTTGAAGAGCGTCGTTCGTATTCTTTCTCCGAGCATTCTGTGTGTGTACGCTGCTCGTTGTGGGCGTCGCCTCATCAGCCAAGGCGCAGACACCGGCGATCCTATCGCTCGCGCCTGCGCAGGCGACGTCCGGAACGTCGGGGTTCACGCTGACAGTGAATGGAACCAGTTTCGTTAGCGGCGCAACGGTGAACTTCAATGGAAGCGGCCGATTGACGACGTTTGTGAGCGCGACGAAGCTCGCTGCCACGATTACAGCGGCAGATATTGCATCGGCGGGTTGGGATCAGGTGTCAGTTTCCAACCCTGCTCCCGGCGGAGGAACATCGAACGCGGTCGTGTTCGCGGTTACGTCCGGAAGCAATTCGCCCACGATAGGGACGGCCCTGAATTTTGTGCCGGTGACGCCATGCCGGTTAGTAGATACACGCGGCGCAACTGGCGCATTCGGAGGACCCTCGACTACGGGTGGGACATCGCGTAACCTCACTATTCCGCAAAGCCCTACGTGCAATATTCCGCCGACGGCAGCCAACTATTCGCTCAATGTCGCGGTAATTCCTTCTGGTCCGTTAGGGTTCCTTACACTTTGGCTAGCTGGTCAGACGCAGCCGGGCGTGGCCACCATGAGTTCCATCGATGGCCGTGTCCGATCCAATGCCGCGATTGTGCCTGCCGGTGCCTGTGGCGCGATCAGCGTGTTCGCCTCCAATACGACCGATCTGGTGATGGACATCAATGGATACTTCACGACTGCTACCACGGCGCTGGAGTTTTATCCGGTGACGCCGTGCCGGGTGGTGGATACCCGCAATGCGGACGGACCGCTGGCAGGGCCGTCTTTGGCAGGAAACACCAGCCGGACGTTCCCGCTGCCCACCAGTTCCTGCAATTTGCCGTCGACTGCGCAGGCGTACTCGCTGAACCTTACAGCGGTGCCGCAGATACCGCTGGGATACTTAACAGCTTGGCTGACCGGACAGACTCAGCCGGGGACAGCGAATTTGAGTTCGACGACCGGGACCGTAACATCGAATGCGGCGATTGTGCCAGCGGGAACCAGTGGCTCTATCAACGTGTATGCCAGCAACAATACGGACTTGGTGATCGATGTCGACGGGTATTTTGCACCAGCAGGGACGGGAGGGTTGTCGCTGTACAATTTGCCGCCGTGCCGTGTGCTGGATACGCGGCAGTTGTCGGATACGCAGACGACGCAGCCGTTCAGTGGAGAACTGGATGAGGACATACAGGCCAGCGCCTGCGGAGTGCCGGTTGGGGCTCAGGCCTACGTGCTCAACGCCACGGTTGTGCCGTCGATACCGCTGGGCTACCTGACTCTATGGCCGCAAGGGACGGCACAGCCGTTGGCCGCGACCCTTAGTGCCGTCGATGCAACGGTGACATCGAATCAGGCGATTGTGCCCACGTCGAACGGATCGATCAGCACGTTCGCGGCGAACAATACGCAGCTAGTGGTTGATCTCTTCGGCTATTTTGCGCCAACTGTAACCTACACCATCGGTGGCATGGTCTCGGGACTTTCTGGCACGGGACTTGTGTTGCAGGATAATGGCGGCAACAGTCTCACGGTGTCGGCCAATGGACCGTTCACCTTCACGGCTCCGCTTGCCAGTGGCACCGCCTATAGCCTCACAGTATTTTCGCAGCCTTTAAACCCATCGCAGATTTGCGGCGCCGGTGGAAGCGGAACGGTCGGCAGCGCCAATGTCACGAGCGTGGAGGTCGCCTGCACCAACTTATCTACTGGTGACATCGTCTCCCCGCATGATTATGGCGGAATCGCTGACGCCATTACTATCTCTCCTGTGGATTTGTCCGGCGGCGGACGTTTGCTTGTTTCCGCTGGCCTATTTACACCTGACCTGGTTGGAAAAGTTGTCGTCTGCATGCCGAACAACGACTCACAAGATGAGTTGAACTTGACGACAGTTACGGGCTATACGGACTCAAGCCACATCACGGTGGCTGGTTCTATTAGGCGCGCCTTTGCTGGTCAGTCGTGCGTATTTGCGAGCCAGAACTTCCGCACAGCACTTCTAGCCGCGCAAGCCGCTGTGCTTCTGGACGAAACTCTCCAGCTTCCTTGCGGGAACATGCTGATTTCCGGCGGGCAAATCCTTACGACCAATCAGTTCACTGCTGCTCCTACCGGACCCTTTAATATATCCGGATGCCCCGGCATGGGAACGCACTTCATTATGGATTGGGCAACGATGAGCACAGCCACGACGGAGGCTGTGTTTCTGACGGGAACCACAAATAAAATTGCGGACATCACGTTCGATTCCATCGGGGACAATACGTTCGTCCGTGGAGGGTCGACCCTAGATGCGGTTGTCAACATCAGCGGTCACGTAGAATATGTGGAAGTGAACGATTGGAACTCTAATGGGCCTGGCGGAACGCAGGCTTGCTTCACGTCGGCAGAAGATGGCAGTACGTGGCAGAACATCGGTTCAGGCGGTTGCCATGTCGGTCTGCATTTGTTCAATCGAGCTTCGACTGTGATTGAAAATAGCTTAGGCACCATCGGTGGGGACATCTCCATGATTGTCGAAGGGCAGGAAGACGGCGACGTAATCATAGGTGGAAACTACGGCAGTCCCATTCAAGTTTTCGGCAACGCGGGTAACCCAACCACGATCACTTTCATGGGAGTCAACGTGAACGGTCCGCCATCCGGCGCTGCGCTCCAAATCGGGAATTCTACTGGTCCTTTGAACGTTCACTGGACAGGCGGAAGAATTGGCGGCCAAGGAAACGGGTTAATCCAACCTAATTCCAGCGGAGTCACGATAGGAACCAACGTTGACTTCCGAGCGTCGGAAACAAGGATTGATTCTTCTGGAACGGGTTACGGGATCATTAACTCCGGAACATTTACCGACGGTTGCGGAAACTACTTTACGTCAGTTGGCGCGGGCGTATATACAGGATCGGGAGTTCTGGTCGGGTGTGAAAGTCCGTCGTCGTTCCCGCCCTGCCGGCTTGGAGGCGCGACCGGAACGGTTTCCCCGGCAGAGTGTCTTCAAGCCCAAAGCGGTGTCATCGCCATTCCGGCGTTGCAGACCACTTACACTGTCAACACGAACGCTGTAACAGCCAATAGCCAGATCATCGTTCAACAAACCACTGACAACACAGAAATTCCTTCAGCAACCTGCAATCCTGGCGCAATTGCACCCATGGTTACTAGCAGGACAATAGGAACCAGCTTCACAATCTCCCTGAACTCCGTGGCCGCCGTTGCCTGCTTCGAATACACTATCGTGGACTAAGAGGGTTGAGATAATTCCGCAAGCGGCAACGACTACGCGATGGCCCGTTACTATACCAGTCGGCTGGGGCGGTTTAATTCGCCTAATCCGCTGGATGGCGACATCACAAATCCGGAAAGTCTGAACAGCTACGCCTATGTACGGATTGATCCCATCGATTTGATGGACCCGCAAGGCCTTTGCCCTCCGTGCGCTGAGGGCGGTTGCGGCGGCGTAATCATTCCGATCAATAAAGGTGAAGGCGGCCCGCCCTCAGCACCCCGGCTCCAGCGTTCTCCGTGATTCTCCCGTCTGAATTCCGTCGGCAGGCGTATTCATATTAATTAAAAATGGATTTTCGTAGCTCAGAATCGTTCTCTGCGGTTGTATGACTCTGTGTCATCACAAAACGTCGAATGCCCCGGTCAGCATGTTTCTGCGCAGCAACAATCGCAAAAAAAGACGGCATAGATCATCGCTATTTCAGCATCGTAGAAAACCATCGCATCGCTTCCCACAAGACGGTGCAGCGAACCATTTTGTATCTCGGCGAGATCAACGACCAACAACAAGGGGCCTGGCGCAAACCGCTTGCGGTGTTCGATGAACAGCAGCGAGAGTATGCGAACTTGAGTTTATTTCTCGACGACTGCGAGATTCCCGCCGATGCGGTCGATAGTCTGCAAGTGAAACTGAGCGGCCTGGAACTGCGGCGGCCTCGTCTGTTCGGCAGCTGCCGGCTCGGATGCCCTCCGTGCCAACATCTCTGAGACCGTTTTAGTACTCTTAATTAATGAGCAGGGCGAGAAAGAAAAAGGGAAAGATGAACGGGAATTCTCTTGGTTTTGCTTCTTCTGCA
>JBEKCU010000156.1:0-11875 GCA_050014735.1 Candidatus Acidiferrales bacterium | reverse complement strand
GCGGCTTCAGCCGCGACATTCGAAGGCTCACAAAACGAGGGCTTTAGCCCCTGAAAGCCTATTGAGTTTGGATGGCATGGCCTCTATGAAACGGCTTGGCTCTGTTGACATCCTAATGTGCGAATGTAGATTCCTGCAGCCCGCGTCTTCAGACGCGGGGATTTATCGCACGCTCCAACGGAAAATCCTCACCTCTGAAGAGGCGAGCTACAGCATTGACGCCTCCGCAAAAAAATAGCGATATCTCCCAGAATGTCAACAGAACCAATCGGCTTCTTAAGTTTTCCAGCTAAGCCCCGAACGCCGCCACACCCGCGTGAGCCACTTCGGCGTCCTGTTCTTCATTCCCCGCGCTTACTCCAATCGCCCCCACGCACTCCCCATTCGCTACCAGCGGCAAGCCGCCGCGCAGCGAAATTTGCCGCGCGCCGCTGCCAATGGCGAGGCTCAATGACGCCAGGACATTGATTTCATCTCCCCTGAGAACAGGGCCGGTCGGTTGACGGCGGATGGCCGAGCTGACGGCTTTCGCAATCGCGATATCGACCGAGGAGATCTTCGCGCCGTCCATTCTTGCAAAGGCAATTAGATAGCCTCCGTCGTCCACCACGGCGATGATCATCGGCACACCCATGCGCGCCGCGTGGGCTTTCGCGCCGTTCAATACTGCCTCCGCTCCCTCCAGGGTGAGTTTCGGATGGTTGAGCGTTACATAGGCCATTGCATTGCTCCCTTTATCAGGTTTGTTATGGGCAGCCAAATCACCTCAGCACTTCCGGATTCAAAATAGTGGGCGGTCGCTGGCCATTAAAAAAGGCGATGACATTCTCGACGGCAATCATCGCCATTTTGGTGCGAGTTTCCACCGACGCCGAGCCGAGATGCGGTGCGAGTACAACGTTATCGCGCCGCAAACCGTCGCTAATTATCGGTTCGCGCTCAAACACATCGAGCGCCGCGCCGGCGATTGTCCCCTTTTCAAGCGCTTCGACCAGGGCCGCTTCTTGCACGACCGGTCCGCGCGTTGTATTGATCAGGAACGCGGACCGCTTCATCTTGGCAAGTTCGGAAGGACCGATCAGTCCGCGCGTGGCCGCGTTCAGCGGAACGTGGAGCGAAAGAAAGTCGGCCTGTTCAAGCACCTGATCTTTCGTCATATATTCCGCGTGCAGCTCCTTTTCGATTGCCTCGGGCGCGCGCGAGTTGCTGTTGTAAATCACGCGCATCCCGAATCCGGACGCGCGACGCGCCATCGCCTTCCCGATGCGCCCGAATCCGATGATGCCCAGTGTCTTGCCCCAAACGTCGGTGCCGCACAGAAAATCCAGATTCCATTGCCGCCATTCTCCGGATCGCGCCAACCGGTCGGCCTCGATCAACCGGCGCGCGACGGCCATGAGCAGCGCCCAGGCAAAATCGGCCGTCGTTTCATCGAGCACGCCGGGTGTATTTGTCACGGCGACTCCCCGCTCGGTGCACGCGGGCACATCGATATTGTCATAGCCGACGGCAACCTGCGCGACAATCCGCAGGCTTGGACCGGCCGCATCGAGCAGTTCCCGGTCCACTTTCTCGGTGAGAAGCGAGACCATCCCATCCTTGCCCGCGACGCGCTGGAGAACTTCAGGCCGCGGCGGGCGCTCGTTCCCTGTCCAGTAATCGACCTCGAAGTATCGGTCGAGTTTCTTCCGTGGTTCTTCGAACAAAACGTGCGCGCAAAATATTTTTGGTTTATTCACGTAGCGTCCTCAATGAGAAAAAACAACTTTGGAGAGTAACACAACTCAGGATGGAAGCTGAATGACGCGCTTGGGAGTTCTCCACCTGCGCGGGCCGAACCACAACGTTATGGTAGCGCCGCTCATAAACGATGAAGCTTTAAGCACGGGATCGATGGCTCGATAAATGGCCTCCGCGTCCGGGCCATACATATAATAATATCCATCGCTTCCGTCTTGGGCGGTGTCATGTCCTTCATAGTGACCCACGCCGGCATCGGTAACCGTGTGGCGCAGCACGTCCTCCAGCGCAAACAAGTGCTGAAAGTTCATCGAGCCATAAGAAAAGTGAACTTCCACTTCTTGTTCGGGAGGGCCCTTTTTGGACCTTTCCTTAGAGCCGAATAGTCGGGACAGCAAACTCATTGGTCTTTCTATCTTCCTTCTATCGAATTCCGATGAGATTTAGCTAGGTTAGACTATCCGCTTTTGAATATCATTAGGAACTTCTGGAGTCGAATCCTTGAGTGCACGGTTATAGATAGAATCATGGGACTTCTGGACACCCGGCGTTGGCTGTCGTCGAGCAGTCTAGAGTTCCTAATCAACTCGAATCACAAACTGGTTGAGATCGACCACGTGCTTGGTAGCGCCGGTGGGTTTGTGCTCCGACAAAGGCGAAGAACCGCCGGCGAGACGCCGGCACTACCGAAATCCTTGGATTCAAGTTTAAGGGAAAGTGAGTCACTGCCCTCATTGGCGGTAACGTCCTAATTTAAATTTGAGCTCGGGTGTCGGCTGGCGTTCCCAGGGTTAAACTCCGTAGTCGCAGCCTCCCATTTCTTCGAACGCATTTCTCTAAATTAGGACACTACCTCATCGGCGCATGCGTTGACTCTGTTGGAAGTCACAGACTATAGTGGCAATAGGATTAACAAGGCATCCTTGATGCAACCGCAACTCATTCGCGAACTCGTCACACTGCTCGGACCGAGCGCCGTCTTGTCTGAAGCCGAAGACCTGATGCTCTACGAGTATGACGGTTCGGTGGAACTTGGGTCTCCAAAGTGCATCGTGTTCCCAAGCTCGACGCGCGAAGTCTCCGAAATTGTGCGCCTCGCCAATCTCTACCAGACTCCACTGGTCGGGCGCGGCGCGGGGACCGGGCTTTCGGGAGGGGCCATCGCGCGCAACGGCGGCATCGTGATCGTATTTTCGCGTATGAATCGCATCCTGGAAATTGACGAAGCGAATTTGCGAGCCGTCGTCCAGCCCGGTGTGGTGAATCTTGACCTCTCTCGCGCCGTCGAACACCTGAACCTGTATTTTGCGCCCGACCCTTCCAGCCAGAAATCGTGCACTATCGGCGGAAACGTGTCGGAAAACTCCGGCGGACCGCACACCTTGGCGTACGGCGTGACGGCCAATCACGTGACGGGCCTCGAACTCGTGCTACCCGACGGCGAAATTGTGCGCACGGGCGGCAAAAATATCGAGACTTCCGGCTACGATCTGGACGGTCTATTTGTCGGCTCTGAGGGGACTCTGGCTCTGGTCACGGAAATTACCGCGCGGCTCACGCGTAAGCCCGAAGCGGTTAAAACTCTGCTTGCGGTTTACGACACTCTCGACGACACAACGGAGTCCGTCGTCGACATCACTGTGCGCGCAATCACGCCCGCTGCCTGCGAGATGCTCGACGGATTCACCCTGCGTGCCGTTGAGGACTTCGTTCACGCGGGATTTCCCAAGGACTGTGCCGCTGTGCTGCTGATCGAAGTGGAGGGCCTGACCGAGACGGTCGAGGCGCAGGCCGCGCAGATCACCGAGGTCTGCCTCCTTCACGGCGCCCGGGAAGTGCGCGTGGCGCGCGACAATCGTGAGCGCGATCTGCTGTGGAAGGGCCGCAAGAATGCCTTCGGCGCTCTCGGGCGGCTCTCGCCGATGTACTACGTGCAGGATGGCGTGATTCCACGCACGCGCCTGCCGGAAACTCTTCGACGTATTGAAGAGATCGGCCGCAAGTACGACCTGCAAGTTGGCAACATTTTTCACGCGGGCGACGGCAACCTTCACCCGCTCATCCTTTTCGACGAACGCGACCGCGCACAATTTGCGCGAGTCGTCGCGGCAGGCAACGAAATCATGCAGCACTGCGTTGCCGTCGGCGGAGCTTTAACCGGAGAGCATGGAATCGGCATGGAAAAAAATGAACTTATGCCGCTGATATTCACGCCTGACGATCTCGAGCTCATGGCGCGAGTGCGCGAGGCGTTCAATCCGGGCGGGCGATTGAATCCCGGCAAGGTTCTGCCGCTCGGCAAGGCCTGCGGGGAAATTCGCGTGCAACCCATTCCAGTTTCCGCGACGTCCCCCGCATGAGTCTTCCCGTTCACGCAACTTTAACGCGGTTGGAAGAGATCGCCGGCCCGGCGAATGTCTTTACTGGTCAGAATGATGTTGCCTCCCGTCAAGTGAATGGCTTGTGCCCTTCAGCGTTGGTGCGGCCTTCTGACGCAGCGCAAATTGCCGAGATCGTCCGATTTGCCTCGGCCGAGCGGCTTGCCGTAATCCCGTGCGGTAGCGGCACGAAACTTGGGATCGGCTCGCCTCCGTCACGATACGACATTGCGCTCGATGTTTCGCGGATGAATCGTGTGCTGGCATACGATCCGCGAGACCTCACACTCGGGGTCGAGCCGGGGATGCGAATCGAGGATCTTTTGCGTGTCCTCGCGGAGCAAAAACAGTTTCTGCCGCTCGCCGTGCCCTTCGCGGAACGCGCCACGATAGGCGGCATCGTCGCCGCGAATTCGAGTTCGCCGCTGCGCCACGCGTATGGCGGAGTCCGCGATTTCTGCCTCGGCATGGAATTCGTCACAGGCGAAGGGACGATGGCGAAAAGCGGCGGCCGCGTCGTCAAGAACGTGACAGGTTACGACCTGCACAAACTATTGATCGGCTCGCTGGGCACGCTCGCCGTGATCACGCGCGTGAATTTCCGTACATTTCCGCTGCCTCCATCGCAGGGAACATTTGTCGCGTCGTTTTCGGAGGCCGAAACCGCGTTCGGTTTCTGCCGCACGATCGCACACTCGGTGCTTACTCCGCAGATCGTTGATATTGCCGGCCCCAGCGCTGCCCACTTGCTGTTTTCATCGGACACTAGCGCGCGCATCGGGCCGCAAATGTGGTCGGTCATCGTTTCCGCCGCTGGCCAGCCCGAGGTCGTGGATCGCCACGCGCATGAACTCGGCCATATGGCAAGCGCGGCATCCGCCGAGGAATTTATTCCACTCAGCGAATCGGAAGCGCAATCTGTTTTGCCTCGCGTCCGTGAATTCCCGAGGATCGTTCTGGAGGGAGTTCCGTCGGCGACGATTTTTCGCATCGGCGCAATTCCAACTGCAGTGGCGAGACTGCTCGGTGAACTCGGCCGGGTCGCGATACGAAATCGCTTCGATCTCGTTACCCTCAGTCGCGCAACTGGAATTGTGTACGCAGCGTTCCTGCCGTTCGAGGGGGACGACTCCACGATAACTGCCGTGACAAACATGACTCGTGAAGTCTTTCAAACTTGCGGAAAGCCTGAAATCGATGCATCGGCGATGATCGAATGGTGCCAGCCGGAAGTAAAGACGTCGGGGAACGGAGTCTGGGGGCCGTCACGAAGCGATTTCGCGTTGATGCGGCGAGTGAAAACCGCTTTCGATCCGCGAGGCGTGCTAAGCCCAGGTCGTTTCGCGGGCGGAATATAGCCAGATGACCGAACCAATTGGATCCACGGAGCAAGTCCAAGAGACAAAACGCGCCGGCGGATTTTCCGGCGCCGATATCCCTTCCTACGACGATTATGCCCGCTGCGTGCACTGCGGCCTGTGCCTGAATCATTGCCCCACGTACAAGCTCTGGGGACTTGAGGCCGATTCTCCTCGGGGACGAATCCGTCAGATTGTTCTTGTGGATCAAGGCCGGCTGCCGCTCGGCGATTCATTCGTCAAACATATCGACCAGTGCCTGGATTGCCGGGCGTGCGAGACCGCGTGTCCCTCCGGCGTCGAATACGGAAAACTGGTGGAAGCCGCGCGCTCCCAGATCGAGCAAAACTACAAGCGTCCATTTTTTTCACGCCTCGCGCGTGATCTCGTATTCCGGCGACTGTTGCCATATCCGCGCCGCATCGCCATTATCGCTCGGACGCTCTACGTGTATCAGCGGTCGGGCCTGCAGTCGCTCACGCGTGCCACGGGAATTTTGAAATTGCTGGGCCTCGCGGATCGCGAACGGCTGCTCCCTCCCATCGACCGCAAATTCTTTTTCTCGAACCTTGGGCGCACGTATCCCGCCGTGGGCCACCGCCGAGCCCGCGTCGCCCTGTTTGCCGGATGCATCGCGCAAGTCAGTTTTTCCGCGTTGCACGAAGCGACGATTCGCGTTCTCACCGCGAACGGTTGTGAGGTCGTCGTGCCCGCGGGACAAACCTGCTGCGGCGCGCTCGCAGCGCATGCCGGCGCGCGCGATGCGGCGCGATCTCTTGCTCGAACCAACCTCGACGTTTTCCTCGGTGAAGACTTCGACGCGATTATCACCAACGCTGCGGGGTGCGGATCGACGCTCAAGGAATATGAACATCTTTTCCCGAACGGCACTGAGGACCACGCCAAGGCCGCCGCGTTTCAGATAAAAATGCGGGACGCCACCGAGTTTCTAGCTCATCTGGGAATGACGGCTCATCTTTCCAGCCTGCCCCTTCGCGTCACGTACCAGGATTCCTGCCATCTCCTGCATGGACAAAAAATCCGAGAAGCCCCACGCACACTTCTGCGCGCCATCCCCGACGTGGAATTGGTCGAAATGTCGATGGCGGATTATTGCTGCGGTTCAGCGGGCTCCTACAACGTGACGGAAACGCAAACGTCCCTCGAACTATTGTCGGAAAAAATGAAACACGCACGCGCGACCGGCGCTGACGTGATCGTCACGGCGAATCCCGGCTGCCTGCTTCAGATGCGAGCGGGCGCGGAGATCCACTCCACTGGGCAGGAAGTCGTGCACGTCATCGAATTACTCGACCGTGCCTTGGCGTCACGCTGAATTCTTAACTGTTAGGAGAGTGGTACTTCTCGCCGATCATGTACCGGCAGCCGCGTGACCCCATGACTGCGGAGTGCAGCCCACCGGCCGGCACGTCGCAACGATCGCCCGCGAAGTACGTTTGAGTCATGCCGTTCTGCGTCACCGTCATTTCGCCACCCAGGATGATATGCGCCATTTCGCAGGGGTGTGTGTGGTCGGGATAAAACGCATCGGGGCCGTCCTGCCAGACGTACGTTCGCAGGAAGCCTTCACTGTGAAGCTGGTCTTCCAGTGACTTCAGGTCGGTGGTTATCATTTTCTATCGTTCGAGACATCTTACCAGCTTTCAGAATCAAGCGCCGCTCATTTTTCTCGCGGACGGAACATTCCGCCAGCAATCCGCGCAACCATCCTGCGCGGCACCAACCGTACGGTTTCGGCCCCGAGCCAGTTCGTGAATCCGGAAATCACGGAACTCTTTCCTGCAGCGAGAGCTCGCAGCCCCACGCGCGCGACTTTCTCCGCTGTCTCTTGCGGACGCCGTGTGTGATGCCGCTGGCCGGCAACCTGAAGAAACTCGCTCTCCGTCCCTCCGGGACACAGCGCGCAGACGTGAACCCCAAATTGCTTAACCTCTTCTGCCAGGCCTTCGGCAAACTGCAGATCGAACGATTTCGTCGCCGCATACGTCGTGATGTAAGGGACGGCCTGGAACGCCGCCGTCGAGGCAAGTATCAAAATGTCACCGTTCTTGCGCCCAATCATCCCCGGCAGGTAAAGATGCGTCAGATAGACGACTGCGCTCACGTTGACCTGAACCATCTCTACCAACCGCTCAGCTTTCTGCTTCTGAAATTCTCCGTACGCGCCGAATCCGGCATTGTTCACGAGCAGATCCACCGCAATATTCTTGCTCTCGGTGAATGCGAAAATCTCCTCGGGACCGGACGTCTTTGCCAGGTCCGCCACACAGACAAGCGTACGTATGTCGTGCTTGATACTAAGCTCTCCGGCGAGGCCCGCGAGCCGGTCGCGCCTCCGCGCGGTGAGCACCAGATTCGTGCCACCTGCGGCCAATTGCCGCGCCAGAGCCGTCCCAATCCCGGCGCTTGCGCCAGTGACCAGCGCCCATTTCCCCGCCCACTTTCTCTGCCAGTGGTTCATTCGAGCCTCCGGAAGGATTCTACAAGAGGCAGGCATTTTTTGCCTGAATCTGACGACGACCCACGCTCATCCAAATATCACCGGTGTATCGAGAAGCCAAGTCGCGAGGGTTGAGACAAACAATTTCGTTCATCCGGACAAGGCTTGGTGTATTACTATTTCGGATTGGGTGGTCAACGGAATATCCCACGTTGGGACATCTCAAATTGACAGAGGAAATGAGTTTCTATGCCTACTGCATTCATCTGCGAAGGAATTCGAACTCCCATCGGACGATACGGCGGCGTGCTCTCGGGGGTGCGCACGGACGATTTGGCGGCGATTCCACTGAAGACGCTACGTGAAAAATTTGAGAAAAGCGATTGGGGATCGGTGGACGAAGTTATTTTTGGCTGCGCCAATCAAGCGGGAGAAGACAACCGAAACGTGGCTCGTATGGCGTCTCTGCTTGCCGGACTTCCCTTCACCGTGCCCGGAGTGACGGTGAATCGCCTGTGTGGGTCCGGAATGGAAGCCGTGTCGGTGGCTGCGCGCGGAATCGCCGCGGGCGAAATTTCGCTGGCGATTGCGGGTGGCGTGGAAAGCATGAGCCGGTCGCCCTTTGTGATGCCAAAGGCAACGTCGGCGTTTTCGCGTACCGCGGAAATTTATGACACTACAATCGGCTGGCGTTTTCCCAACCCACAGATGATTAAAATGTACGGGAACACCTCCCTGCCGGAAACCGGCGAGAATGTGGCCGAAAAATACAATGTGGACCGCAAATCGCAGGACTGTTTTGCCCTGCGCTCGCAGCAGAAGGCTTCCGCGGCACAAAAATCCGGAATCCTCGCCGAGGAAATTGTTCCCGTCAATATTCCGGGCCCCAAAGGATCGGTGAAGACGGTTTCAGACGACGAGCACATCCGACCGGATACCACGATGGAGGCGCTTGCAAAATTGCCCACGCCGTTCCGCCAAAATGGCACCGTGACGGCGGGAAACGCTTCGGGAGTGAACGACGGGGCTTGCGCGATGTTTGTGGCCTCGGAAGAGGCAGCAGCGCGATTCGGTTTGACGCCGGTCGCGCGCGTGATGGGCGTGGCAACGGCGGGCGTGGAACCTGATTACATGGGAATCGGTCCGATTTTCGCCGTTCGAAAGCTGCTCGGACGTTTGAAGATGTCGCTCTCCGACGTGGAAGTGTTCGAACTAAATGAGGCGTTCGCCTCTCAGGCGCTGGCGGTTACGCGCGAGCTCGGACTTCCCGACGACAGTGAAAAAGTGAATCCGAATGGCGGCGCAATCGCCATAGGTCATCCCCTGGGGATGAGTGGCGCTCGCCTTGTTCTAACCGCTTCGCGCCAGATTCAGCGGATCAAGGGGCGATACGCGCTGGCTTCCATGTGCATTGGAGTGGGCCAGGGGATCGCGATTGTGATCGAGCGCGTTTAGATCCCGCCGGCGTGGTAAACATGCGCAACCCCGATCGATAGTTTCAGGTGTCGCAAGACCGAGACGATCATGTGATCGGAATCATACTATGGTGTGATGCAGGGCACATCCTCGCATAGCTACGTGGATGCAACATTTTGTACGACACTAGGCGGTGCGAGCGCGCCGATTGCCAATTCAAATTGAGCCGATCATGCAAAATTGGCGGTGCAAACGCTAATAAATGGCCAAAAGATAGCTTGTTGGCTCTGATGGGAGTCGACAGTGTGCGCCTTCGTCGCATCGGGGGGACGATTCTGATGCAGCTCTTGGTCAATGCGATTCACTGTGGTCAGCGTGGTTAGTGTTGTGATTAACTGTAGATAAGCAATACCTTCCGGTTGCGAAGTTTTTGGTTGGCACCGGATGGAGCGTCATATGAAAACTTTCTTTATTGGGTCACTCGTTGCGTTGCTGGCAGCCTTCGTAATTTTGCCGTTCACACAGGGTCAGACCAATGCGCAATCGCCAGTCGCGCCGAATCAATCCTTCAATCCCCGTGATTTTTCAGGGGTTTGGTGGGTGGATGGCGCTGGTCCTGAGAAGCTTCTGGACAGGGGAAGGACAGGCGACGCGAGCAAGTGCGAGACATGCCACATCCCCGAGCACACGATGCCGGAACCTCCGCTGACGCCATGGGCAAAACAGAACCTGGTAGCCCCGAACCTACAGTCTAACGGCACCATGGGGAAATTTGCGGATTCCAGTATGACTCCCGGCGGGCACGATCTGGCTAAATCGGGACCACCCGAAAAAACCAGATCCGTCGTACATGGGCGACTCAGTTGGAAAGTGGGAAGACAACACGCTGATCGTCGACACGACCGGCTTTAATGGCAAAGACATGATCGAACCGGTCGGAGTCAATCATCTGATGAGCGATTCTTTCCATCTGGTCGAGCGCTGGCGGCGGGCAAGCAAGAACGATTTGGAAGTCGATGTGACGTATTACGACCCGAAAGTATGGGGTGACAAGTCCTGGGGCGGCCTTACGAAAAAGTTCATCCTTCAGCCAAATATGGAGTTGATGGAGGAATATTGCACTCAAGGGGACAATGAAAAGTTTGACAAGATGTTTTTGACACCTTCCGCTGCCCCCAGCAAATAGAGCACGTTCGGGCCCCGAATGCCTGAGTCAGGGACCGGGCAATATTTTCAGGCGACAGGTTAATCAAAGCGGCCTTTGTGTTTTGCTTTCGGGGTGCTTTCGCATTTAGAGCGTCGGTGGGTAGATGTCTGCAGTGAACAGAACCGATAGCAGCTATACTGGAGCGTTCGATGAAAAAAACAAAGTTGTCGTCATTCGCAATGGCCCAACTGACTTGCCTCGGGATACTGATCCTGGCGGCCGGGGCCTTGGCTCAAGCCCCCGGCTTTCAACCCGTGGGGAGTATCCATGAGATTATGCTCGGCATCGTCAAGCCCAGCTCCGACGTGATTTTTGGCGTCCCCGGCAAAGCACCGAAGGACGATAAGGAGTGGGAGGCAGTCCAGAATAATGCACTGATGCTGGCGGAAGCAGGAAATCTCCTACTGATTCCCGGCCGTGCCAAGGACAAGGACGAGTGGGTCAAAGACGCGAATGCTCTCATCAAGGCAGGTTCGGACGCGTTCAAAGCGGCGAACGCAAAAGATGCCAAGGCACTTGAGACCATTGGCGACAACATCGAAGACACATGCGAAAAGTGCCACGGGAAATATCTCCCCGCAAAATAGGCCCGAAAGCTGAACGGTAGCTTGGCTGGTTCGTTGTAGCGTCAGGCCATATGGGTGCGCTTCACCGAGAACGTTCCCCGTGAAGGGCATGCCGTGCCCTCTGCTTGATGTGGGACTACTGGTTAATACTGATTAATGCGGAAACCGAGTCAGTGAAGGCGTTACTCCGGCCTGTAAGGGAGTTCTGGCCACATTTAGAACCATCGCCAGCGTCGTATAGTAGCCAATCGTCCCAGTCAGATCGATCACGCCCTGCTCTCCAAACTTCTTGAGCACAACCGCGTAGGTGGCATCCGAAACACTTCTGTTCTGGTCCAACTCCACGCAAAAGTCATAGATAGCTTCTTCATCCGGGGACATTCCCGTGGGGCGGCGTCCATCACGCACCGCAGCGATAATTTCCGGCTCCAACCCCGCTTTGAGAGCAAGATCGGAATGACCATTCCACTCCGTTTCTTGTGTCCATCGCCGGGATGTGATCAAAATTGTAAATTCCGTAAGTTTGTGCCCAAGGCTGTTATCGAACCGAATGTATTCGCCGACCTTCTGCAGACGATCCATAAGCTCGGGACTGCGCATGAGCGGTATAAACGGGCCATTCACCCTGCCGCGTGGTCCAGCAGTGATGCTCGCCGCGGCTTTCTTCTGTGCATCGGTCATCTTGTCCGCCGGGATTGGGGGCATCCGATCCTGCGCAACCGCGAGTCCAATCATCGAAACCAAGGTAA
>JBEKCU010000155.1:0-10331 GCA_050014735.1 Candidatus Acidiferrales bacterium | reverse complement strand
GTGTTCGAAGATGCGAGCGAACACGTGCTTGGATACATTCACATCAAGGATATTGTGTGGGTGCTGCTCGATCGTGAGCGACGCTCGGAGGAAGGCTGGGTCGCGCCGGAGTTCAATTTGCGGCGAATGCTGCATGAAATCGTCATTGTGCCGGAAACCAAGCCCGCGAACGAGTTGCTCCTCGAACTGCGATTGCGCCACGGTTGGATGGCCATGGTCGTCGACGAATTCGGAACGATTCTGGGCTTGATAACACTTGAGGATATTCTCGAACAGCTCATCGGCGAAATTCACGACGAATATGACGTCATACAAAAGCCGCTCATCGTCGGCCAGGGTGCCGATGCGGCCATGATTTTCGACGCCTCGCTAAGCCTCCGCGACCTAGAATCGCAGTACAGTATTATTCTGCCGGAGGATCCCGCTTATGCCACGGCGGGCGGCTTCGTCCTCGCGCAACTTGGATTTATTC
This sequence comes from Candidatus Acidiferrales bacterium, assembly GCA_050014735.1. Classification (GTDB taxonomy): domain Bacteria; phylum Acidobacteriota; class Terriglobia; order Acidiferrales; family UBA7541; genus Palsa-360. Next base: position 9,859 of record JBEKCU010000155.1, on the reverse strand, counting down.
CCCGTGGAGGAGAAAGTTTTGATGTTGGCGGATATCGGTTTACCGTCGTGGAAATGGATCGTCGCCGCGTGGCCCGCGTGAAAATTCAGCGGTTGAAGCAAGCTACCGATTCGCCGGTTTCCGGGTCTCCGTCCGTGCCCACGCCGGCGACTGGCGCGAGAACCATCGCGGAGAATGCGCGGAAACGCGAATGATCCGGCATATTGTTCTCCGAGTGATCTATACGCTGCCCGCCCTGTGGCTCATCCTCACGATGGTGTTTCTTCTGATTCATATTGTGCCGGGTGATCCCGTGCTGCAAATGCTGGGCCAGGATGCGCGCGTCGAGGATATTGTGCAGCTTCGTCATTCGCTCGGCCTGGACCAGCCGCTCGGCGTGCAGTATGCAAAATATCTGGAAGGGCTTGCTCTCGGCAATTGGGGACGCTCGATGCGCTTTTCCGCTCCGGTGCGTCCGATCGTGCTGGAGCGGTTTCCAGCAACGCTCGAATTGTCCCTCGCCGCGCTGGCCGTTTGCATCGCGATCGCGATTCCCGCCGGAGTTTTTTCCGCGCGCCATCGTGGAAGCCGCGCGGACCGCGCGACTTCTTTCTTCACGTTGCTGGGACTTTCGGTTCCCAACTTCGCATTGGGACCTGTGCTGATTCTGATATTTTCCGTGGAAATCGGATGGTTACCTGTCTCCGGACGGGGAACTTTCGGCCAACTGATTCTGCCGGCCGTGACGCTGGGCGCGGCGCTTGCGGCGATCCTCACGCGCATGGTTCGCGGGTCGATGATTGAAGAACTATCCAGCGACTATGTCCGTACCGCGCGCGCGAAGGGAATTTCTGAAACTGCGGTCTTATTCCGCCATGCATTTCCCAACGCGCTCATTCCGGTCATTACCATCATTGGGTTGCAATTTGGATCGTTGCTGGCTGGCACGATTGTGACCGAATCCATTTTTTCTTGGCCAGGCATCGGGCGTCTCGCCGTACAGGCTATTTCAGCGCGCGATTATCCGTTATTGCAGGGATGCATTCTGATTATTGCCCTCTCCTACGTCGCGGTGAATTTGCTCACGGACCTGGTTTACGCGGTCGTGGACCCACGGGTGCGCTTGCGATGAAGCAGGAATCGCAAATTCGTCAATTCCTCCGCACCAGCGGGTTGGGCCGCTGGGGCCTCGCCGTGACGGTTGTACTTGTTCTCGTTGCCTTGCTCGCGCCGTGGATCGCTCCAGATAATCCCACCGCGCAGAGTCTGCCGGAGCGCTTGCTTTCACCGAACTCGCATCACTGGATGGGCACGGATGAACTCGGCCGGGACGTTCTCTCGCGAACCCTTTACGGCGCGCGGGTTTCGCTGCTGGTTGGCGTTTCGGTGGTTCTCGGCGCCGGAATTATAGGACTCGCGCTCGGATCGCTGGCGGGATATTTCGGCGGCGCGTTCGATCGCTTCGTGAATATTGTCCTGATCAATTCCTTCCTCTCGTTTCCGGGAATACTCCTGGCGATTGCCTTTGCGGCGTTTCTGGGACCGGGACTAGACAAAGTCATTTTCGCTTTGACGATTACAGGCTGGGCGGGTTATGCGCGCCTGGCGCGAGCACAGGTGTTGAAAGTCCGCGAAATGGAATTCATTCTTGCGGCGCGCTCGCTGGGGGCATCGCATGCGCGCATACTGTTGCGGCACTTATTGCCGAACACCCTGCAACCCGTCTTGATTCAGGCGACGATCGGAATGGCCGGAGCGATTCTGGCGGAGTCGACACTGAGTTTTCTGGGCTTGGGCGTGATCGCACCGACACCCAGTTGGGGCGCCATGCTCAACGACGCGCGGAATCATTTGTTTGACGCGCCGCACCTGGTGTTGTTCCCGGCGCTCGGAATCATGGCCGCCGTTCTCGCTTTTAATTTGCTCGGAGACGCTCTGCGCGACTGGCTCGATCCACGCACCCGTGCGTTTCTGATGACAATGGATCTGCGCAGATGAGCCTTCGGTAGGACACGCTTCAGCCTGTCCGGTTTTGTCGTCGAACGAACTAAATTCACACAACCTCTAGCCTGTGCCACTAACTCAGATCGAGGGTAACTTCCGCTCCCCGGTTCACGCCCAATGTGCGCGCCGCGTTGCCTCGATTCACGGCGATCTCCAGGAATCCAGCTGAACCGAACAGTGCGACTGGTTCGCCGGGCACTCCCAGACCAAAAGTCTGCACGAAATTCTGAATTTGCTTGCCATTCACCGTCAGCTTAATCGTTCCCGAGGAAACTGCTGCTGCCGGGACGTCTTGCGCGGTTAAATTTGTCATCAAATTACCGAATGCGTCAACGCGCAGAACCACGCCTTTGACGGCTTGGCTCGACAGTTTAGCTTTCGGCATCGTGAAGCGGACGAAATCCGTGATTTCCTCGCCAAATGCTTCGGTCTGAAAGGCCTTCGCGAGCCACGCGGCGGTTGGGGCGAAAATGTCCCGTCCATGAAACGTGGGGCTAACAGGATTGAGAAAATAATGATCCGATGTGATATGCCGAACCGTGCAGGATTCTTTCTCAAAAATCAAGGAAAGCACGCCGTTGTCCGGCGCGATAAAATAGTGCTTTTCTCCACTCACCAGAAGAGGCCGGCGCTGCGTTCCGACTCCTGGGTCGACAATGACAAGGTGAATCGTGCGAGGCGGAAAATACCGGCACGCATTCGCAATCGAGAGTGCGCCATCGAGTATATCGAACGGCGTTACATTGTGATTGATGTCGACAATCCGCGCGGCAGGATTGATGTTTAGGATGACGCCTTTCATGCAGCCGACCAGATGGTCGCTTGAGCCAAAATCGGTGGTGAGAGTGATGATTGGATCGGCCAAAAAAAACCTCCGTTTCGGGCGCCGTTGGATAAAAATGACGCTATTGCTTACTTTATAAGTCCATCCGCACGCTATCGGAGGGGAACGGCCATGTCAAGGTGAAGTGCTCGAGTGGGCCATCGGACCAACATTCTTTCGTAACTTTCGGTCTCGGGACCGACATATTTTGGAGTAGTACACCTTTTGAACGACACTGCGCCAGCCCTCCAGTAACCAAAATGAAACACTGGCCAAGCTACGGTAGCTGGGCTGTCCAACTTTATTGCCGATATGCGTATCATGCGAGAAAACAGAACAGAGCCGAGGGCAGGCACTCGGTTACAAGTCGAAATACTGTGGGAAGATGAAGCAGGAAATCCGCACGTTGCGCCTGCAAAACTCGAAGACACATCTCGCAGTGGGGCGGGTATTCGGGCGAAGCAACAGATCGCCGCCGGCCAGAAGATCATCGTCAAATCCAGAGATGGCCAGTTCTCAGGCACAGTTGTTTACTGCAATCTCCGTGGGGGGGAATACATAATGGGTGTCCGTAAGAACCCCACGGACGTTTCCGGACAGGTATAACCCCGCTCGCGGCCCGCCAATGCCTTGACCGCCTCCGAGGCGAACGATATTCTGAACATGGGATGTTCGTTCTTCTCTCAATTCGTTTCTAGGTATCCCGTTTTCAGGAATCTAATGAAGCGAGTTTACTTCGATCATAACGCGACTACGCCGATGGCCCCGGAAGTTCTGGCGGCCATGCTGCCGTATTTCAGCGAGGAGTATGGGAACGCGAGTTCGGTTCACTCGTTTGGACAAAACGCCCGTGGGGCGGTGGAGCGAGCTCGTGAGTCGGTCGCGGCGCTGCTGGGAGCACGAGCGGCGGAAATCATGTTTTCAAGCGGTGGCACCGAGTCGAACAACCACTCTATTTTTGGCGTCGTGGCGGCCTTCCCTGGCGTGAACAAGCATGTAATTACCTCCGTTATAGAACACAGTGCAGTCCTGGATCCGTGCAGGTCCCTTAAGAAGCTTGGCGTTGAAGTCACGGTTCTGCCAGTGGACCGGGAAGGGCTTGTGAATCCTGATGATGTTCGTCGCGCGATCCGGCCCGAAACGGTTCTCATAACGCTCATGCTTGCGAATAACGAATTGGGAACGATCGAGCCTGTCGAGGAAATCGGCAAGATCGCGGCCGAGAAGGGAATTGTGTTTCATACTGACGCAGTACAGGCCGCTGGGAAAATCCCGATCGATGTGAACCGGCTCGGTGCGGATTTGCTTTCCATTTCCGCTCACAAATTTTACGGCCCGAAAGGTGTGGGTGCCCTATATGTCCGGAAGGGAACGAGCCTCAAGCCCTTGATGTACGGCGGCCACTCGGAGCGCGACCGTCGTCCGGGTACCGAGAATGTTGCCGCAATCGCAGGAATGGGGAAAGCGGCTGATCTCGCTGTCCTGCGCCTGAAGGACGAAGGGCTTCGCATTGCGGCGTTGCGCGACCGCCTCGAGAACGGACTCCTCGATCGAATACCGTTCGCCAGGGTCAATGGCTCGCTGGCGAAGCGAACGCCCAATACAACAAATTTGACTTTTCCATTTATCGAGGGCGAAGCAATGGTGATTGCACTGGACCTCAAGGGCATTGCGTGCTCCTCGGGGGCGGCATGTTCCTCCGGAGCGGTCGCACCGTCCCACGTGCTGACGGCCATCGGCCTAGCCCCAGAAGATGCACGCGCGACCCTGCGACTGAGCCTGGGACATCAGACAACGGATCAAGAAATCGATTTTGCACTTGAAACGATTCCACCCGTAATTGCGCGGCTTCGTCAGATCTCTCCGACGTATAAGAAACCGGCAATTGCGTGAATTAAAGTCGATCACGCTATACTAGGAGTATGCAATCGATCTCAAATTCAGATCCGATGACGGCGGTCGCAATGAGCGGCGGTGTGGATAGTTCGGCCGTCGCGGCGATTCTGGTCGAGCGGGGAACGCCCGTCGTCGGCCTGACGATGCAGCTCTGGAACCAGAGGCGCATGCCGGAGCTCGATCGTGACGGCGCGCACGGCCAGCGCTGCTGCTCAATCGACGATGTGTACGACGCCAAGCGCGTAGCTCAGCACCTGGGAATGCCTCATTATGTGGTGAATTATGAACAAAGATTTGAGGAAACCGTGGTGCGTCCGTTCGTCGAGGAATATCTTGCGGGCCGCACTCCGGTCCCATGCACCCTGTGCAATAACCACGTGAAGTTCGATCCCTTACTCGTGACTGCTCGGCAGATTGGCGCCGGCCGTCTGGCGACCGGACACTACGCGAGGATTCGCCGCAACGACGCAACGGGGCGCTACGAATTGCTGCGGGCTGTGGATTCCGCCAAGGATCAGACATATTTTCTTTTTGGCCTGACGCAAGATCAAATGTCACTCACGGACTTTCCGCTCGGCGAACTAAATAAGACGGCGGTACGGGAAATCGCTCGCCGCTCAGCACTTCCCGTAGCTGAAAAACCAGAGAGCCAGGAGATTTGCTTTGTGCCCTCCGGGAATTACGTGAAATTCATCGATGCCTATCTCGGGGAGCGGGGCGAATCGGTGCCCGAAGAAGAGGGCGAACTTGTCACGACGTCCGGAGAAGTGATCGGTCGCCATCGCGGCGTCCACCACTACACGCTGGGACAGCGCAAAGGCCTGGGTGTCGCTGCGGGCAAGCCGCTCTATGTCGTTGAACTCGATCGCGCATCGAACCGCGTGGTCGTCGGTGACGATGCGGATCTGCGCTCCGAGATATGCGAGGTGGGCAGCATAAATTGGATTTCGTTTGCGCGTCTTGAATCGCCAGTCCGAGCGACGGTCAAGATTCGCCACCGCCATGACCCGGCAGCAGCAACAATCGAACCGCTCGATGTCACGAGCGCTCGTGTGAAATTCGAGGAACCGCAACGTGCGATCACTCCGGGCCAAGCCGCGGTGTTTTACGCGGGAGATGCTGTTTTGGGCGGCGGGTGGATCAGGTAACGCGACGAGCGGAATTCCCATCGCGCTCTAGATAAACATTCCTTCATCCTGCTGTTCCCCGGGCGGTTCCGCATGGTCACGACCTCGGCGCCCCTGGCGAGCCGAACGGAAGAATTCAAGCCCGGTTTGGATGCCTCGAATGACCGCGGTGGCTTTCACGACGGGTCCCCAGACCGTTTGCCGCAATCGCGATCCGGCCTCTTCCACGGTTTCCATCGCACCCGTCAAAATTTGATCGACATGAATAAGCTGCAAGCGCAATCGCTCCAGCGCTTCGCTCAAGATGCGATCCACCCTTTGTGCTTGGCCTCGCGCCAGGGTCGTGAGTTCGGAGGCATCCGAAACAATGCTTGCGATGCGAGGGGAAATATCTTCGACCAGAATCTGCACGCGGGAAAGAATCGGATTAATTCTTGTGTTCAGGTCCGCCACGGCCTGTTCGACGCGAGCAGCGGTTTTGCGAAGCTGGACAAACAGAGCAATGAGCACGACTGCTTGTACGACAACAGCAATCCCGACTACAAGAACGAAATACGGCATCCAGCTTTCCATTCAGTTTCCTCGACGCGATTATTGCGCCTTTGCTTTCTCCCTTTGATAGGCATCCCGGCCGGCATCGACTGCCGCGGAAATCGATTCCTTCTGACGAGCCGCAACGTTCTTGCTGCGTTCGACCAGGTCCTCGGCGCGTTCGCGCAGTTCCTGCGCTTTGCGTTGAGCGTATTCGCGGCCTTCATCGGCCTTTTGTGACAAGTACTCGCGCGTCTCTTCACCCGACTTGGGTGCAAACAGAATTCCTACGAGAGCGCCTATACCCAGGCCCACCAGGAAAAAGCTAATCTTGGATCCAGCATTGTCAGCCATTGTGCGTACTCCTTTCACACGTCGAAAGTAGCACAGGGACCTTGTGAGAAGCAATCGGGTGAATCACCGGGTAGTGCACTAATTTAGAGAAATGCGTCCGAAGAAATGTGGGGCTGCGACTTCGGAGTCTATCCCTGGGAACGCCAATCGGGAGATTGGCGTTCCCAGGGATAGACAGCCGACACCCGAACTCAAATTTAAATTAGGACAATACCAACCACCGGGGGTAGTGACTCATTTTGGAAACCTAAGATTTGCGTTTCTTGGGCCTGTCGATCAGGGCTGCCGCCCCAATTCTCGCGACATGAACGACGGAGAATCCACCCTCGGTTGTAGCGCAGTCGTCACCTTGTTTAGCCCCACAGAAAGGGCAGACGAGGCTTATCGGACTGGTTGGCAGCACCTTTGGTTTCAAAACTTTTGAATTGGTCATGGGTGCATACTGACACATACGGCTTCGGATAGCTATGTGCGTCGGACTTCAAAATGAGTCACCACCGGTCACGGGCCATGTAGCTCATTCGGTCCTGAGTTCTCCAGGTGTGCCAAAACGCGCTCTGCCACCGGTCGCGAAACCACCCTGGCTAGCTGGTCCACGCTTGCCGAGCGTAGCTGTGTGATGCTGCCAAAGCGACGCAAGAGCTTTTGGGCCGTACGCGGTCCTACGCCGGGAATGTTTTCAAGTCCAGTTTGGATCACGCGTTTGGCCCGGCGCTGGCGATGGAAACCCACCGCAAACCGATGCGTTTCGTCGCGAATTTGCTGGATCAGGTGAAGGATAGGGGAATGATGTTCCAGACGGATCGGCTGATCCTCCTGCCCCAGGACATAGATGATCTCTTCCTGCTTGGCGATGCTCGCGACAGCTTGATTGATAACTTCGAGCTTCTCCAACGCTGCCGCCGCGGCATGGAGCTGGCCGAGTCCGCCGTCGATCAGGATCAAGCTGGGGAACGGCTTCTTTTCATCCTGCAGTCGCTTGTAGCGCCGCTCGATGGTTTCCGTCATGCTCGCAAAATCGTTGTTTCCCCATTCGCCGCGAATGATGAATTTCCTGTAGTCGGATTTTTTCATTCGCCCGTCTTCCCACACAACCATCGAGGCAACGGTGTCGGTGCCTTGCAGGTGCGAGATGTCGAAACTTTCAATGCGGCGCGGCGGTTCCGGCAGCCCCAGCGCCTGTTCGAGCGCCTCGACAATCGCTTTCGAGCTGGGTTTCGACACGCGGAAGCGTTGCTCGAACGAGTGGCGGGCATTTTTCTCGACGAGTTCAAGAAAGGCATGTTTTGCGCCGCGCTGCGGTATCAGAATTTCGACGCGGCTTCTCGGCGGGTCAAGGTGCGCACCACGTTCGGTCAGAATCTCCTCTAGGATTTCGCGATCCTCAAAGTCCATGGGCACGTGGATGGCGCGCGGCAGGTACGCGGCGTCAAGATAAAGCTGCTTCAATAGCGACGACAAAAATTCGGCGGGCTCGAATTCGTCGAGGTCCTCCCAATAAAAATCGCGGCGATCCACCACTCGCCCGCCGCGAAGATGGAACAGATTGACGGCTACCAGCGGCGGTTCGGCATGCCATGCGAGGACGTCGATGTCATCGCCCGCCGCTGCCGCAATCTTTTGTCGCTCTTCGATTTCCGTGAGCGTACGCAGGAGATCGCGGTACGAAGCCGCCTGTTCGAACCGCTCGGAATCGGAGGCTTCGAGCATGCGCGATTCGAGGCTTTGGATCAGATCGCCACGACGACCATCGAGAAACATTTTCGTGTCGCGCGCGGCTTCGGCGTATCTCTCATCCGTTGTCAATCCCGGGACGCACGGCCCGTGGCACCGGCGAATGTAATATTGCAGGCAGGGACGCGGATGCGCGCGCGTCAGGTCAACCGTACAGGAGGGAACACGAAAAGTCTTATGGATGAAATGCACGATTCGGTAGGCGAGACTGTGCGGGAAAAAAGGGCCAAAATAGATCGATCCGTCCTTGACCAGGCGGCGCGTGACATAGACGCGCGGATACGTCTCGAATGCTGTATAGCGGATATACGGGTACGTTTTGTCGTCACGCAACAGAATGTTGAACTTCGGCTTATGCTGTTTGATCAGGCTGTTTTCGAGCGCCAGTGCCTCGCGCTCGTTATCCACCACGATATATTCGATGTCGGCGATTTCGCGCACGAGGGAGCCCGTCTTTGAATCCAGCCAACGGGATTCCAGAAAGTAAGATTTCACGCGGTTTCGCAGAGACCTCGACTTACCCACATAAAGAATCGTTCCCAGCGCGTCTTTGAACAGATACACGCCGGCATCGGGAGGGAGACGATCCGCTTTTTGTGCGAGTTCCATGGCGGGGGTAAAATAAAACGCGGGTGAGCCCGCGGCGGTGGCAACATCCATGATAGCAAATGAATCCTAATATGCGCGCAACGTGAGATTGCTGAAACCCATCCTGTGGCTTCTTTTTTTGTTCGCTGGCACGCACTCACTGCGCGCACAGGGGCAAGGGATCGATCCGTCCACTCCGCCGCCCCCGCCTCCCCCGGATACGCCGGCCCCTAAAACGCCGGCCGCGCCACCGATCGATCCGGGCGTTCCGCCTCCGCCTCCACCCTCCGAGACGGAAGCGGCAGCCGCGCCCTCCGCGCCGGTGTTCGATCCATATCACGCGCAAAAAAGCATCGACGTTGGGACGTTCTATATGAAACAAGGGAAATACGATGCGGCGATTGACCGATTCGAAGAGGCGGCCCATTATCAGCCATCGTTGGCGTTACCCTGGAGGCTCCTGGGCGAAGCCTACGAAAAGAAACGCGACTACCCGAAGGCCATTGAGACTTACAAGAAATACCTCGAAGTATTTCCGCGAGCCGGTGACGCGGACAAGATCACGAAGCAAATTGCAGCGCTGGAAGAGAAAGTCGCGAAGGAGTCCTCGAAAGAGCCGGCGCGATAGGGTTTTACTAACGCAGGCTTCAGCCTGTGCCGTTTTGAATTTTCAAATCTGAAATTTCAAATCTCACATTTCAAATTTCAAACTAGAACTAAAACTGAAGTCGAAATAAAAACCTCAATCAAGACCTCAATCGAAACGACCCAGGCTTTAAAGCCTCTGCTACTGGCGCCCGTGCATTATCTAAGCTGCTCCAGA
>JBEKCU010000154.1:0-10439 GCA_050014735.1 Candidatus Acidiferrales bacterium | reverse complement strand
ATTTGAGTTGCGGGATATTATGCGCCGATGGCGGTCCGAATAGCGGATGCCAGCGTTTCGGCCCACAGCGTTACATCTTCTAGGTGTTCGGCCTCAACCATGACGCGCGCCTTGGGCTCGGTGCCTGAATAGCGCACTACGACGCGTCCCGCCGATCCGAGCGTCTTGGTAGCCTCGTCTATCGCCGCGGAAACCATTGGCAGGGAATCCAGAGGAGGCTTGGATTTCACTTTTACATTGACGATCGTTTGCGGAAATACCTTCAGGCCACGGATCAACTGATCCAGAGGTCCACGCATGGCCACCAGGCATGCGATTTTTAACGCGGTTAGCAGGCCGTCGCCAGTGGTGGCGTCGTCGAGAAAAATGATATGTCCCGATTGCTCGCCGCCTAGATTCGCCCCGCTGCGAAGCATCTCTTCCAGTACGTAGCGGTCGCCCACAGGGACGCGCGCCAGGCTCAGTCCTTCGCCTTCGAGCACGCGTTCCAGGCCCAGATTCGCCATCGTTGTGCCGATCACGCGGCCACCGTGTAGCTGGCCCACCGATTTCAGGTATCGCGCCACGGCGAGCAGCACGCCATCTCCATCCACATGCTTGCCGCAGGCGCTCACGAACATGGCGCGGTCGGCATCTCCATCGAAGGCCACGCCCAGCGCGGCATGGGTCTCGAGCACTTTTTTGCAGAGATTTTCCGGGTGCATCGACCCGCAACCGTCGTTGATATTTCGCCCATTGGGCTGATCGTGGATCGCGATCACATCGGCGCCAAGAGAACGGAACAAAGCGGGCCCGAGCTGGCTGGCCGCGCCGTTGGCGCAATCGAGCACGATTTTCATCCCTGAAAACTTCGCACCCGGGATGACTCGTCCGCGGAGGTACTCCAAATACTCCTCATCCAGGGAGCGATCCGTGGTGACAGGTACCCCGTGCGGGGCCGTTTCACGGCCCTTGTGCTGATGAATTTCAATTTCCAGATGTTCCTCGACTTCATCGGGGAACTTCCTGCCCGTTCCGGCAAATAGCTTTACTCCGTTGTCGTGGAATGGGTTATGGGAAGCGGAAATGACCATGCCGGCGGAGAATTTCTTCTGCCGGACCAGGCAGGCAACACCCGGCGTGCTGATGATTCCAGCGGAAAGGACCTCGACGCCGTCATCGGCAAGGCCGGCCGCCAGCTGAGAAGCAATGTGCGGACCCGATTCGCGCGTGTCCATGCCAATCAGGACGCGCGGTTTAGGGTCGCTCTCCAGCAGGTATTTGCCAAGGGCGCGGGCGACCCCGTACAGGGTAGCGTCGTCCAGGGGATACGTGCCGGGAATACCTCGAATGCCGTCAGTGCCGAAAAGTTCCTTAGTCATCGTGGGCTCAGGGTTGTCGGGGCACTAGGTTCGGCCCTCATTTTTTGAGTCTAGCACACGATTTGCTACCCGGCGGGAGGAGCCGGGCCGGTGCGTGGCACAAGAGTAACGTGGATGTCCGCCGGGGCAACTTGTACCACGGATGCACCAAAAGGGGTGCTCACCATTTCAGGCGTGATCCGCAGGGAAGTAGTTCCCTGCTTAACATCATGGAAGTCGATCCGCAAGTTCAAGTCGGCCGCGACCATTCGGCGCAGAAGTGCGGAGCGTCCGCGCACTCGAACACGCACGACCGTGGGCACGTCGCTGGAGATTTCAAGCTGGGGAGGCATGCGTGTGAATTCCAGGGGAACCTGGAAACCGATCTCGGCATAGGGCTCCGAGGTGTAGGTGGCCCACAGGAGAAAGGAAATCGCGAGAGCCAAGAGCTTCAATCCTGCGTTGGCGAAGATGTATTTGCTCAGAAAACGCACTGTCTATCTCCGGGCCGTTGAGCGAGCGCTGGAAAGAGCGGCGGGCAACACCATGGTCGTCCGCCGGCGTGAAACCATTTCAGTCAGCCGGTCGCTGAGTTCTTCGGGCGTAAGATTTGTTTCGATCGATCCGGCGGACGCCACCGACATGGATCCCGTTTCCTCGGAGACCAGGACCACTACGCAATCGCTATCCTCGGTGATTCCGATGGCTGCGCGGTGGCGCGTTCCAAGTTGCTTGGAAATCATCGGATTCAGCGAAAGCGGGAGGAAACAACCGGCTGCCGCGACGCGCGAGTCTTCGATGATGACGGCGCCGTCGTGCAGCGGAGAGCCGGGACGGAAGATCGAAACCAGTAAGTCATAAGAAAGCTTGGCATCCAGCGGAATTCCGCTCTCAATGTAAGTCCGCAACCCAGCCTGGCGCTCGACAACGATGAGCGCGCCGATGCGATTTTGAGAAAAATATTCGGCGGCCATCACGATATCGTCATAGATCGCCTTTGGATTGTGCGAAGCAAACTTCATCATGGAAAGATTCCGGCCGACGCGCGAAAGAGCCCTGCGGATTTCCGGTTGAAACAGGATGATGAGAGCGATCGCCACATAAGGCAGCAACGTGGTGAGCAGCCATTCCACCATTTCCAGTCGCGCCCACCGCGCGCCCCAATAAAAAAGAACGAGCAACGCAATAGCCACAAGCATTTGTACGGCACGGGTTCCGCGTAGCAATCTCAGCAGGTAGTAGATCAAGGTCGCAATAATCACGATATCCAGCGTGGCTCGGAGGTCCAGGCGGGACAATAGAGTGTCAGGGAGTGCGAAGGCGAGCATTGTCGTCACGTCTACGGTATCCCAGCCTTGCCGCCGCGGGCAAGCCGCAGTTTGCCGGGGTGCGCGGGTATGCTATGGTGAAAATGGCCAGAATATGGAGATGGAGGAAGTCAAAGTCGCGGCGCGATCCAACCCTTCCCAGCGTATTATCGCGCTGGGAATCGTATTCGCGTTTCTGTATTTCGCGTCAAGCATTGTAATTACACTGCTGCTTGCGGTTTTGCTGGCTTATTTTCTAGATCCTGTCGTTGGACTCCTCGAACACATTTACATTCCGCGCGCGGTAGGAGCGCTGCTGGCGGTTTTAGCGGTCATGGCGATTCTTGTGGGAATGGGGTATTTAGTCGCCGATCGCGCGGAACAGTTCGTTACCGCTTGGCCGCGCTACAGTGTTCTGTTGCGCCGTATTACGACAACGTTCGACCGCCAAATTGCCACCGTGGAAAAGCAGGTCGAGGAAATTACTCCTCCCGCCGAAAGAGGGCGGACTCCCACGCGCACGATCGAGCCGCCGCCGATTCGGGAGTGGCTGTTTCGAGGAGCGGGTTCGCTGTACTCGATACTGCTGGTGGGGGCGTTTGTCCCGTTTCTCGTTTTCTTTATGCTCGCGGCCAAGCGACGCATCTGGAAAGCTACGATGGAATTGTTTCCCGACGAGCACCAGGGAAAAGTTGAGGCAGCCCTGCACCAAGTCAGCTCCATGCTTCGAAGTTTTGTCGCCGGAAACGCGTTGGTGGCGCTCATCCTGATGCTCGGCAGCTGGGCTTTTTTCCTGGCGATTCACCTGGACTATCCCTTCGTTACTGGGATTGTTTCCGGCCTGATGAATCTGGTGCCGTACTTGGGGGCCGTTCTGGCATGGATACCTCCCTTTTTTATTGGCATGGCTCAATGGACCACGGTCAGTCCGTATATTGGGGTCGCGGCCACGCTAAGCGTGCTGCATCTAATTGGGCTGAATGTCCTGATGCCGGCGGTCGTGGGGCGTCGAGTGCACCTGAACGCGCTTTCGGTGACCATCGCGTTGCTATTCTGGGGATGGCTTTGGGGCGCAATCGGACTTATCCTGGCGATTCCCATTACCGGCACGATCAAGGTCGTTTGTGATCACGTGGATGGCTGGGAGCCGGCCGGCCGCTGGCTTGGCGCCTAGATTCAGGCATAGTATTGATGCTTGGGAATCCGCGCAAACGACATTCGAGCGGAAACGGCAGGAGGCCGGTGGGCACGGAATGAAATCCTACCACCGCATTTTTCTAATTATCCTTGGCGTGCTCATCGCGCTCACGAGTGCTGGTATCTTCATGACCAGCGACTGGGGCGACCGCACGGTTTCGCGGAAGAAGAGCCAGACGAACGTGGCTCAATCTCCCGTGGACATGAAGCAGTTTCAGACGGCGCAGGCACTGGTCTCCCTTGCCGCCACGCCGGATGAACAGTCCTTCGCGCACGACGCCCTGCGAATGGCCGATCATGAAGTCGACTTTGAATTCACCGCGGCACTTTATGAAGCTGCATTCCAGCCTGTCCCTTCCACACCAGAGATCAAAACGATTCTCGCGAGAATTTCGACAGCGCAAAAGAAAGCCGCCGAGCTCAACGCCGATGTCGCGCGTTTGAACAAGCTCCTGACCGCGGCAAAGGATAATCAGAAGGAGGCTCTCTCGCAGCAGCTCGACTTGGCGAATGCCCGCCTGGGACTTAACCAGGATGAGCTTGCCGACGCGGGCCAGGATCTCGAGAGGGCTGGTGGCGATCCGCAGAGCCGCATCCAGCGGTTGGTCGACGAGCACAAAGCCGCTCAGCAAAATAGCGGAGGCCAGCTGGACTTCAGCATCGTTGGGAAACAGGCGAGTTCGACGATTCCGGTTTCCAACTCATTTTTATCTCGCGCACGGACGTTTTTTGCGCTTCGCTCGTATGTGCAGCGGCTCGATCGGGCGCGGCAGGAAGCAAGTGCCATGGCAGCCTCGTTTTCCAGCCAGCACGACGAACTCGAGCGACAACTCGAGAAAGATCAGGCCCAGGAATCGTCCAAGCTTCCCGCTACTTCATCGGACGGAGCTTCTAAAGAGAATTCGGCCAGCACTCCGTCGCCCACCCCGGACCAAACGAGCGCCTCAATTTCTGCCTATCGGTCGCTTTCCAGGCTGCAGAAAAGAATGTCAAGCTTGGACGACCGCATTCGCAACCAGCAAGACCTTGCGGCGGCCTATGAACAATGGAGCGTTCTGACGGCTGCGCGGGAGCGCAATATGCTGCATGGCCTGATTGTTTCCAGCGCTTGGGTACTGCTCGTCGGACTGGTGGTTCTGATCGCGGATTGGTTGCTGGCACAAACCTTTGCGCGGCTTGAGCCAGATCGGCAGAGTTTGCTCACTTTGCGGACGGTGGCGCATTTTGCCACGCGAGCCGTCGGTTTAATTGTCATTTTGCTCGTCATCTTCGGTCTTCCGAGCCAGATGGCAACCATTCTTGGGTTGGCGGGTGCGGGCCTTACGGTTGCGTTGAAGGATTTTATCGTGGGATTTTTCGGCTGGTTCGTTTTGATGGGCAAAAATGGGATTCGTCACGGCGATTGGGTGGAAATCAACGGCGTCAGCGGCGAAGTCGTGGAGATCGGATTGTTTCATACCGTACTACTCGAAACCGGTAACTGGAACGACTCCGGCCATCCCACGGGCCGCCGGGTGACGTTTGTCAACAGCTACGCCATCGAGGGGCATTATTTCAATTTCTCCACGTCGGGACAATGGCTCTGGGACGAACTGCAAGTCACACTACCTGTCGACCGGGATCCATATCCCGTCGCCGAGGAGATTCGGAAAATTGTGGAGAAAGAAACGGAAGCGAACGCCCGTCTTGCAGAGGCCGAATGGGAGAAGATGGGCAATGCCCGCGGAATTCGTGCTTTTTCGGCAGGTCCGGCAATTAGTGTCAAACCCGCAAACCCGGGTTTCGAAATTCTTGTTCGCTATGTGACGCGCGCCAGCGAACGCCATCGGCAAAGATCGAAGCTGTACTTCGATATCGTTGAGCTGCTGCGCCACAAAAACATTTCGCAGGCCGCCACGGCTTCGCCCGCCGCCTAGCAACACAGGCTTGAATCTTGCACTCCCACTATCCCCGAACGGATGCCGGTTGAGGAACTCCCACCAGTTCAAATTTTCTTGGATTACAACACGCGGTAGCAAGTCGCGAAATGTCTCGTTTCATTTCAGGTTTCTTCCGCAAGTGTTTCAAGGTTTCTTGCAAGATACTGGCGGCTGCGTCATCGGCCGGCGGAATCAACTTGTAATGCATCCACTTTCCATCTCGACGCGCCGATACGATACCGGCGTTACGCAGATACGCCAGGTGCCGCGATATTTTCGGCTGGCTCATCCCAAGGATTTCAACGAAATAGCAGACACAAATTTCCCGGTCCGCGATCAAGTTCAGCAGGCGCAATCGGGTTTCGTCAGCCAGTGCGCGAAATAGGGGCTCCAGATTGTTCATCCCCGAAATTGTATCATATCTGCCTTGACATATACGTTCCTCTTGTATATGGTTATCCGTATATGAGGAGGAGCATGGACACCAACTTCGTCAAAGCCCACATCGCCATCCACGTGAAAAGCGTTCCTGACAGCATCGCATTTTATCGGAAGCTGTTCGGACTGGAGCCATCCAAGGTAAGGCCGGGATACGCAAAGTTCGATGTTGAGAACCCGCCTTTGAATTTCGCTTTGAATGAGAACCCGGTCCAAAGCAGCCTTTCGCATCTCGGTATCCAAGTGGCATCGACAGCGGATGTCCTTGCCGTTCGAGATCGATGGATCAGCGAAGGACTATCTCCGCGGGATGAAATGAACACAACTTGCTGCTACGCCGTTCAGGATAAATCCTGGGTTAAAGACCCAGATGGAAACGAGTGGGAGGTCTTTACCGTCCTGCAAGACAATCTACCCGAGACCGAACGGTCCTGCTGCGCGCCCACATGCTGCAAGTGACGTCCATGACGCCGAAACATTACAACGTACTATTTCTATGCACGGGTAACTCTGCTCGTTCGATCATGGCCGAGGCGATTATGAACAAGAAGGGATTTCCAACACTCACAGCCTATAGCGCGGGCAGTCACCCAAAGGGAGTTGTTCATCCGGCAGCGCTACGGCAAATCGCGGCTGCGGGGCTTCCGACCGATCATTTTCGAAGTAAAGACTGGATCGAATTTGCCGTACCCGGCGCGCCCCAGCTGGATTTCGTCTTCACCGTGTGCGACAACGCGGCGAAGGAAGTATGTCCGGTCTGGCCCGGACAGCCTGTGACTGCCCATTGGGGAGTTCCCGATCCCATTGCGGTGGAAGGCACACCAGAGCAGATCGAGAAGGCGTTCAGAGAAGCGTTCATCACTCTTGACAGAAGGATCAGTCTATTTCTCTGTTTGCCGCTATCGAGCCTCGATGCACTCGCGATCAAGAAAGAAATCGAACGTATCGGCCACGAATGAAGCCTTCACTGTCGCGTCGATGTGCCGCCGAGTTTGTTGGCACCGCGTTTCTGGTGGCAACGGTGATCGGTTCGGGTGTCATGGCGGACCGATTGTCCAACGGCAATGTAGCATTAGCACTTCTAGCGAATACAATTGCAACCGGGGCTGTACTCGTAGCACTAATCATCGCTTTCGGGGGAATCTCTGCCCACTTCAACCCGGTGGTCACCGCGATGGACGCATTCGAGCGCGGATTGCCTTGGCGTGATGTTCCCTACTACTTGATGAATCAGGTTGTCGGCGGGATCACTGGCGCAGCTGCCTCGCATCTGATGTTCGGACTGACGATTGTTTCGCTATCGCGCCATGCAAGAAACGGACCTGCTCAAGTGTTCAGTGAGTTTGTTGCAACGTTCGGATTGATGGCGGTCATCTGGGGTTGTTCCCGCCTGCGGTCTAATGCCGTACCGTTCGCCGTCGGCGCATACATTACTGCAGCGTATTGGTTCACTTCGTCCACATCGTTTGCAAATCCCGCTGTCACGATTGCGAGATCGCTTAGTGACACGTTCGCGGGAATCCGGCCGCTGGATGTTCCCTGGTTCATCGTCGCGCAGTTTATTGGCGGATTCGCCGCAACATTGCTCTTTCGTTGGCTTGTCCCGGGACTGAAACCGGCGGATCGAGAATCACCGGTCGGAGAAATGCGGAACACGAGAGCTGGCGGGTAGTGCCCTAACAAATCATTTGGATGACGCTGAGGGTATCCAGAATTTCCCCGGGAGGAGGGAGTTCGCTGGCATCCCGGCCAAGGCATTGTACGTAGAGATCGCCATAACGATCGGTGACGAATACACCCACGCGGTCCAGTCCCGCCGGGCCGAGGGCTTCACTCCCGAGGAACGCTCGCTGCGAATGTCCGGCGATGTCAGCCCCTGCGATCAGAGGCGGGGTCAGCGTTTCGGCTTTTCGCGGTGGCACTTCCGAGTAAATCAGGAGCGCAACAGCTTCCCGATCGGTAAGGTCCGCTGCGCGCGCAGCCAACTGCGCGAGCCAGCCGTCGCAACGCGAGCAATCCGCATGAAGAAACGCAATCACCAGCGGCCGTTTCTGTTTGTAATCCCATGCGCGAACGATCTTTCCGTCGGCAGTCCGCGCCGTCAGTGGAGGAATGACCTGTCGCAGAAGAAGCGGTCCATTCATTTGCGCGACATCATAACATCTAGAACGCTGCTGTAGCCCGCCTCTTCGGAGGCGGGGATTTCTGTCAGTGCCGCGCAACTCTTTCCGCAGGCACGCCCAGGGTCTGAAGACCCTGCCTACAGTAGATCACTGTTGTAACACAGAACGTTTGCAATAAAATGCACGAATCATGACACACCTGCGCCGCATCGAAATGGCTGACCGTTTTTTCTTCGTCACCACCAACCTTCCTCCCGGCGCTGCGCTGCTAACCGCCGCTCTGCCAGCCCTGGCTCAGGGGCGGCTCCCCTTTTCCACACCCTCGCGCCGCACCAGTTGCTCTAGCATTGCGTTTCGCCGCAGGTCACCCTGTGGTGAAGGGCGGTCCGGCTGGGGCTTGGGCGCTTCGCCGATGCCGTGGCATCCTTATGCCTGCCGATCTAGCGGCAGACGGCGGGCTTTGTGTAAACCCACTTGGGCGCCACCGTCGTAATGAAGTCGCGAGTGCCTTCCTGCTTGATGAGTTCGGAGTATTCGTAAGGGTTCCTGCCTTGCTCGATGTGAACGGCCTCGAGGCCAGCAACAGCCAAAGCGTTGGCGGTTGTGATCTTGGCTTCGCAGGCCGCGATCTCCTGTTGTAGGTCGGGGGTGGAGCGGGGCAAAGATATCATTTTGATATTTTTGGTCCCTGAGTCAGTTGGTGGGTCAGCCGAGGCCGCCGACACGGACGGCGGTTTAACCGGGGCCGCCACCCTTAATTCTAGGTTATCGAGTAGCCTGGGCATAAGATTCCTCCGTACGGGAAATACTCCATTTCGACCCGCTATCTCGAATATTCGCACGGTGTATTGACAGGTAAAGACTTACTCTAGTGGAGCGGAGGGTGCCGTAGCTCCCTTCCGAATCCCAAAATCGACCGATCGCTACCCGCCCTGAAATGAGGGGACCCACCCCGCTATAGCCCCCCCAGGCAATATCCCGTTGGGCGTCGCGCCCTCTTAATGGCCCGTCACTGAAATGCCGGTCCCTGGTGCTCCGGAGTATTAGCGAAAGCGTTCGGGCTAAACGATTCTTGCGGGTTTTATGCTACACTCCCGCAGCGCATCCAGAAGGACGGCCCGACTGGGCTAAAGAAGCCCATTGTTTGGCACAATCCGAATGGAGGTTGAGATCCCGCCGTGACTTGCCCTCTTTGCAACCAAGAGCTCCTGCCAAAAGAGATTGATCTGTCGGAAACCTTTAACTGCCCTCACTGCCACAAATTGCTTCGCGTGAAACGGAACTTCACCATCCGGGCTCTCCGGCTCACGTTGATTACTACACTCCTTGCCTATCTTCTTACAAAGATACCGCACGGTCCTTCCACTGCTGCGCTCGGCTCTCAGGCCCTAGTCGTTGCCAGCCACTCGCGTCTGGCGGTACCCGTGTTCGGTCCTGTGCTCTTAGCAGCAGCTGTGATCGTCGGGCTTATCGATGGATTGGTGATACGGCTTCTTCCAGCCAAAATCGAATCGGCGGATCGAGGCACACTCACACTTTCTTGATTTCAGTCATCGGCCGGGATGCCTTTAGGCTGTTTGCGCGGTCACGAATTCCTGACAACGATTTCGAGGCTTTCCGAAAACGCTTACACGCCGAATGTGAAACCGCGTTTTGAGTTCCCGTTGCGCGGTGGAGGCTGCGATAGTCGCGGTAGCATCCGGCGCGCAGTCGATACTCCTATAATCATCGACTAATTTTCGAAACGCGGCGGAGAGTCCGTCATAACTACCATTCAGGCTGATGTATTGCTTCCTCCCACTGTGCGCGACCGAAAACGTACGGCTTACTTCTTCAGTTGTTTTACAATAACCGGTTGGGCAAGCTTGTCGTAAGTGTGCTGGCGAGTGCGAGCGCATCGCCGGAGAACCGACCTTCGCGGATACTGCAGAGCGGACATCGTCCGTGACAATATCCGGCCGCGAGTGCGTTTCAGGCTGTCACCAATAATGAAACTCGTTCGTGCTCCGCAGCCCTAAGCCTTCGGAGCATAATTATGAATCCGGAAACACCGGAACGCTTCGTTGCAGCCTGTCTTCTTTGGAAGTTTGCGGCTTTGTACTAAGTCAAAAGAAA
>JBEKCU010000153.1:0-10444 GCA_050014735.1 Candidatus Acidiferrales bacterium | reverse complement strand
ACATCCGCCACAAGGGATATTCGCCGAAGCGGTCGATCCTGATCGTGTGGGAAAACAACGACAGCACACTGCCGCAACGCTACTCCAGCGGTGAACTGACTCCTTACCCGGTGGAATTCTAAGGTCCTTCCGAGACAGCTAAACCCTCAGCGCGTCACGCGCTGAGGGTTTAGAACCTGCATGAGATCTTCAAAATTTAGAACCCCAGCGGCTGAAGCCGGACTGACTCCGAAGAACTTATGTCGTGGCTAAAGCCACAACCCACAAAAGTTCCCCAGTTCTAAGACAGGCGTTTCACCGGATCGAGGATCTATCTGGCCGCGGGTCGCAGCGTGTACGAACTCAACACACGCATATAGTTGGCCCGTTCATAGGCTGCCGGGTCAGGCACGTTCTTCTGACTCATGCTTCCGCGCATTTGTCCGATGGACTCGTATTCGTGCTCTTCCATCCATCGCACAATTCCTGCCAGCACCGTATCCAGATGCGCGACACCATTGAGCAGCAGGGCGGACGTCATCATCGTTACGCGCGCGCCCACCATAATCGATTTCAGAACGTCAGTGGAGCTGTGCACACCGCCGGTCACCGCAATGTGGGAGCGAATATGCCCATAAAGCACCGCGACCCAGTGAAGACGCAGCAGCAATTCGCCTGGCTGGCTTAGCGTCAGGCTAGGAACCACATCGAGCTGCTCGATATCGATGTCAGGCTGATAAAAACGGTTAAAGAGAACGATTGCGTTCGCGCCCGATGTGTCGAGGTGGCTTGCAAAATTTGGAATTGCGCTAAAGAACTGCGAAAGCTTCACCGCAATGGGTACCCTAAGGCTCTCCCGCAAGGTATGAACCAGATCGCAATAGACTTTCTCCACCTGGGAAGCCGTCCGCGATGGGTCGGTGACTAGCGAATAAAGATTCAATTCGATTGCGTCGGCTCCGGCCTGCTCCATGTCACGCGCATACCGCAGCCAGCCGGTCGGTGAAACGCCGTTTAGGCTGGCGATTACGGGAACCGAGACGGATTGTTTCGCCTTGCGAATCAGTTCCAGATAGCCGTCTGGGCCGAGGTTGTAATCGATCAAATCGGGAAGAAAACTGGACGATTCAGAGAACGCTTCCGCGCCGCGCGACAGGTCCGCATCCACGGATTCGCTTTCCAGAATCAATTGCTCTTCAAATAACGAGGGCAGAACCACGGCGGCGATTCCGTGGTCTTCCAGAAGACGAATTTTATCCACCGAATCGCAGAGCGTTGAAGCCGAAGCGACAATCGGATTTTTCAGGTGCAACCCCATGTAGCTGGTGCTCAGATCGATCATTCCTCATCGCCTCCCTTCGCGACAACCGCCGCGCTATCAGCCGGTTCAGGCGGAACCGCCGGCGCGGGCAGTCCCTCCCCGGCCATCGCTGCCCTGCTCTCATAAACGCGCCACTGCCGCTCGACGTCATCCTGCGCCTGGCGCAGCAATTCGCGCGCGTGCTGCGGGTGGCTGCGCGCCAGCATCGAATAGCGGGCTTCCTCGTAGATATACTTTTTGAGGGGGATGCTCGGAGCTTTCGAATCGAGCTGGAACGGATTCTTGCCATGTTCGCGGAGCGACGGGTCATATCTCAGAAGTGGCCAATAACCGGAGAGCACGGCGGATTTCTGCTGATTCAGACCGAATGCCATGTCGTATCCGTGAGCGATACAGTGGCTGTAGGCAATGATGAGCGACGGCCCGGGATACGCTTCAGCTTCGCGGAAGGCCCTCACCGTGTGCGTGTCGCCGCCTCCCATGGCCACGCGCGCCACGTATACCGAGCCGTAGCTGATCGCTTCCATGGCCAGGTCCTTTTTCCGGGTTTCTTTTCCACCGCTGGCAAACTTCGCCACCGCGCCTCGCGGAGTGGCTTTGGACATCTGCCCTCCGGTGTTTGAATAGACTTCCGTATCGAGAACCAGGACATTGATGTTCATGCCAGAACCCAGAACGTGGTCGAGGCCGCCTGCACCGATATCATAGGCCCATCCGTCTCCCCCGACGAGCCAAACGCTTTTCATCACCAGGGCGTCGGCGACAGCGAGTAAGTCGCTTGCTTCCGGGCCGGGAATGCCAGCGATTTTGTGTTTCAGTTCCGCGATTCGAATCCGCTGCGCCGCAATTCCCGCTTCGGTGGACTGATCGGCGGCAAGGATTGCGCCGACCAGTTCGTCGCCCGCTTGACCGGACATTCGTCGCAAAAGCTCGGCCGCATAGTCGGCTTGTTTATCGACAGCCAGGCGCATCCCCAGACCGAACTCGGCATTGTCTTCGAACAAGGAATTCGACCACGAGGGACCGCGCCCCGCCGCGTTCGATGTGTACGGCGTGGTTGGCAGGTTTCCTCCGTAGATCGAGGAGCATCCCGTGGCGTTCGCGATTAAAGCGCGGTCACCGAACAATTGTGTGAGGAGTTTGATGTACGGCGTTTCGCCGCAGCCCGCGCATGCTCCTGAGAATTCGAACAGAGGTTCGAGCAACTGGACGTCCTTCACTTGCGAGTGCGACAGACGGTCGCGATCGAAATCGGGAATCGATAGGAAGAAATCCCAATTCTTGCTCTCCGCCTGGCGCAGCGGGGCCTGTTCAGCCATGTTGATGGCTTTGTGTTTCACTTCGCTCTTGCTCTTCGCAGGGCAAACTTCCACACAGAGACGGCAGCCGGTGCAATCCTCCGGCGAAACCTGAAGCGTGTACCGAAGCGACTCGAATTCGCGCCATCGCGGTTGCGCGGATTTGAATTCCGCAGGCGCTTTGGACAACAGCGAGGAATCGTAAACCTTGCCGCGGATTACGGAGTGAGGGCAGACAAGCACGCATTTTCCGCACTGAATACAAAGTTGCTCGTCCCACACCGGAATCTGTTGCGCGATATTTCGTTTTTCCCATCTGGCGGTGCCAGTGGGAAACGTGCCATCAGGAGGCAACGCGCTGACAGGGAGAGAATCCCCATTCCCGGAAATAATCTCGCCGAGAACGCTGCGTACGAACTCCGGAGCCATCGCCGGCACCGGCGGAAGTACATCGAAGTGACTGCTCACGTCGGCGGCCACGGAGACTTCATGCAAATGCTCGATTGAGGCATCGACGGCAGCGAAATTTTTCTGAACGACCGCGTCGCCGCGCTTTCCATAGGTTTTCTGGATCGCTTTCTTGATGGCCTCGATTGCTTCTTCACGCGGCAGCACACCGCTGATCGCGAAGAAACAGGTTTGCATAATCGTGTTGATGCGGCTGCCCATTCCCGCCTGCCGCGCGACCGAATATCCGTCAATGACGTAAAACTTCAGTTTCTTATTGAGGATTTGTTGCTGGATTTTGCGCGGGAGATGGTCCCACACCTCGGCGGCTGCGAATGGCGTGTTCAGCAGGAATGTCGCGCCCGGCTCGGCGGCGACGAGCACATCCATGCGTTCGAGAAACGAAAATTGATGGCAGGCGACGAAGCTCGCTCTGGAGATTAAGTACGTCGATTCAATCGGCTGCGGTCCGAAACGCAAATGGGAGACAGTGACCGATCCCGCCTTTTTCGAGTCGTACACGAAATATCCCTGCGCGTGATTGGACGTGTTTTCCCCAATGATCTTGATGGAGTTCTTGTTCGCTCCGACGGTGCCGTCCGAACCCAATCCATAGAAGATTGCGCGGACCGTGCGGGGATCTTCCGTCGAATAACTTTCGTCATAGGCTAGGCTTGTGTGCGTCACATCGTCGTGGATGCCGATGGTGAAATGATTTTTGGGATTCTCGTTTCTCAATTCGTCAAACACGGCCTTCACCATGGCCGGAGTAAATTCCTTCGAGGAGAGCCCGTAACGCCCCCCCACGATCTGCGGCCATTCCCGCAGGGAACGGTCTTTCCGGGAGAGTTCCGCAAACGAAGTAACCACATCCATGTACATGGGCTCGCCCGGACTCCCCGGCTCCTTGGTTCGATCGAGAACGCCGATCACGCGTGCCGTCTTCGGTAACGCGGCAAAAAACGCCGCCACCGGAAACGGCCGGAACAGGCGTACCTTTAGTACGCCAACTTTGTCGCCTCGTTTGTTCAGAGCCGCTACCGTTTCCTCGACTGCTCCCGCGCCGGAACCCATTAACACAATGACGCGCTCCGCATCCGGTGCGCCAACGTAATCGCATAGGCGATACGAGCGGCCGGTGCGCTCCCCAAACCGATCCATGGCATTTTGAACGATGGTAGGCGTCGCGATATAAAAGGGGTTCGCGGCTTCTCGCGCCTGGAAAAAAACGTCCGGATTTTGCGCGCTGCCGCGAAGTTTTGGTCGATCCGGGGTGAGGGCGCGTTCGCGATGGCGGCGAATGGCGTCTTCATCCAACATCGCGCGCATGTCATCGTCAGAGAGCGGAAAAATCTTGTTCACTTCGTGGGATGTCCGAAAACCATCGAAAAAATGCAAGAACGGGATTCGGGCTTCCAGGGTTGCGGCGTGAGCGATCAGTGCGAAATCGCTCGCTTCCTGAACCGAACTGGACGCAAGCATGGCAAATCCGGTGGAACGCGCAGCCATGACATCGCTGTGGTCTCCAAAGATCGACAGAGCGTGCGTCGCAATCGTGCGCGCTGCCACATGAATCACCGCCGGCGTCAATTCACCCGCGATCTTGAACATGTTCGGAATCATCAGCAGGAGACCCTGCGACGCCGTGAACGTGGTGCCGAGCGCGCCGGCTTGCAAAGCCCCATGCAGCGTCCCTGCTGCTCCCCCTTCGCTTTGCATTTCGATGACGGTTGGCACCGTGCCAAAAACATTGCGGCGGCCTTCGTCTTTCCATTGCTCCGCCCATTCGCCCATCGGCGACGCTGGAGTAATGGGATAGATCGCGATCACTTCGCTCGCCCGATAGGCAACCGACGCGGCAGCTTGATTTCCGTCAAGTATTTCCATGGTCTTTGGCATAGATAATTCCTTCGCCAGACAAAATAAGACAATATCGAATGCGAAATGCTCAATTGCGGGACGAGAGGGGTTTGCGATCCGCAGCAAATCTACGTAACGTCGAGATTCTATCTCGGATTAGAGCCGTAACCAACAATTGAATCGATCGCCATCCATCCTGCCCATCGCATTTTTAACTTTACGCGAGGTGAACTCATCTTCCTGTGATTGAACGCACGTTCGGTTGTGACATTCATCACACGGCGCAGGCGGAGAACATGGTGGTTGTGATTGAACGGAAAGCGGAAACGTCGAGCTATCGCAACAGGCGGAAACTGTGAGACCGGCTGAAATTCAACGAAATTTCTGGCCGGGGGCGGCGAGAACTACTCTCAGACCCGATCGCCGGCCGGCTGCTTCATCAGGTTCTCCGACCGCTCCTGCAAGGAGTGCATCGTGCGCGCAAAAATATCTTCGGGGGAACCGGTGGCGTCAATCGAAACCAGCAGACCCAATTCTTTGTAGAATTGAACCAGCGGCGCCGTGCTGTGTCGATAGACTTCCAGACGCGTGATAATCGACTTGGGCTGGTCGTCATCCCGCTGATACAACCGCCCGCCGCAGTCGTCGCAAATGCCCTCGGTACTGGAAGGACGCCAGGTGATATGAAAAACTGCCTTGCATTTTTCGCACACACGGCGGCCACTCAGACGCGCGATGATTTCGGCCATGGGCATTTCGTAGTCCAGCACGCCGTCAAGAGCGAGACCTTCGCCTTCCATGTATGCTTGCAATTGCTCAGCCTGCGGCACCGTGCGCGGAAATCCATCGAGCAAAAAACCAGCCGGACATTCAAGACAGTCACCCCGTTCGCGAACCATTTGCCAAACCGTGGAATCGGGCACAAGTTCGCCACGCCGCATGTAGGCCATTGCTTCAGACATCGCGGGCGATAGGCTACTGCCGTTTTGGCTCGCGGCCGCACGAAAAAGGTCGCCTGTCGAAAGGTGGCAGATGTCCAGTCGCTGCTTTAGGAATTCGGCTTGCGTGCCTTTTCCGACTCCCGGAGCGCCAAATAGAACCAGGCGCCAGGCACGAGGCTTCTGCCCTCGAAGCGGCAGGCATGTGTCCGCAGGATTGTCCCATTTGGCTCGACCGTTTTTGGTTCTGTTGTCATTCTTCATAGAAGTCCACACCCGTGTCGATGAGCGTCGATTTCAAATCGGGAAAGAAGCAATCAAGCGGTCCGGATGCATTCGTATCGATCCGCTCCTGTACTCCGATTATGCCGTCTGTCCGCGGAATCTTGGTGCGAAGAATTTAGCCGATTCACCCAAAAAACAACCCTTCCGGCCTGCTACCGGATATCGGAAGCGAGTTTGCACGCATCTCACAGAAGCTACAGGACTTACAGATTGCTCGCCAGCCTGACCTGCCGTCGCTCGGCGGGTGATGGGTCAGTTAGCCGCGAACGCTAAGGACCGGGCAAATTGCCTGTCTTGCAATTTTGTACGCCGTGGCCATTCCAAGGTGCGTTCGCGTCCCGGCAAATCTTGAGACGTGCTTCGTACCAAGAACGACCAGATCCACGGCAAGCTCCTCTGATAGTTCGAGCACCTTTTCTGCCGCGTCACCCGAATCGACGAAAACTTTCGGTTCACACCAGAGTTTTGCCTCCGGCGGAACGAGCGCGCGCAGACGAAGCATCAGTGAATCCGAAACGGAATCCGGGACCGGAGTGGGAGTAACGTGAAATAGATACAGGCGTGACTGGTTTTCCTGTGCCAGCGAAACCGCGTAGGGTAGAGCAGCCAGGGATTCCGGGCTGAAATCGGTGGGGTATAGGATCGTATGAATATCCGCGATACTGCCAGGCTCACCGGAGACGTTCGGTCCTATCGTCAAGACTGGACACGTGGCCTGGCGGAAAATGCGCTCGGCCACCGAACCCATCAGGATTTTGCTGACACCCGCGCGTCCATGCGTTCCCACAACAATTAAGTCGATGCCCTTCTGGTTCACGATCTCAGCCAACTCATCGCAGATATCGCCTCTTCGTATGATCGCCTCGTGCGAAACCCCTTGCAGCCGCGCGTTCAAGCCTTTCATCCCCTCTTCGGCCTCACGCAACGCCTGTGCCGCGATCGCTTGCATCTCTATGGTAGGAGTGAATTCCCCTAACGGAGACGTGATGACGTGTACGGCCGATATCGTCGAGCCGTATTTGCGAGCGATGGATAAAACAAATGGGAGTGCTTCGTTTGAATGCTTGGAAAAATCCGTTGCGAATAGGACGTTCTCTAATGATACCCGGCTGGATGCCATTTGAGTGGCCATAGGGCACCTCGGAAGTGTGAAGCTCTCTCCTGTAAGTTATGCGGATCGAGACGGAATAGAAGTGATTGCGCTCACGCGCACATGTGAGCGCGATCACACGAGGTCAAGTAGGCTTCGGTTCGAGGAGACATTCGTAGCGTCATTGTGCCGCAGCTATGGATTGGCCAGCGCCCTTCTGTCGCAAAGAGGCCACAACGAGCCGAATTTCGTCAAATGCAAATTCCGGTGGGAGAGCCTGCTTAATAGGCCCAAGTCTTTCAAGCCCGAGGTTTGCGCAGACCTCTTCAATTCTTTTCTGTTTGTCTTGCTCCACCCAATTCGTTCGATACCCAACAAGTCCCCGCTCAACCAGGTCCGAAACCATACTGACAATGGTCGATCGCTGCCGGCCTCGGATTTGGGCAATTTCGTCGAGCGATTTCCCTTCCTCAAGCAGGGCGATCGTTTCGTCGGCTGGCTTGATTTTCTTTTCTGGCGTGGGCAGTGCGCGGGCGCCGTCACGAAACTGTTTCAGCGCGGCGAGAATTTGCTGGCCGTACAGTTCCGCTTTTCGCTCGCCGATGCCGGGGACGTGCAACAGATCTCTTTTGGAGTTGGGCAAAATCTGGCAGATTGCATCGAGCGTTGTGTCATGCATCACGACATACGCGGGAACATTTTGCTGTGTGGCTGTTTCCCGTCTCCACTCGCGCAAAAAGTCTCGCAGAGCGGGATTGACGGCCACCGCGGATTGTACGTTCGGTTGCACGACTTTCGGACGAGGACTCGGACGCTGTACGGGAGATGGCTCTACGACCACCGAGGGCGTCTTGGGGCGCCGACGCTTCGGGAGAACATCCTCGACTTCTTTCGACAGCCACTCAGGTTCCGAGCCGCAGACGTCGCAGGCATTGCAGGTGTTCCACTTCGGCGTTTCACCGAAGTGCACGCAAATCCTGCGGTGACGGCACACTTTCGATTC
Organism: Candidatus Acidiferrales bacterium; assembly: GCA_050014735.1. Classification (GTDB taxonomy): domain Bacteria; phylum Acidobacteriota; class Terriglobia; order Acidiferrales; family UBA7541; genus Palsa-360. The sequence goes on along the minus strand of JBEKCU010000153.1, from coordinate 2,223 downwards.
GACAAACCCGCGAATTTCATCGTAGCGCTGCCAGGCGCGCCTCTTTTCCGCTGGATCCTCGATCTGACCGATGAAGAAAACATGCAAACCGATATCCTTCTTCTGCCAGAGAAGAACGCAATCGGCTGGAAGGCCATCGCGTCCGCCGCGGCCTGCTTCCTGGTAATACTGTTCTATGGATTTCGGCAGCGAGAGATGGATGACCGCGCGCACGGCGGCTTTGTTGATCCCGAGTCCGAACGCGATTGTGCCGACCATTACGCGCACCTCATCCGCCATCCAGCGCTCCTGATTGCGCCTGCGTTCGGCGGCGACCATCTGGCCGTGATAGGCAATCGCGGGAATTCCATTTTCCTGCAGAAAATCCACGGTGGATTCCACTCTCGCGATCGTCGGCGCGTAGACAATGACATTTTCATTTCCGTAGCTTTGCAGCGCGTGAATCAGGAGGTCCATCTGGTTGTGACCTGCGCAATCCCGCACCACATAGCGGAGATTGGGCCGGTGAAAGCTCGCGATGTACTTGTGCGGGTCGCGCATCTCGAGCTGTCGAATAATGTCATGCCGCACTCGCTGCGTCGCGCTGGCGGTGAAGGCCGCGATCGGACGATCCGCAAAGTGAACTCGCAGCCGGCTCAACTGGCGGTATTCCGGACGGAACTCATGTCCCCATTCCGAGATGCAATGCGCTTCGTCGATCGCGAAAAACAAAATCGGCACGCCCTGGAGCCACTCGATGGTATCTTCGCGCGCCAGACGTTCCGGAGAAAGATACAGGAGGCGATACCCGCCCAATCGGGCTTTGTCGATGACTTTAGATTGCTGCGTCGGCGATAGCGAGCTATTCAACAGCGCGGAGGGGATTCCCATTTGTCCCAGTTGCGCCACCTGGTCCTGCATCAGGGCTATCAAGGGAGAAATGACGATGACAGTCTTGCTGTCCGACATCGCTGCCGGCAGTTGATAGCAGAGCGACTTCCCTCCCCCGGTGGGCATCACAACGCATGTATCGCACCCGTGCAACAGGCTGCGCACAACGCGCTCCTGCATGGGACGGAACGCATCGTATCCCCAGTAACGCCGCAGCGGAGTCAGTAAATCAGCTTCGGAATCCACGCAAGGAGTATAGAACCACGGAGCGATGAGGTCCATCTGGGCCAACCTCTTCAACCCGATGGTTTGCACATCATCGTCTAGACGATGCTCAGGGCCTTGTCCAGATCGGAAACCCTGAAAACGACGATCGCATTTTTGGTATCTTTGGCTGCAGCCCCATAAGCGGTAGTTATATTGATATTCTTCGCGGCGAGCTTTGCGGCAAACTCAGCCAAAGTTCCAGGTAAGTTTGGCATCTCTACGAGAAGTACATCATGCTCCATGTAGGAAAGATGCTTGCCATCGAAGGCGTTCCTCGCACCAGGGACATCATCAACAACCAGTCTTACTATGCCCTGCACTCCCAAGGGAGCACAATTGATCGCCACAATATTCACTTCGGCGTCGCCCAACAGCTGGGCGAGATGAGAAAGCATGCCGGGGCGGTCGTCGCAAATAATGCTGAGTTCCTTCGTTTTGCTGGAAACACTTCTCGCGTCCGCCATTGTAAATTCCTCTTAGATCTAAACTAGCAGTCCAGGAATTGATTCAGATGTGATTTCCATCACAGGCAGACGTGTTCGTCGTCATGGCTACGATGGGCCCATTCCTCTATACAAAGCATGGGTGCCGGGCCTGGTCCCAGCACGAATGCTCCAGACGAGGCCCGTTGGGAGGCCAACTCGTAGGACCGGATTTCCGACGAACTCGGAGGTATAAGACCATGAAAACCAAAGTAGCCCGTAAAGCGATGCGGCACGCAAAACCCATGAGAAAACGCGCGCACACCAAGAAGCCAGCCCGCGCAAACACAGCAAGAAAAACAAAAGCGACATTCCGCGAAGCTGTCGAACCGGAAACAATCGAATTGACCGAGGCCACCTTTGCAGCACCGGTCGCGTTCGTAGATACAGACCCGGAACCAGTGAATGAAGTAATTGAAATATTCGAAGTAGTGGAAGACGACGATCAGGGAGGGTGGTAAACGGCAGCAGACTGAGTAGCGTTGACCTGCCCCCCGAAAACTAGTCCATCCAAAAGTTAGCTTCTCCGGGTATAAAACCATGAGAGGAGAAGCAACGATGAAGAAGAGCCGTTTCAGCGAGGAGCAGATTGTGGCGGTGTTGA
>JBEKCU010000152.1:0-10453 GCA_050014735.1 Candidatus Acidiferrales bacterium | reverse complement strand
ATCGATTGTGATCGAAAGCGATCTCTATCGCGTCGAACTTTCCAATCACGGCGGAGTGATACGAAGCTGGCAGCTCAACCAGTTCACGGACGGTAATAATCCTCCGCGTCCGCTCGATCTGGTCCATGCGGATGTCGCGCAGCAGTCCAATAGCTGGCCGTTTTCCCTGACACTCGACGATCCCGATCAGGAATCTACCGTTGACAGTGCACTGTTTGAAATGACGGCATCGGGCAAAGTGCCTGACGCCGGCGCCGTGGTTCACGCCCCCGCGGAAATCACTCTCGCCTGGAGCGACGGTCACCTGGAAGTCACGAAACACTTCAAATTCGATACCAGCTATATCGTGGATGTGCGGACCTCGGTGACTTTGGATGGAAACCCGCTGCGCCAGAGTCTGGCTTGGACTGGCGGATTCGGCGATGCCACCGCCTATCGAGCGGCCTTGCAGACGCAGGTATTCGACAGCAACGCCGGAAAACTGAATACGCTTGCAGCGAAAAATCTGGGGAAGCCCGGCCAAACCACGGTGCACGCGAACGTCGCCGGATCTTTCGATTTTGTCGGAATCGAAGACCTTTACTTCGCCGTTGCATTCCTGCCTCCGTTCACTCCGCACGGAGACTTGGCGGAGACACCGCTAACCTTGACAGGCTGGACGTTTCAACACACTACCACGGGTCCCGACGGAAAGACTGAAACCGAAGTGGTTCCGTACATGGCCGGTGGCGTTGCCGCGCCAGGGCCTCTGGATCTGCGGATGTACATTGGCCCGAAGAGCATCGATGGCTTGAAAGCGGTTCGTCCGCCGCTCAACAGCCTGGTGCAATTTGGCCTATGGGGATTCATCGCCGAGCCTTTGTTCTACTCCCTGCGATGGTTGCATCGATACGTGAGCAACTACGGCTGGGACATCGTGCTAATCACCATCCTGATCAACATGGTGATGTTTCCGCTGAAAGTGAAGAGCATGCGCGCGATGCAGAAAATGCAAAAAGTCGCGCCGGAAATTAAATCCATCCAGGAACGATACAAGAAATACTCGATGCGCGATCCCCGGAAGGCCGACATGAACAAGGAAGTCATGGAGGTCTATTCGCGCGAGGGCATCAATCCGCTCGGCAGTTGTTGGCCGACCCTGATCCAGATGCCCATCTGGTTCGGCCTCTATCGCATGCTCGCGTATACCATCGAATTGCGCCACGCACCCTGGCTGGGATGGATCCACGACCTTTCGGCCCGCGATCCCTATTATGTTTTGCCTGTGATCATGGCCGTATCGATGTTTTTCATGCAGAAGATGACCCCGACTCCCGGCATGGACCCCGCCCAGGCGAAGATGATGGCTTTGACCCCTTTGATCTTCGGCGGCATGTTCGCGCTTTCGCCGAGCGGCTTGGCATTGTATATCCTTACTAGTAATATGGTCGGAATTATTCAACAATGGTATCTTTACCGGACGGCGCCTCCTCCTCCAAAGCCGTCGCGCGGGCCCGGAAAGAAGAAATGAGGTCCCGCGTGAAACGTTTCGGCTGCGGACTCTAGTGAAAGCGTGGGGCGTCGTTAATGGGGATCAACATTAAAATGTCCGGGAATTAGGAGTTCCATCGGTGCCCGTCACTCGCCCGAATCTGATCGTTGGTGGAAAGCTGGATCATCCGGCGACCACGGCGGAACTGCGTCGTTGCATTGACACTCTGCTGCGGAAAGGACGCTTCGAGCTGGCATACGAAATTCGTGCCACGGGTCCGGCTGCAGCGACGGAACTGGAAAATCCTGAGATCCTTGTCCTATTCAAAGGGCGGGATCAAGACTTGCTTGTCGAGCGCAACGCGGAATTGCTGAAGGCGCTCGAACATATCGCTCTCCGCTGGCTCAACCTCGATCCCCAATTCTGGGGCCGCATCCGATTCGATGCAGGCGGTTATCGCGCCCTGCGCATACAGGAATTGAAACTTTCCGCGCATGTAGCCGCCGATCGCGTCCGTGAAACTCACGCCCCATTCCGATTTAACCCCATGTCCGCGCGCGAGCGGCGCATCTTGCATCTCGTCTTGAAAGAAGAATCAGGCGTCCGTACCGGAAGCGAAGGAGCCGGCGAAGACCGCCAAGTCGTGGTCTACCCAGCTGATTAGCTTGGCCGCTTCAGATCCGTTGCCTTCATATTACCGTCTTCTGAATCCGCTTGAAATGGGCTGTCCTGCGGCGTTAAAAACAACCTCGAACGTAAATCCCGCGGGATCGGTTCGGACCGTCGCGACTCCTCTAGGACCTGGGGCGTTGGCGATGACTTCGGGATCGTATTCCCGAAAGAAACGCACATCGGAAACGTCGACCACGGTTAAGTCTCCACGTTGCGTAACCCGCCAAACCGGAAACCGCGCGAACCAGAGGTACACCTGGACGCCGTGCAGCTTTTTAGCCGCGTCCACAAAACGATCGGACTTCGCGCTCGAATAAAACTGCGTGCGCTCGATCTCGCCGCTTGGCAGGTGAAACGTGGTTCTCCAGACGCCCTCAGGTGTGCCGATCAGACCGGACCAATGCGTCAGCGTCGGCGGTAGAGGAAGCGCCGCGCGATTGTCCGAGCGCAGATTATTTTTGGCTGCAAAGTTCTCGACGCTTGCGACTGCCTTGCCATGCATTACAGCGGCGCACGCCAGATAGATAATGACGAGGACCGAACCACCAAGGCACCAACTCGATCTTCTCCATCGAAATCCAGCGTCCCGGATTCCCGGCACAAAGAGAACCAATGCAAAGACAGCGCTCACGAAGGCCACAATCCATAATGCGAATGGATATCCGGCGGTGCGCGCCAACGCGTACGCTCCGAGGGCGCCCGCAGTGAGCCCGCCCCAGGTAAATCGCGCACGTCGCAAAAATTTCTTCGGCACGCGGTAACACCAGGCAGCGAGTTGCGGGACGAGTGCGAGCGAGGTCAAAGTCAGGTCCAAGATAAAAATCCAGTCCCAAGCGGGACGTGAGTAGTCGAGAGGACTCCAAATCATCGTCCCGAAATCGGTGACAATATCCAGAAATACGTGAGTGCATAACCCAACCGCGTAAATCCCAATAAGGGCGGGAAACGACGGGCGGGGCCAATGCGACAACCTCGCAAGCGGTATTGACGCGGCGGCCAGCAGCAGCGCCCAAAGCGGCAGCAGGACAAACGAATGCGTGATGTTTCGGTGCCACTCCATGATGGCGAGCGGATTGTGTGCTAAGCGTCCCGCGAAGATATCGATATCCGGAAAAACTGAGCCCACAGTGCAGGCGACGATCGCTACTCTGGCCGTCGTGGAACTTAGCGCTTCATATTTGTTGAGGGAACTGCCGGCAGGTGCGTCCCCGCCCGAGAATAGGGCCTTCCCCACCAGCGCGCCTACAATTCCGTGAGTGATCGTGTCCATCGAAGAGAATTGTCTGAGATAAGTAAACTAGAAGTTATCTCATAAACACATTTAAGTCTTTCCGAGCTTGCGAGTTATGCGAACAAGAGTAAATCAGGAGCATGGACCTAACCGCGGCGCAGTGGGAGAAACTCAAACCACTGCTTGCTCCGAAACGACGTTCCGACGGTCGAGGTCGGCCTTGGCGCGATGCGCGAGCCGTGTTCAACGGAATTCTTTGGGTTTTGCGCACGGGTGCTCCTTGGCACGATCTGCCGGACCGCTATCCTTCCTATCAAACCTGCCATCGGCGTTTTCAGCAGTGGCAGCGCGATGGCACGCTGGACCGGCTCTTGCACGCGCTCGCCGAAGATCTGCGGGCGCGCGGCAAACTGGATCTGTCGGAAACTTTCATCGACGCCAGCTTCAGTTCGGCGAAAAAAGGGGCACTGCTGTCGGCCCGACTCGCCGAGGAAAAGGCAGTAAAATCATGGCGATCGCAGACCGCCATGGTCTTCCTGTCGCCTGCTGCGTCACCAGCGCTTCGCCTCATGAAAGCAAGCTCGTCGAAGCGACCGTCGCGCAGCGTTTCACGCGAGCCAAACCAAAACGAATGATCGGTGACCGCGCCTACGATAGCGATCCGCTGGATCAGCGCCTCCGACAAAAACACGGCATCCGGCTCATCGCGCCCCACAAATACAACCGCCGCCGCAAGTGCACCCAAAACGGTCGCGAATTGCGTCGCTACTGTCGGCGCTGGAAAATTGAGCGCCTCTTTGCCTGGCTCCACAATTTCCGCCGACTGGTCACCCGCTGGGAATATCACGAAGCCAATTTCCTCGGAATGCTCCAACTCGGCTGCCTCATTATCCTCTTGAGGCATTTATGAGATGGCTCCTAGGTCAAGAAGAATAATCAATCGGTTGAAGTGGGGTTCAGAATCCGCCGTGGGTCGAAGTTAACAGTTACTGCTCTTCATCGGCGGATAGACGACGCTGACATTCTTGGATCCTCCGCACCCGTGCATCAGGCACGGCTGTACCATCAGCTCTGTGACGCACGGATCGGTATCGTCAGCGGCTTGGTGGATTCGGACGCGGCGAGCATGTGGCATCGACCGTCAAAAATTCCTCCCGCCTCGATAATCAGGCAGGGCGCGTGAATTTCGCCCGAGACCACGCCCTTAGCGTGTATTTCAACTCGTCCCTTGGCAAAAATCACTCCGTCGAACTTACCCGAGATGACGACATGGTTGCCTTCAATTTGACCTTCGACGCGCGCTCCTTCTCCCAAAATCAGACTGTGGCTAGACAGCAAGTTCCCTTTTACCTGCGCGTCGACGCGAAACACCCCGGAAGCTTCCAGGGTACCTTCGAACTTGACGCCCTTGTCCAGGAAACCGGTAAACTCTCGGCTCTCCGTGTCTTTTCCACGCCCCTTGGATCGCCATTGCATCGAGAGACCTCCAAAAAGTCGAAGCGTAGACTACCGCTGAACTGCTCGCATTTTACATCAACCGGACTAAGCCAGTGCTCACTATATCACCGGATAGTACGTCACTGCACCCGCCGGAAACTTCGGTGTTCTGAAGTGGGAGCGAGGGTAGCGCCGGTAGGTAGAATGGCGTTCCAGGGGTCTAGCGACATTTGAATCTTCATCACGCGGACATACTTCAACAAGTCCTAATTACTACATACATAGTATTACGTCATAAGGCGGTCATATAGGCCATTGAGCTGCTCCTCGTCATAGAAATCAAGGATCAAATGTCCAGCGTGGCCATTTGTGGGCATGTGAAGAGTCACTCGCGTTCCAATGTGTTTTTGCAGGTCGTCCACGGCAGCGAGGCGGTTTGGATCGGGCGGTTCGATCTGCATGTGTGCGCCTCGACCACGGCCTCGACGGGTGGCCATCCGTTCGAGCTGCCGGACTGTCAGCTTCCCTTTGGAGGCCTGTTGTGCTAGATCCAGGCGTAACTTTGGGTCGTCAACCGCCAAGAGGGCTCGTCCGTGTCCGGCAGTGAGTTTTCCCTCTTCGATCCATTCTAGAAATGTTTCATCCAGCGAAAGAAGGCGCACGGAATTGGCAACCGTAGCGCGGTCCTTTCCGGTCCGTGTCGCCACCTCATCCTGGGTTAAATGAAATTGATCCATAAGACGTTCAAACGCGCGAGCCTGTTCAATCGGGTTCAGGTCCTCGCGTTGAATATTCTCAACCAGTGTAAGCTCGAGCGCCTGTTCATCCCCAACGTCCCGAAGGACCGCCGGCACACGAAGAAGCTGGGCGCGTTGAGCGGCGCGCCATCGGCGCTCGCCGGCAATAAGCTGATACCTGGCACCAACTTTCCGTACAACAAGCGGCTGAATGATACCGCTGGACCGGATGGACTGAGCGAGCTCCTCAAGCGCGTTTTCGACAAACCTGGTTCGCGGTTGAAACGGGCTGGGATCGATCAGGTCGATATCGATCTGGAGCGGTCCGCCGACAATGCTGGGCGATGGCGCTGTTGCAGTGCCTGTTGATGAGGATGCTGCTGGGGCCGACTGAGGAGCCGCAACTTCAGGTTCACGAATCAGCGCTCCCAGCCCCCTTCCCAATGCGTTTCTCGCCACTGGAGATTACCTCCTTCGATAGATTGATATATGCTTCCGCGCCTCTACTATGTATGTCGTAAAAGTGGATCGGCTTTCCATGGCTTGGTGCCTCGGCCAGACGCACGTTCCTCGGTATGACGGAATTGAAGACTTGGGACCCAAAGAAGCTCCTCAAATCGGAGGCTACCTGACGGGAAAGGGTGGTTCTTTCGTCGTACATTGTAAGGACGATCCCCTCGATGGCTAGGTCCGGGTTCAACGTCCTCCGGATTCGGATCAGGGTATCCAGAAGCTCAGACACTCCTTCCAGGGCCAAATACTCGCATTGGATCGGGACGAGGACCGAGTCTGCGGCCGTTAGCGCATTCAGAGTTAGAAGGCCAAGGGCGGGTGGACAATCCATAATGACGTATGTGTAATTGTCCTTTACGTGTTGAATGAGCTTTTTGAGCTGAAATTCTCTATTTTCGGCGGAGACCAACTCGAGTTCCGCCCCAACGAGGTTTTTGTCCGCCGGGATTAGATCAAGTCCCTCGACTTGCGTTTTCAAGATGATTTGTTCGAGTGGCTCACCGAGAATGAGCGCTTGATACAGCGTTCGGCGGCTAGGATCCTTTGGAAAACCGATTCCAGCCGTGGTATTTCCCTGCGGATCGCAATCAATTAAGAGTGTTCGCTGCTCGGAGATCGCCAATGAAGCGGCAAGGTTGATCGCCGTGGTAGTTTTACCCACACCACCTTTTTGGTTGGCAATGGCGATAACTCGACCCAATTTTCGGCCCCCAGGATGTGGAAGTTATCACAGCGGATGCCGTGTGAGCAAATTGTTTCACGTGGAACAATTTTTCTCGCACATTTAACATGATTTTCAGGCTGTGTCGATTTATATATGGCGACCGCGAAAGCAACAGATGCTGAAGATGTATGCTACTCACTTTGTGGCGCGATCTTCAAAATACTGAAAATGCGAGTGATTTGCGAGTCGTGCGGACCGGAATGGGCCCGTAAGCCAAATATGCGGCTTGGATTCCCGCGAACCGTCTCAATTTGCTCGCTGAGGATTACCGCTAGCTTTTCAGTGCGACATCAAGACCACGGTGGGCCCATCCCGTACACCGATTGCAAGACATCGCCGCGCCATGAAAATTGTTCCACGTGAAACAATTTGTCAATCCGGTCGAGGTTCGATTCAAATTCGACTAATATAATTATTCATCTAGAGAGAGGGGCGGCCTGTCAGGATGAATCGCCTCTGGGATTCAGGGATACGAACTGCGGGATTCCAGATCCATCCGCTGACACTTGTGATCCTCGTGGTGTCTTCTCCGCCAAGCCATAAGACCAAATGGCCTCGTTCTGGCAAGACCTTCTTTGCCCAGCGGAGCAATTCCGGAAAGCCGCCGAGGGCACGAGCGCAAACGATCTCGTAAGACCCAGCTACCGCGCGTGATTCTTCAAACCGAATCGGCAGCACTTCGACCCCCTTTAGATCTAATGCTCGCACAACTTCAGAAAGAAATGCGCTTTTCTTCTTGTTCGATTCAATGAGAGTGACGAACAGGGAGGGAATTAAGATTTTTAGCGCCAGGCCTGGAAAACCAGCTCCCGATCCAACGTCCGCAAGTCGACAATTTTCCAAAGGCAATACGGAAGACGCGAACATGGATTCGCCAAAGTGCCGAGATACTATCTCGATTTGATCAGTAATAGACGTTAGACTCAAAAGCTTATTCCACCTGAGGAGTATCGAGATGTAGTCGCGAATCCGGCTAAGCTGATCGCTTGACAGTTCGATGCCGAAGGCAGCGAGAGCTGCCGATATTTGGCTATTGCCGATAGGTGGGATTTCAGGCTTAGACATCCTTCCTAACCGTCCTGTAAGAAATCGAAATATAAAGTCCCGCAATCAAGTCCACTCCCGCGTGGGCTACGATGGAGGGGATAAGACTCGCGGTCGAAATACGAGCGAGCATGAAAATCATACCTACTACAAACGTAGTTATAACGCCTCTCCTCCCTTGGTACAAATGTGCTACGGCGAACCAGATTGAGGAGAGTAAAGCAGCAATCGCAACGGACAGAGGAGAATTTTCCAACATTCGCGAGAACATCGCAAACAAAAACCCGCGGTAGAGGAACTCCTCAGAGAGACCAGCGGTACAAGCAAGTGCCACGAATACGAATATCTCAACCAATGTTCGCGGCATGATTTTTTCCGTGATGTGGAAAAGGGAACCGCGTTCTTCGGATGACAGGCGAAGAATTCTTCGCAAACTGGCAAGCTGACCAGCGCACAGCACGCCGGTCAATATAAGAGTGATCCAGGTCGTCCGCACCGGGTTGGATACCGTCAAGCCCAGCGCTGAGAACCCGATACTATGTGATAAGGACCGCCACAAGACAACAAAAGCGAGAATCCATTGAAAGGCGATCGTTGTCCCATATAGCGACAACCGGTCGGCCGTACCGAACTGCGGACGACTCAAGAGTCGGCGAACCCGGACAGCGCCGCGCCAGGGGACGACGATGCCGAGCACCGCCAGAATTAATCCCAAGTCCCAGGGAATTGCAGGGTTCACAGCGAGAATGGGACCACGTTTTCATCGGTCAACGCAAGCTGCGAGATGATCTCACAGCAAAAGGCGATGCTAAGCGCTTGGATCCCGGCCGAGGGGACATTGAAGGCAGCAATTCCTCGCAAGATGCAGACCGGCGCCAAACACAATTTAACCGGCAGGGAAATCCAATCAGGCAGCAGACCGAGAGCTTCTCCGCGAGTGGGGATTCTGCTTGATCGCGAGGCGCACGATACGTTCGGTTTCAACCGGGTCTGGTGGACACGCAATATAGTCGAATGCTCCGGCGTTGAGAGCGCGCACGTATGCGTCCCAATCGGCTCGGTGGGAAAGAATAATCACGGGAACGCCCCCAGTCGAATACGTCAAAACGCGTAACGAGGTTCGCAGGTTGCAATCCGGCAAATCATCGTTGCAAAGCACGAATTCGAATCTCTCCCGTCCGGTGAGGGCGCGCGCATCGGTAAGCGAGGAACACGTGACAGGGAACAGACCCATGTGGCGAACGATTTCATTTGCATCGGCGCACTGGGCTGCGTCAGGGCTAACAATCAAAACCCGGGCCGCGTTGAGCACCTCCCACCTCCTTAGGCAAAACTTCCCACCGTTCCGAGGGAGAATGCCATATTTCGGGTCCGATTATACGCCCGGGTATTTATGCTGCAACATGTTCGTTGCCGCGAGCGGTGGAAATTGCGCGCAGAGCAGCTCGGAGCACTCGTTGTGTTTCCTGCGTGTTGGGCGGAAGCGTCAGACAATCGAAGGCGCCGGCGCCCATTGCAGCTAAATATGAATTCCAGTTGGCATCCCTGGTCAGAGCGATTACGGGCACGCCTGTCTGAACGCGATCCACATCTTCGTGAACGCCCCGAAAATCGCAGTCGGGCAATTCCACATCGGCGAAAACCACGCTAGTCGGCTGACCGGAAAGAAACGACAGTGCCTCCATCCACGTGGCATAGCAATATGGATGCACGCCGGCGGCGCTGAGAATCTTCTGGAGTTTATCTCGCTCTCCCGATTCTGGAGCGATCACCAACACCTGCGGTGGGCTTACCATGATGTCTCCTTTGCAAACGATATCGTCGAACTTCATGCCCAAGATGCGCATTCGCACCGTACGGCATAAAAGCTACTCACCCTCTATTTTCATTTTCATCTTGGAAGCGCTCACGGGCTGTGCGCAAGGTCACACTTTGCTGTGACGCGAGGCACGCCTCATGGCAGTATCTATCCCGGGTAGGTAATGAGAAAAAAGTAATGGGACATGGACAAAACATAAGAAAAGTGGGTCTGGCACGAGCATTGTCGAAGCTTGGATACTGCTCTCGATCGCAGGCCGCTGAGCTGATCGGCGCGGGGCGTGTACGGCTGAACGGGGCAATCCGAAAAGACCCCGAGACTCCCGTTCGTTTGGAGCGCGATCGTATCGATGTTGACGGGCGCCTCATCGGACCGGAAACGAAAATCTATCTCGCGTTGAATAAACCGCGGCGAATGGTCACGACGGCGTCCGACGAAAAGGGCCGCGACACTGTATATTCCTGTTTGAGTGAAGAATTGCCCTGGGTAGGGCCAGTGGGCCGCTTGGACAAAGCAAGTGAAGGACTAATCTTGCTCACGAACGATTCCGAATGGGCGTCTCGTGTTTCCGATCCCAACACGCACCTGGACAAGACCTACCACGTACAGGTGGGCGTTGTGGCCGATGAAAATCTTGCGGCTGAGCTAGTCCGAGGCGTGCAAATCGAATCGGGAAACGAAGTCGGTGAATTGTTGCGCGCGAAAAGCGCTCACGTATTACGCACGGGTCAGCGCAATGCGTGGCTGGAGATCGTGCTCGACGAAGGAAAGAACCGCCAGATTCGCCGGATGTTCGACCAACTTG
>JBEKCU010000151.1:0-10483 GCA_050014735.1 Candidatus Acidiferrales bacterium | reverse complement strand
ATTGAAAAGGCCTCTTTTCTTCGGACATCAACCACGCCTGAATAACGCAGTTATGCCCGAGAAAGCGGCCTTTTTTCACTCCTATTCAACCGTTTGTTCTTATTCCCGGTGAGATTTCCGGGCTAGCCAGTGGCGTCCTATCGAGCTCGAATGGCCGGCCAATCATGAGAAGCTTGTAACAGTCCTCGAAAAAACATAAGGCTACCTCCGCGAATCCGGCGAAGCTAAATTAGCACAGGAAATGGCATACTAGACTGCATGCACCGAATTACTTCCATGCCAAAACTCTGGCGAAACGCGGTCTGCGTATCGAGCTTGACTGTTTTACTTACGTTTTTTTTGCAGGGCACGGTCCGGGCGCAGAGCCAGAACCAGGGCGCGATTCGAGTTGACGTGAACCTGGTCATGGTTGACGCGACAGTGAAGACGAAGACCGGTCAAATCATGGCCGATCTGAAAAAAGAGGACTTCGAACTTCGCGACGATAACGCCGTGCAAAAGATCGAGGTTTTCAGCCGTGATGAACTCCCCCTGAATGTTGCGCTCGTTTTGGACCTGAGCGATTCGATCGGTCCGTTTCTTGGCCCGCTGCGCGATGCCGCGAACATAGCGCTCGCGGCGCTGAAACCCGACGACGAAGTGGCGCTGTTCACGTTTTCCACCGAAGCCGAATTGCGTGTGCCGTTCACAAAAGACAAATCGAAAATCGGCCAGCAGATCAATACTTTCCAGGCCGGCGGCGCCACAAATATCAATGACGGCATTTTTGTCCCCGATGAGTACTTTGTGAAGGAGCGGCCGAACGGGCGCCGCGTCGTCATTCTAATCAGCGACGATGTTGGCACGGATGCGGGCGGACAGGGCACGCGCGACATCGTCACCGAGGCGATCGCGGCGGATGCTGTCCTGTATAACCTGAAGATTCCCGGCCTGGTGAACATCCGCAAAGTGATGGACCAGACAGGCGGTGAAATATTCGACGTGCAGGACGTGGCGCATCTGGACTCGGTGTTCGCCGCCTTGATTCAGCGGATTAAAACGCGCTATACGCTCGGATATTACACGTCGGCGAACGGAGCCGAGGGCAAACCGCACAAGCTGGAGGTTCGCCTGTCGCCGTCGTTTGGAAAAAAAGGACGCGATTACGTTATTTTGGCCAAAAGCGGCTATTACATCCCATGAACGTTCCATTATTGAAGGGGCATCGGCCATTTTTGTCCGGTACCATTGACAGCGACGGTGAAGAAGACTATGGTCAAATTGATCGAATAAAAAGACTAAAATACCCCACACCACCCCGGGGCCGAATGCACACCCACTTTCGGCCCCATTTAATTTTTAAAGCACAGCCATCCAAGGGGCGAAGACTCTCAAAACATCACAAGACCAGAGGGTTATCTCCTGAATGGGTGTTGTGGGTCGCGACTTCAGCCGCGACAGTAAAACGCCAAGAAATACAGGGCTTTAGCCCCTGAATCGTCAAGCGCTAAGCCTGCGGGAATTTATCAGATCAGGCTTATTCGTTGTGGCCAAACCGTGCCGGTCGCAGTCTTTGTTATCATTGATGGGCCATCGACGAGTCGTCGCGGCCCGGAGAATTGGCGTGGATCGGATAGAGGATACAGCCGAAATCAATCCGGCATATATCGAGGACGCCTCCGGCTTGCGCGGGCGAGCAGATCGTGTCTTTACTCCCGACAATGAAAATGATCTATCGGAAATATTGAGGCGGGCCACACGGGAGCGTGTCCCGGTGACAATTGCCGGCGCAGGGACTGGTGTCAGTGGCGGCCGCGTGCCGCAAGGTGGCTGGGTCGTGTCCCTCGAAAACTTTTCTCGCCTCGAAATTGGGCCAGGAGCAGCTTTCGCCGGGGCAGGCGTTTCGCTCCGGGATTTGCAATCCGGAGCGGCCGCCGCAGGACAATTTTACGGACCCGATCCTACCGAAACGTCGGCCTGCGTTGGCGGCACGATTGGGACAAACGCCAGCGGTTCGCGCAGTTTCAAGTACGGCTCCACGCGCCGGCATGTTTTGGGTCTGCGCGTCGTGCTGGCGAGCGGAGAAGTTCGGCACGTGCGTCGCGGGCAGGCAGTCGATTTCGCTGTTCCTTCAATTTCGATTCCACGCAGCACAAAGCACGCGGCCGGATACAGCTTGCGTACCGGCATGGATTGGATCGATTTATTTGTCGGTTCGGAAGGCACGCTCGCGGTGGTGACCGGGGCCGAACTGTGTTTGTTACCCGCACCCAACGCGGTTATGGGCGGCGTGACATTTTTTGCGAACGATGCCGATGCGCTGGATGCGGTCGATGACTGGCGCTCGACGGCGAGTCCTCGCATGATTGAATATTTTGACCGGCTGTCGCTCGATCTCTTGCGTGCGCGCTTTCCGGAAATCCCGGCCAAGGCCACTGCCGCGCTTTTGATCGAGCAGGAGCTGGAGAGCGAGGATGATCCCGCACTGGGGCGCTGGATCGAGCGGATCGAACGTGCAGAGGCGCTCGTCGATCATTCCTGGTTCGGGAGTTCCCGAGCGGACCGAGAACGGTTTCGCTCGTTTCGTCACAGCCTGCCTGAACTCGTGAATGACACGCTGCGTCGTAGCGGCTGTCTGAAAATGGCCTCGGATTGCGCGGTGCCCCTCGAGCGCAATCGCGAGATGCTAGCTTTCTACCGGGCGCTGCTCGATGAACGATTTCCCGGGCGGTACGTGATTTTCGGCCACATCGGTGACGCTCACCTGCATGTGAACATCCTTCCTGCGAAGCAGGAATCTGCTCTGGCAGGGGAAATTCTGCTGGAATTTGCGCGCAGGGCGGTTGCACTCGGAGGAACCGTCTCCGCCGAACACGGCTTGGGCAAGCGCAAGACTCACTTACTTTCGATTCAGTTTTCACCGGAAGAGATTGAATCGATGCGGACCGTCAAACGTCATTTGGACCCCGAGTGGATTTTGGGCCGCGGAACTCTGTTTGAAGAAACGCCGGATCGTTTGGATGTATCGCAGTGAGGAAGCCGGACGCGCACCATATTTCACGAGAAACGCATCCAATAAGGGTTCGCCCAGGAAACCGGCCATAGAGTGCGCGCCCGAATTTCAATCTTCGTTGCTGTCGTTCAATCGATCCTCCTCCTGGTGCATCTGGCATTGTACGAGACTTGGATATTCTTCTGGGGACCTCTAAATCCTTCCCGGACGGTTGAGCTTAGGATCGCCCTCGCATTCTTATCGATCAGCTTTGTCGCCGCGACGATTCTGGCGCGCATGTATTTCAATTGGCCGCTGCGGGTGTTCTACGCGATTTCCGCCGCGTGGCTGGGACTGGTGAGTTTCTTTGTTCTTGCCGCATGCTCGTGCTGGATCGTTTACGTTGTGCCAAGGCTCTTCGGCGTTCGCCTGGAGCGGCGCCCCCTAGCGATTTTCTTTTTCGGCGTTGGTTTGCTTCTGGGCCTATACGCCATCGTGAATGCAGCGCGTACGCGAGTAAAGAAAGTTTCCGTCAAGCTGTCGAATCTTCCCCAGTCCTGGCGCGGCCGCACGGCGGCGATCATGAGTGATTTGCACCTCGGACACGTGAACAATCGCGGATTTCTCCGCCGCATCGTCGCCGTGTTGGCAAGGTTGCGCCCGGACATCGTTTTTATTCCTGGCGATCTTTTTGACGGGACGGCCCTCGATCTGGATCGGCTCGTCGAACCGTGGTCGAAACTGTCCCCGCCATTGGGCGCATATTTTGTAACCGGCAACCACGAGGAATTTTCCAGCCCCACGGAATACCTGGATGCCGTGAGACGCTTTGGCGTCCGCGTGTTGATCAATGAAAAAGTCCTAGTGGATGGCTTGCAGATTGTAGGAGTTGACTACCGAGACTCGACAAGCCCCGAAAGATTCCGTTCCGTGCTTCGGCGGTCTGCGCTTGAGCGTGACGCAGCCAGCATCCTGCTTGTTCACATACCGGATCGCCTGCCAATCGCGGCGGAAGAAGGCGTTTCACTTCAACTTTCGGGTCATACCCACCGCGGACAGTACTTTCCTTTCACTCTGATCGTGTCACGCATCTACGGCAAATTTGCTTATGGATTGAATTATTTTGGCAACCTTGCGGTCTATACTTCCTGCGGCGCCGGGACGTGGGGTCCGCCGATGCGGCTGGGATCCAACCCGGAAATCGTCCTCATCCACTTTGAATGATGTTTGCATCGCGCACAAATTGGCGGCTCGACCCGAATCGCTTCACGCAGGCTCTGGAAGAGCACCGGCGGAGCGGCAAGCAGATACTGGATTTGACCGCTTCGAATCCGACCGAATGCGGTTTTGTATACCCGGAGCAGGAAATTCTTTCAGCTTTATCAGATAAGCGCTCGCTATTGTATCGTCCCGAGAGCAAGGGATTGCGCGGGGCGCGCGAGGGAGTTGCCGACTACTATTCCGGGCGCATTGGGTTTGCCAGAGCCGATAAAGCCGCCAATCAAGCACAGATCGACCCGGAACACGTTCTGCTTAGTTCCGGCACCAGCGAAGGATACAGCCATATTTTCCGATTGCTCTGCGAACCGGGAGACGAAATTCTCGTTCCCGCGCCGAGCTATCCGCTTTTCGAATTTCTCGCCGATCTTGCCGACGTCCGGCTAGTTCCGTACATATTGCTTTACGATCACGGCTGGCAAATTGATTTCGGTTCGTTGCGTGCCGCCCTCACGCCGCGTTCACGGGCCGTCCTGACCGTACACCCCAACAATCCAACCGGTTCATTTGTAAAACCACGCGAAGCGGCCGAACTCGCGGAAATTTGCGCGTCCCGCGAGATGGCCATTATCGCGGATGAAGTGTTCCTCGATTACTCCGCGGGGTCGGAGCAAGCGCAAACGTTTGCGCTTTCCGATGGGGCGCTCACGTTCACGCTCAGCGGCCTCTCAAAGATTTCACTGCTTCCTCAAATGAAGCTGGCATGGACTGTAGTCAGCGGTCCGAAACCCCTGGTGCAAACCGCCGTCGAGCGCCTCGAAATCATCGCGGATACCTATCTCTCGCCGAGCGCGCCGGTGCAGTTTGCATTGTCAAAATTCCTTGCGCTGCGGCATGGGTTGCAAGCGCAATTGCAGCACAGGATCGCAGCGAATCTTTCCATCCTGGATAAAACGTCGCGCGAGTCGAAGCTGCTCATCTGCCTCAATCGCGAAGGCGGCTGGTACGCGATCCTGCGCGTGCCGGTGACGCGAACTGACGAAGCGCTAGCTGTCGCTCTGTTGCAGCACCGATCTGTACTGGTGCATCCCGGCCACTTCTTTAATTTTCCGCACGACGGTTTTATTGTGCTCAGCCTGATTACTCCGGAGGATCAGTTTCGGGAAGGCGTGCGACGTCTGGTGGAATTCTTTATCGTTTAAGATAAGAAATGCGGATCGATTTGGAGAAAGGCAAAGCCAGGAGTTCAGCGATAAATGTTCTTCCGATTTCCGATTCGAAGGACGAGCACAATCAGCGCGGCGTCTTCGATCTGGCAGATGAGTCGGTAGTCTCCCACCCGATATTTCCAAAGTTCGCCGAAGCGAGGCCCCTGCAAGGCTTTTCCGATACTGCGAGGATCGTCCAGCTTGCCTAATCTTTCCTGAACATACTTCAGAATGCGTTTTCTGTGCTGAACGTCAAGCTTATCCAACTGCCGGGCAGCGGGGAGAGAAATTTCAATCCTCCACGGCATAACGTTTCAGGACTTCTGCCAGCGGAATCGGTGTCTCTTCGCCACTGCGGATTTTCGCCAATGCGATCTCGGCGAGGTATATGTCTTCAAGGTCTTCCAAATGCTGGACGATAGCTTCCCGGACATAGAAACTCTTCGTGCGTCCAGTGCGCTTGGCTAATTTTTCAAGACGTTTTTCTATGGATTGGGGAAGTCGAACGGCCAGCATGAGATCCTCGCAATACAAGTATAACACGACGCCCACTCCATTGCTTAGGCTTCGGCTTCAAGAACAACAATTGGCTGGTACGTTCGGGGCACCACGGCCTCGGCAATCGCGATCAACCGTTCCTGGTGGCTGAACACGCGCAGGCGCGCGGGCTTCCAATCGCCGGAATTGAGTTCGGCAGTAGCTCCCTGAGCGGGACTGACGCGGCCGGGCTGAATCTGCGCGATCTGCACACTGAATTTCGATCCGTGACGCACTTGTTTTTCCAGCAACGGCTGGACGGTAACGCTCGGCAATTCGGGCAGCAAGCGCTCCAGCGGAATCACGTAACGCGCCAGATCGCCAAGGGCGGCCGCGCGTTCGAGGTCCTCCAGCTTTACGGCTTGATCGAGAGTGAATTCACCGACGGCGGTGCGTACAATTTCTGCAAGATGTGCGCCACAGTCTAACGCCGCGCCCATATCGTGCGCCAGGGAACGGATATATGTGCCGGAGGCGCACTCAATGGAAAACTTCGCGATGCACCCGGAAACTTCGTTGACGCGGAAATCGTATACCTCGATGTCCACGGGCTTCAAGTCCACGGGCTTTTTCTTCCGCGCCAGTTCGTGCGCCGGACGTCCGTGGATTTTTTTCGCGGAATAGGGTGGAGGCATCTGCGGAAAGCTGCCGACACGAGCGGCGGCGAGGCTTTCGATTTCAGCGCGGTCAAGCGTGGGAGCTGTGTCCGTCCCCAGTGGCGTTCCGTCCGCATCGTACGTATCGGTGGCGAAACCGAAGCGGAACGTGGAGTCGTAGCGTTTCCGGCGTCCCACGTAAAATTGCGCGAGCCGCGTGGCCTTGCCGAGCAGCAGCACCAGCACGCCCGTCGCGAGCGGATCGAGGGTGCCCAAATGGCCGATTTGGCGGAATCCGAGAATACGGCGAGCCGCGTCGACAACGTCATGCGACGTTCTCTTTTGCGGCTTGTCGATGATCAGTGCGCCGTCAAATGCTGACACGGGCAGTGCAGTGGGCTGCGGTTTTCGAGGCATGGATCAGACGGCAGGCTTCTTGGCCTGCTTCAGCAGTTCTTCAATTCGCTGAGCATATTCCTCGGAGTGATCGAGGGTAAAATGGATTTCCGGCGCGCGCCGAAGCTGAATTCGCTCGGTGAGTTCGTGACGAATGTATCCGACCGCCGCCGCCAGTCCGCGGATCGTGCTTTTCTGCTCAGCTTCATTGCCAATCACATTGACAAATACGCGCGCGTGTTTGAGGTCTGGCGTCACGCGCACCTCGGTGATGGTAACCAGGCCCTCGATGCGCGGGTCTTTCAGCTCGCCAGCGACCATAATTCCCAATTCATGCAGAATTTCCTCGGCCACTCGTTCGTGCCGGTGTCCCGGGATTGTCATTGTTGTCTCACAGAGTACGACCGCCATCTTGGATTGCGGACTCCACGCCTTGGGTGTTCGACGCAGAAACGGAGCTCGCGGGTTGGTTCTCGGTATCTCGGGTTGCTAGAGCACTTCCACTTCGTGACCGATCAGATCGCGTCCCAGATGCCGTTCGGACTCCTCAAGCACGGTGCGCAAAGATTGCTCGACGTGGCCAGCGTTATTGGACAGCGTGACCACGCCCACCACCGCACGCTGCCAGGAACCCTGCCCCTCCAACTCCGCCACAGCGACATTAAATTTCCCACGCAGCCGATCCTTCAAGCTGCGGAGCACCTGCCGTTTGTCTTTGAGCGAGTGCGCCTCGGGGATATAAATTTCCAGGGTAAGCAGACCGATCGGCATCGTACTTTCTGTCAGCCGGGCCTGCGAACTCTATATAGCGGACCCTATGCGCAGGGCCAGGCAAAAATCAGGCGGAAGCTTCCGCGAGAACAAGCTTCTGCATGTGGAAGCACTCGAGAATATCACCGACCTTAACATCGCTAAAATTGGAAACGCTCGCGCCACACTCAAAACCGGAACGGACTTCGTTGGCATCGTCCTTGAAACGTTTCAGGGAACTGAGTCGTCCCGTGTAGATCACAACGCCGTCACGCAATACGCGGACCTCGGAATCGCGCTTCAAAATGCCATCCAGCACGTAGCAGCCGGCGATGGTACCCACGCCCTTCACGCGGAACGTATTCCGTACTTCGGCGCGGCCCAGATGAATTTCCTTGAACACGGGTTCAAGCAGCCCGGTCATCGCCTTTTTGATTTCGTCGGATACTTCGTAGATCACAGAGTGCGGACGAATCTCGACGCCTTCGCGCTGGGCAAGATCGGTCGCCTTGCGATCAGGACGCACGTTGAACGCAACGATGATCGCTCCGGAAGCGGACGCCAGCAAAACATCGTTTTCCGTGACGGCGCCAATGCTCGCGTGAATAATCTTGAGCTTCACTCGGTCATCGGAAAGTTTCGGGAGCATTTCGCTCAATACCTCGACCGATCCTTGCACGTCGGCCTTGATAATCAGCGGAAGCTCCTTCACGTCTCCGCTCTTGAGCTGTTCATGCAATTGGTCGAGGGTGATGCGCGCACCGGCGGACCGCGCCAGCGTGGCTTCGCGGAGCTTGCCCTGGC
Organism: Candidatus Acidiferrales bacterium; assembly: GCA_050014735.1. Classification (GTDB taxonomy): domain Bacteria; phylum Acidobacteriota; class Terriglobia; order Acidiferrales; family UBA7541; genus Palsa-360. Next base: position 2,003 of record JBEKCU010000151.1, on the reverse strand, counting down.
GGAATTCGACGATGTGGCGCGCGCGAGCCTCGTCAGCCACTTGAAACTGATCGCCTGCCTCCGGTGCGCCCTGCAAACCTAGAACCTCAACCGGCGTCGATGGCTCCGCGCTCCTCACGGGGCGTCCATGGTCGTCGAACATGGCGCGGACCTTGCCATACACCGCGCCGCAGATGAAGACGTCCCCGGTATGCAGCGTCCCTGTCTGGACTAGAATTGTCGCCACCGCGCCTCGTCCCTTGTCCACGCGGGATTCGAGCACGGTGCCGGCTGCGGGAGATTTCGGATTCGATTTCAACTCGCGCAGATCGGCGACCAGCAAAAGCATTTCGAGCAGCTTGGTCAAACCCTTTTTCTGTTTTGCGGACACCTCGACCATTACCGTGTCGCCGCCCCACTCCTCCGGCATCAGGCCGCGTTCGGAGAGCTGGCGCTTCACGCGTTCGGGCTGCGCTTCGGGCTTATCGATTTTGTTGATGGCCACCACAATTGGAACGTTGGCGGCTTTGGCGTGGTCGATGGCTTCCTGCGTCTGCGGCATCACGCCGTCATCGGCAGCTACTACGAGCACGACAATGTCCGTGACCTTCGCACCTCTCGCGCGCATGCGCGTGAATGCTTCGTGGCCCGGGGTATCGATGAACACTACCTTGCGGCCGTCGATGTGAACCACGGATGCGCCGATGTGCTGTGTGATGCCACCTGCTTCTCCCGCGGCGACTTCCGTCTCGCGAATGGCATCCAGCAGGCTGGTCTTGCCATGATCGACGTGGCCCATCACAGTGACCACGGGCGGACGCGGCTCAAGATTTTCCGGCTTCTCTTCCCGGGCGACTTCCTGGACAACATCTTCCTCAAAGGATATGACTTTCACGATTCCGTTGAATGCTTCAGCCAGGCTCGTCGCCGTTGGCGTGTCGAGCGCCTGGTTGATGCTCGCGAAGATGCCGCGATCCAGCAAAATTTTCAGGACTTCCTTGGCGCGCACGTCGAGCTTTTCCGCAAGGTCGCGGACCGTCACACCTTCGGTGATCGTAATTTCCCGAGGCTCGCGGGGCGCCGGAGCCGGTGCGCGTTCAATCTGCGCTGTACGGCGCTCACCGGGTCCTACCCGCGCGCGGACTGGATGCAGCTTGCGCTCGCCTTCCTCGAAGCGCTTCTCCATCGTGGGCCGGGCGCGAGCGGCGGGCTTACGCTCATAAATTGGCTTTCCGGGCTCCGCCTTTGGCGGAGCCTTATCCGTCGGCAGCGAAGGAGCCGGGCGTGCTCCCGGACGGGGCGGACCAGGGCGACCTGGGACGGGCTGTCCGGGCCGGCTTGAAACCGGGTGAACCGGGCGGCCTTGCCCCCCAGGCCGTTGTGGAAATTTCGATTGCGGACCACCGGGTCGTTGACCAGTGACGGGACGCGGGGGCGCGGGAGGATTCACGCGCGCGCCTGGCGGTAATGGATTCCAGTTTGGTTTCGGTGGCGCTTTTGCCGGTCCACCTGTGCGAGAAGGAGCGCCAGGCCTAACGTTCGCCTGCGCAGGAGCACTGGAACTGCGCGTGGCTGCGGGCGGCGGTCCCGCCGGCGGCGGCGCGGGCGGTCTCGCTGCTGCGGCAGGCTGGGGCACAGCAGGTTTTGGAGCCGCGGACGGAGGCGGAGCGACAGGAGCGCGCTCGGGCGGCCGGACTGGAGACGGAGGCGGAACCGAAACAGGTTTGGCGATGACCGGCGGAGCAGGAACAGGTTTTGGTGGCACCGGGACGGGCGCAGGTGGCTGAGCCGGGGGCTTCGCTTCGACCGGAGGAGCGGGAGGAGCGGCCGGCACAGGTGCCGGAACAACTGGAGCGGCAACAACTGGAGCAGGGGCTGGGATAACAGGAGCCGGGGGTGGCGGAGGAGGTGGCGGAGCCACGGCGACGGATTTCATACGTGCCGCTCTTAACGCCGCTTCTTTCGCTGCTTTATCCGAGGCTGCCTTTTCCTCTGCCGCCGCCTCCGCATTGGCCAGATCGTGG
>JBEKCU010000150.1:0-14556 GCA_050014735.1 Candidatus Acidiferrales bacterium | reverse complement strand
AGCCCAACTTGCAGAAGAAGCAAAACCAAGAGAATTCCCGTTCATCTTTCCCTTTTTCTTTCTCGCCCTGCTCATTAATTAAGAGTACTAAAACGGTCTCAGAGATGTTGGCACGGAGGGGGATGACCTTGTGTTCGAGGAGCGACGCCTGCGCTGCTTTCTTCGCTGTGAGGTGGAAACGTATGGGGCCGCATTGCATGTAAATGATCGGGTGGTGCCCGTCTTTTCGAATCGGCGTTGCTGTCAAGCCCAAAACATACTTTGCTTTGACTTGGCGGAGGACTCGTTCAAAAGTGACGGCGGACAAATGATGGCACTCGTCCACGATGACGTGGCCGTAGTCGGCGACTAAATCTTCGACATCTCCTTTGCGCTGCAAACTCTGGATCACTGCAACATCAATCACCCCGGTTCGCTTGATCTTTCCTCCTCCAAATTGACCGATGCTTCCAATTGGAATAGCCAGGAAGGCTGCCAATCTCTCACGCCACTGGTCCATGAGCTGACGCCGGTGCACCAGTATCAATGCGTTGACCGCTCTCCTAGCGATCAGGTCGGCACTAACAACTGTCTTTCCAAATGCTGTCGGAGCGCTAAGTATGCCTTGGTCATAACGGAGCACTTGATTGATGGCTTCCTTTTGTTCAGGGCGCAGCTCTGCGTTGAAAGAGACTTTAATTTCTCGACCCAGAGTTCGTTCATCCTGCAGTTCCACGTTCACCCCGTGGGATTTGAATACGGCAAGCACCTCATCGACACATCCTCTCGGAAGCCCAATGTGCTCAGGAAAGGCCTCACTGCAGGATATGACGCGAGGCTTACCATAGGTCGAAAGTCGCATGGCCTGGGCTCGGTAGAATTCAGGGTTCTGAAATGCGGCGATGCGAATCAAGCGATCCAGCACGGCAGACGGCAGACCTTTCTTTTCGATGTAGACAAGATTGCCCACTACCACGCGGACTGTAGATGGCAATGGACCTGCAACTCGCCCATCTTTCCGCTTTCGAGATGGGCTCCACAGCCAAGGAACCTCGTCCCCCCCTTCTTCGGGAAAGCTAAGATGCACTCCAATCGCGTTTCCACCGGGCGCTATTTCCTGAATCATGCGAGCCAACATCTCCGTCGGGATTCTTTGAACCAACTCTAAGAATCTCCATTGGTCGCCATGAGGCTGGAAGAGTTGATCCAGGAATACGCTGTTGCCTTGCTCTCGGGCGCGTTTCTGGAGTGGTAGAGCTATCAAATTCCGAAAGCCGCCTTTCGGCAACGTGTCTTGGCTAGGGAAGAGACGATCATATGAATCCAGTCCGATCTCATGGCGGTTTTCCATCGTCCGGGTCAACAAGGCACAACCAAGCTGTCTGGCATTGGCAGCGAGTACTGGGCGGTCGAAGAAAAGCCAGATGTGCGCGCCGTTTCCAGATCGCGAGCGCTCGACCGTTACTGGAATTTGAAATCGCTGGCATGTCGAAGCGAAAGCTGCGGCGTCTGCCATCCACGACTTCTTGTCAAAATCCACAGCGAGAAACCAACAGGTTTCGTCTGGGAGGAGAGGGTAGACCCCGATGGTCTGCTTCCCAGTGAGGTGATCGCGGATTGCGCTATCGGTGAGCGGTTGAAGCGTTCGAGTCTTCCGTGCAACCTTCTTTCGTTCTTCCGGTCTTGCCGCGTGAATCGCGCGCCAGTCCATGGCACCAGCGGGCGAATAGCCAGACTTGCCACCCTTTCCTTCCCAGCGTATCGCATAAACGTCTTCTCGGCCGCGAAACAGGCTTCGAAAAATAGAAATCTTCTTCTCAGGCGTCGAAGGTGCGGCGATGTTGCTGTCGGATACGGAAACATTAGGAATTGCAGTGGGACCTGGATCTTTCGATACAGAATCCTGAATGCCGAGCATCGTTCGGAGACGGCCATTTTCTGCGCGGAGTCGGTCGCATTCCTCCCGTGCCGATTTCAGATCCTCTGCAACGGCGTTCTGGTCCGTCATATCTACGCGTGGATCGCCCATAAGTTATTGCAAGCGGCCAGTACAATACCTCAGTCGCTTCCAACTGCAGTGGCGTGAGTGTGAACGATTCTGAAGTGCGAGTTCTTCATTGCAAAATATTCAGCTGCCAAATCAATTCAGTGTTGCTGGCCTGTTTATCCCCACACACAAGAGATTGGCGCAGCGAACAGGTTATCGCCGAATGGGACGGTGTTCTCGGAGTCGTAGAGGACCAAGCCCAGCTTGAAGTTACGCCCAGAGGCTTCCGACAATTTCCGCAGTCCGCGGAAGTCGCCCGCGTTAACTGTCGCTCCAGCCTTGATCTCAAGGCCCACGATGGCCCCGCTCTCACTCTCCACAACGATGTCCACCTCATCCTGGTCCTTGTCTCGGTAATAGTGGAGCCTACAAGTTTCGTCAAGCCAAGAGGTCTGTTTCATGACTTCAGAGAAGAGGAATGTCTCAAGCAGTGGGCCAAGGATGGAACGGTCCTTGGCGATGCGCTCCTCGGTCGCCCCTACGGTGACCGCGAGCAAGCCTGAGTCGATGAAGTGAAGCTTAGGCGTTTTCACCAATCGCTTGAGCTGATTCCGAAACCAGGGTTCGACCCGATGCACGAGGAACAATTGCTCGATGATGGCAACATACTTTCTGGTGGTCTTGTCATCGAGACCGATCTGACCGCCGAGTTGCGAGAAGTTGGTCAGTTGGCCGGAGTGGTGAGCAAGAACTTGGAGCAATCGCGGCATCTGCGCGAGTTTGTCCAGGTCGGCGATGTCTCGGATGTCCCGTTCTACAATCGCCTTGAGGTAGTCGCGTGCCCAAGCCCGGCGGCGCCTTTGATCTTTTCTCCGAAGCATCTCGGGGTAACCTCCGACCAAAACTGCACTTACAAGATCGTCACCAAAAATGATATCAATTGGTTTGGCGATCTTACCCGCCAACGCATTTTCCAGGAACCTAGGAGGCTTGCCCAGGATTTCGGACCGGCCGAGTGGCAGCAGAGTGATGATTTCCATTCGCCCTGCAAGGCTTTCAGACACTTGGGGCAGCGCCAGCACGTTGGCTGAGCCGGTCAGTAGGAAACGTCCCGGACGACGGTCCGCGTCGACGGACTTCTTGACGGCGCGCAGAAGTTCTGGGGCTCGTTGAACCTCATCCACAATGGCCATGTCCAGGCCGCGCACGAACCCGCTCGGGTCATTGCGAACGGATTCCAGTACCGTATCGTCGTCAAGCGTAATGTAGGTCCGGTTCCTGCTGGCGAACTCGCGGACCAGCGTCGTCTTACCGCATTGACGCGGGCCGTTGACCATTACGACAGGCGTGTCCTTGAGCGCGGTTGTCACACGGTCTGCCGCAAATCTTGGGAATAGTTTTGCAGTCGGAGCAGTCAACGAGCATCCACCCTTAGGCTGTTTCGGAGTATACGGTCGTCCAATTCGGAATGCAAGGCCGTCCAGTTCGGAATCTAATGACGAGGGACCCAGCTTAGTCCAGAGGCGCAATGCGCACTGTGCAACAAAGATTATCCACACGGGAGGGCCTCCATCAGGTGGAGGAAGAGCCGATGCGTTCTAAATCCTTTTTCCGAGGCGATCGGAACAGGAGGGCGGCCGCCGTAGCACCTGCGCCGACGCACACGCGAAGACTATTTGTTTTTACCAGAGGCCCAGGTGGGGGGTACTGGTGTTATTTGTTTGAAGTATGGCGCCGGCCTAGCAAGAAAGGGCCGCCAATTGCGGGCGCTGTGAATTCTTGTTGGCTGTGGACGGCTTCCTTAATGGAGCCATTTGGAGCATGGTAGGCCCGTGCGGACTCGAACCGCAGACCTCTACCGTGTCAAGGTAGCGCTCTAACCAACTGAGCTACGGGCCTAACGTCTATAGGAACAAGCCATTGGCTCGTCGAAGATGATAGCGCATTTTCCCCCGGGTGCACAATTTGGCGATCCACCATCACCCGATGTTGGTCAGCCGAATCGCAGTATTTTGGAACGTTGGCCGGCGGTCGACGCGGCTCGTGGCGCGATTTCACTCCGGTGAAATCCACAACCTTATTCACAGCTGAAGCCAATTCGATTTCAGTGCACGCGTTGGTGTGTTATGGTTTGGAAAAGAAAAGCGCTCGAATTTTCACGTCAGGGGCGGCGATTGCTATTTGTGCCGGCTTGGAACATAACCACTAGGGATAGACGGCTTGGGCACGAAGCAACAAGATTTTGCGCTTTTCCACTCGTTTCCACTTGACAGATTTTTCTCGGTTGATTACATTGCGGCGTCAGATTCGGGGGACGGTAATGCGACGAACGGGCGGCCCGCTCACCTTGGGAAACCGAAACGTCGCGTAACGCACCTTGCCGGGTTTCATCGAGACATCGAGGAGGCTCCCTTCCATCCTTGTCGCCGACGCTCCCAACCCGTCGGCGAAACGTCACGCAAAATCGCAGGCGCGCAAGTGGCCTGCGGCGATGCGCACGGTAAGGCTTTTTTATTTTTCGATGGGTATGAGTTCCTGGCATTGAAGTCAAGTCGAGTCGAGCGGCGGCCTGCTGAGAATCGGGCTACTGCGTACTCCCGCCATTCGGGAGTAAAATATAAGGGTTCCCTCTGCGCGGGGGAGCCCAACTGCGCGGAGGAAATTAATGTCACAAACGAAGATGATTCTGAACGATAAGACGGCGCTCCAGCCCCCTGCGGCAATCCCGGCCGATGTAGAAGTGCGAACCGGCCTCGAATTTCAAAGATATTTTACGGACGGCCGCACGGCGCCGTTCGATGCGGTCGAATGGGAACGCCGCGTCGCCCTGATCGGCAACGAAAAGGGAAAAACAATTTTCAAGCAAGAGAACGTGGAAGTGCCTAAGAGTTGGTCGCAAACAGCGACCAACATCGTCGCGTCGAAATATTTTCACGGGAAGCCGAACACACCCGAGCGCGAGAACTCGGTGCGCCAGCTCATCGGCCGCGTGGTGGACACGATTGTCCGCTGGGGTGAGCAGGGCGGCTACTATGCGAATCCGGCTTCGCGCGATGCCTTCCGCGACGAACTGACGCATTTGCTGGTCGAACAGAAGATGGCGTTCAACTCGCCGGTCTGGTTCAACGTGGGCGTGCAGCCCAAGCCGCAATGCTCGGCCTGCTTTATCAACTCGGTCCAGGATGACATGGAATCGATCATGAACCTGGCCAAGACCGAAGGAATGCTATTCAAGTGGGGCTCGGGCACGGGCACAAATTTCTCGACCTTGCGCGGCAGCCGCGAAACGCTCTCCGGAGGCGGCATCGCTTCGGGACCGGTCAGCTTCATGAAGGGTTTCGATGCCTTCGCAGGCGTGATCAAATCGGGCGGTAAGACGCGTCGCGCCGCCAAGATGGTGATCCTGAACGTGGACCATCCGGACATCGTCGAGTTCATCGATTCCAAGATGAAAGAGGAGCACAAGGCGCATGTGCTGATCGAGCAGGGCTACGATCCCGCGATTGACGGCGAGGCCTACTCCTCGGTCTTCTTCCAGAACGCAAATCACTCGGTTCGCGTCACCGACGAATTCATGCAGGCTGTCGAGGACGATCGGGACTGGTGGACGCGCAACGTGAACGACGGCAACCCCAACGAAAAGTATAGCGCGCGCGAACTGCTACACCGGATGGCCGAGTCCGCCTGGAAGTGCGGCGATCCCGGCATGCAGTACGACACCACGGTAAACCGCTGGCACACCTGCAAGAACACGGCGCGCATCAACGCCTCGAACCCGTGCTCGGAATACATGTTTTTGGATGACACGGCGTGCAACCTGGCGTCGCTCAATCTGATGAAGTATCTGAACTCGAACGGCACGTTCGACGTCGAAGCGTTCCGCCATGCCGTGGACATCACCATCACCGCACAGGAAATCCTGGTGGACAACGCCAGCTACCCGACGCCCAGGATCGCCGACAACTCGCACAAGTTCCGTCCATTGGGCCTGGGTTATGCCAACCTTGGTGCGCTGCTGATGTCGATGGCACTGCCGTACGACTCCGATCGAGGCCGCGACGTGGCCGGCGCGGTTACCGCGTTAATGTGCGGCGAGGCGTATGCGCAATCCGCTCGTGTTGCAGAGCGCCTTGGGCCGTTCGCAGGTTACGCCGCGAACAGGGAGCCGATGCTCGACGTCATTCGGATGCACCGCGATGCGCTGCGCCCGCTGAAGCCGGAAAACGTGCAACCCTCCTTGCTGAACGCAGCGCAGTCTGCCTGGGATAACGCGCTCGCTCTGGGTGAAAAATATGGCTACAAGAATTCCCAGGTCACCGTGCTTGCTCCCACCGGCACGATCGGCTTCATGATGGATTGCGATACCACCGGCGTGGAGCCTGACCTGGCGCTGGTGAAATATAAGAAGCTCGTCGGCGGCGGGGTCATCAAGATTGTCAACAACACCGTCCCGCAGGCGCTGATGCGCCTGGGCTACTCGCCCGAGGAAACTTCGCTGATGGTTACCTATATCGACCGCAACGGAAAGATCGAGGGCGCGCCCGGATTTAAGCCCGAGCATCTCCCGGTTTTCGATTGCTCGCTGGCAACCGCCGGCGGGCGCTCGATCGCCTGGCGAGGCCACCTCAAAATGATGGCCGCCGCGCAGCCGTTCCTATCCGGCGCGATCAGCAAGACGATCAACATGCCCGAGGAATCCACGATCGAAGATGTCATGCAGGCGTATATCGAGTCGTGGAAGCTTGGCGTGAAGGCCGTTGCCATTTACCGTGATAACTCGAAAGGCTCGCAGCCGCTTTCCGCCGCGGGCGACAAGAAAGATACCGCGCAGCAGGCGCAAATCGCAGCGAAAGCAGCGGAAACTCCATCCCCGGTCGCCGAACAGGGCGAATTGTTTGTGCGTTCGCGACGCCGCAAGATGCCGAGCGAGCGTTCCTCGATCACCCACAAGTTCTCCATCGGCGGCCACGAAGGCTACATTACCGTGGGCATGTACGAGACGGGAGAGCCGGGCGAAATTTTTATCAAGATGGCGAAGGAGGGATCGACGCTTTCCGGATTCATGGACGGCTTCGCGCTGTCGGTTTCCATTGGCCTGCAATACGGCGTGCCGCTCAAGGCGCTGGTGGATAAGTTTATCAATACGCGCTTCGAGCCCGCCGGCTACACAGGCCATCCGGCGATTCCGTATGCCAAGTCAGTGCTCGATTACATCGCGCGCTGGCTCGGCGGCCGGTTTATTTCCGCCGACTATCTCACCCACAACGGCGAAGCTGCATTGCCCGCCGCGACAGTAACCGCCGCGCCAGCCGTGCCTCCTGCATTCGTAACGACGGCCGACGACGATCCACCGACCGCTAGCACAGGGCCGCGTCCCATGTTCGATGGCGCGCCTACCTGCTCCGAGTGCGGCATGCTGATGACGCCGAATGGCGCGTGCTATAAGTGCGAAAATTGCGGCGGCACGTCGGGTTGCAGTTAAACGGTTCACAATCGAAGTTTTTACGAAGGGCACGGTTCGCCGTGCCCTTCGCTGTTGTAGCCTGCCTGCTATAGCTCGCCTCTTCAGAGACGGGGTTTGGCGCACGATGCATAACTCCAGCCACATCGCGAAAAGCCCGCTATGTAACGGCCCGTTGCCGAACGACCCGTGCCACCACCGCGCCTTGTCGTGCAAAAAAGGAGTTACGAAATCAACGTACAGCCCGTCCCGTAAGCGGGCCGTTTGTGGTGGAGACCTTTCACCAACCTCGCCTGATTTCAAAATACGTAACCGAATCAAATGTGCCCCGATGGGAAAGTTCGGATAGGTGGTCGTCGTAGTCGAAGTGCCGGTCTGGTTGAGTTAGGGGACGGTTTTCGTTGCGCCGGGGCGTCCCCTTCTTCAAGCCATAATTGAGCAAATCTTAAAAGAGAGCGAACCAGATCTCCAGAAGGGTGCAGTCTTCGTGAACTCCGATGGGCGATTCGACGGAGTCCTGTCGTTACGCGTCCGATTCCTAAAACCTATTGACATCCGTGCGCGCCACTTGTATAAATCGAGCCCAGTTCATGAATACACGGGCAAAATTCGCAAAGAATTCCGTCTTGATTCGCAGGACCGAACCTTCTTGTAGTATCTCCTAAGCCTGTTCATTCCCGTTTACAGCGAACCACAGTTATCGGAACTTTTTTTAGATATAAGGGAAAGATCCACGTGAAGTCCATGTCCAAGCTCAAGAAGCAAAAATCACTAAGCCACGAACTTCTCTTGGTACGACTAGACCTGCTGCGCCGTTGTTGCCGCTAAGACAAGTCATTTCTGCGCGATTAAAGCCTGTCCACGCACCTGATCGAGTGCCGAAGGCTTCGCGCCGAGACTAAACCCAACCTGTCGTACAAGTCGAGCCACTCGTTCCCCGAGCGCACTACCTTCTTGACAGCAGCAGCACACACCAACCTTCGAACGCGATAGGAGAACTGTTCTCGTATTGCAATAGAGATGCCAAGCTGCGGATTTGCCGCGCGGCGAACTCGTAGCCGAACTTGCAGCAGCTGCTTGAAATCAAAACGAACCCAGCTTTCCAGGAATGGTTATGACAAATATTAGACAAAACCGATTGCCATCTGCGTGGAGCGGCCTTGCGAAAGTAGCGTTCCGTTTTGCGTTTGCTTTTTTTGTGCTCCTGATTCTTCCCCTGGATTGGAGATTCTGGAAGCAGCTGTTTTCTCTCAACCTGCTGCACTACCGAGATCTTTTCCAGCTCACGGCATATTCACCGCAGTTTGTTTTCACCCCGAAATGGGGGATCTCCAGTTACGCAAACTGGGGACTTATCCTAATCCTTGCTCTTCTTGGCGGCGCGGTCTGGAGTTTTGTCGATCGTAAAAAGCAGGAATACGACGACTTGTATTACTGGTTGCGCGTCGCTCTTAGATACCGACTCGCGATCGGCATGATCGGATACGGCGTGCTCATGCTGGCGCACTTGTTGTTCGCCTCTCCTACGCTTAGCGACCTGAATACGAATTATGGCGATTTTCTTCCGTGGAAAATCTACTACCTCACCATGGGAGCAGCGTCGGCGCACCACGAACAGGCGCTTGGGTTGGTGGAAATAGTGGGCGGTATCCTGCTGCTTTGGCGAAGCACGGCCATAATCGGGGCTGCGTTGAGTGCGGCGATGCTTACGAATGTTGTGCTCGCAAGCTTTGCCTATCAGTTGGGCAATCACGTCTATGCGTCGTTATTAATGGTCATCGCGCTTTTTCTAGTGGCCCACGATTCGCGGAGACTCTTCAACTTGCTGTTTCTGGAGCGTCTGGCAAAAGCCGATACCTATGAACCAGTGTTTGCCACCAAACGGCTCAGAACTTCGAGAGTCTTGCTGAAAACCTCTATCGTCCTGTTTGTGGCAGCGTATGGAGTCAGTGCGTTCGCGAGTTATCGTGAATCGAATTCGCCTTTCTCCGCCGCGACAGGGCTGAAGGATTCCGCAGGGCTTTATAACGTTAAAGAATTTTCGATTAATGGAAATGCGTTGCCCTATTCGCTGGTCGATCCGGAACGCTGGCAAAACGTCGTGTTTGAAAAATGGAACACGTTGAGCATCCGGATTAACCGGCCAGTGGCGATCGACGTTGCCGCGCCGCGTATTGCGTATCAGCCGGACGACCAACGCGATTATGAAATTGCGGGTAACGGTGGCAGGCATTTCTACAGCTATTCGGCCGACACGGTAAACGGGAAGATTCGTTTGCAGGGCAAGAACGATAGAAATGAAAATCTCTCATTCGATTACAAATATCTGGATGGCGGCGACATCCTGCTGACGGGAACCGATCAGGCCGGTAATTCACTACGAATTGTCCTTCAGAAGGTCGACAAGCGACACCTGCTGCTCGAAGGTCGCCGACACCCGCTTTCGCTCTACTAAGGTTATTCACTATTCTGATATCCAATTACGCGGAGATTAAAAATGGCTACTACAGTTTTACGGCACGAAGTGAACGTGGATGTCCAGGCGCCTGAACCGGACGCTGAAGCACAGGTCAAAGCGTGGCCGCGATGGCAGTTGATTTCGTTTCGTGTCGCGTTTCTTTTTCTGTTGCAACTTACTTTGCCACTCACGGCACGCTGGTATAAGAGCGCGCTGGCCGTTCGCATTTGGCCGGAATTCTTCGTACTGTCTCGAGGCCTGGGCGTACGATACATCTCGATACGGAGCGACAGTGGACGCTGAGGCATAGCCAGTTTTGCCAACTGGGGTGTCGTGCTGGCTGTGGCGCTGGTGGGCGCGGCTATCTGGACCTGGTTTGCGCGCAACAGCGAACGCAAGGAGTACAACGCCCTCAACTATTGGCTACGGCTTCTTGTGCGTTATTGGGTAGCGCTGAATATCATGCACTACGGCATCATCAAGGTGTTCCCAATGCAGATGCCGTTTCCGTCGCTCTCAAACCCTCACACGCTTTTTGGCGAGCATGCCGCGTACCGCCTGTATTGGCAGCATGTAGGTTTGTCGACCTGGTATGAAGTCGTTCTCGGGACGTTGGAGACTGCCTCGGGGATGCTATTGCTGTTCCGGCGCACGACGGCACTGGGAGCGGCTCTCAATATTGGACTCTTATATAACGTCTCACATTCAAATTTTGCTTACGACGGCGGCGTCCATGTATTGAGCGCCGAAATCTCTTTGCTTGCTAGATTTCTGCTGTTGCAATACATCCCGGATCTGTGGCACCTGTTGATTAAGAAACAGGACGTCCAACCAAACCATTACCGTCCAGTATTTAAGAAGCGCTGGCAACAATATACGTTCCAAGGCGTAAGGGTTATCGCCTAGCTACTGTTCATCCCGGTTTTCGTATACGGTGACTACAAACAGTATCACGACACGAATTATAGTAAGGAGCCGCGCAGTCCCGGCCTCGCCGGAGCGAAAGGCTACTACAAGGTGACGGAGTTCCAGTTGAATGGTAAAGATATACCGTATTCGCCATTAGACACTGTTCGCTGGCATGATGTAGTTTTCGAGGATTACCCGACCTTGACCTACAAGGTCAATCGCGCTCTGCCGATTCGCATCGAAAATGGGAGTCCCACCTATCGAGATGTGGAGAAGCGGTACGAACTCGCTGGATTCGCGGGCGGTAAAGTATATCTGCATTACGATATCGATGAGGCGAACCAGATGCTCTACCTTCAAGACAAGAATGTGTCGGCGGGCCGCTCCAATGACAGTGGAAGCAATGCGCGCGGTTCAAGATTACCTGCCAGCGCCACTGAAAAACCCAGGCGCTCCGAGCCAGTGAAGCTGGCTTGGCACTACAGTCGCCCATCCGATTCACGCATTATTTTGTCCGGCCAGGACGAAAACAAGAATTCCATTTATGTCGTGTTGGATCGAGTTGACCAGCAACTGCCAATCCTGATCGATTCACCTGTACCAGGTCAGCCACTGCACTATGATTCAGGTTTTGGCAGGCGCTATCCGGTTCACGACAAAAGTTATGACGGATTCGGCGCTCCTCGCACCAAGGAGTCCGATGACGACCAATAATGCATGTATTTGCAATTCCAACACGCTTATGGCCTGTTGTGCCGGCGGAGTTAGAGTCTCTAGTTTCACTTTTGTGAATTGTCCGAAATATTAGCCCATGGCGAAAACAGATTACGATGCGGTAGTAGTCGGCTCTGGCCCAAACGGGCTTGCAGCCGCCATCACTTTGCAGCGAGCAGGATTGGCGGTGCTCGTGGTTGAAGGCAGCCATACTTTGGGCGGCGGTATGCGCTCAGCCGAACTGACATTGCCTGGTTTTGTTCACGATGTCTGTTCCGCGATTCATCCGATGGCCGCCACTTCGCCGTTTTTTAACTCACTTCCGTTGCACAAGCACGGATTAGAGTTCATCGAACCGCCCGTCTTGGCCGCTCATCCGATTGATGGCGGACGTGCAGCAGTCCTGGTGAGGTCCGCCGAGAGGACGGCCTCTCTTCTTGGCGACGACGGAGACGCCTATCTCAACCTGTTTGGTCCGTTGGTAAGAACTTGGCCTGACATCGTATCGGATGTGCTGGGACCGCTTGGATTGCCGCGCCATCCGATCGACATGTCTCTTTTTGGAATCAAGGCGCTCAGTTCAGCCACTTTTCTCGCGAAACGATTTCGATCTATTGAGGCTCGTGGACTTTTCGCTGGAATGGCGGCGCATTCGTTTCTGCCCTTGACGCAATTGACTTCGGCAGCGATCGGGATCGTTCTCTTGATTGTTGCGCATCTGAATGGCTGGCCCATTCCAAAAGGTGGCTCTCAATCCATCGCAAACGCGCTGGCCGGGTACTTTGTTTCCCTGGGAGGGAAAATCGAAACACGTTTTTACGTGAAATCGCTTGAACAATTGCCGTCCTCGCGGGCGGTATTATTCGATGTCACACCGCGCCAACTGCTGCAGATTGCCGGACAGAAGTTTTCTGGGTTCTACCGTTGGCAGTTGCATCGCTATCGGTACGGTATGGGAGTTTTTAAAGTTGACTGGGCGCTGGATGGGCCGGTGCCATTCACCGCGCCTGAATGTCGCGACGCCGGAACTGTTCATATAGGCAATACATTTGAGGAAATTGCTTTCTCGGAAGCAGAAGCCGCGAGTGGACGCCACGCCGAACGGCCGTTCGTCTTGCTTGCTCAGCAAAGCCGATTCGATGAGAGCCGCGCGCCCGCCGGGAAACAAGCGGTTTGGGGATACTGCCATGTTCCGCACAATTCGCGCGTGGATATGACCGAGGCCATTGAAACGCAAGTGGAGCGATTTGCGCCTGGTTTCCGTGATCGAATACTGGCGCGCCACACGATGAATACCTGCGCGATGGAAGAATACAATGCGAATTACGTTGGCGGTGACATCAACGGAGGAGTCATTAACTTGAGCCAACTTTTCACGAGGCCTGCGCTGCGTTTTTCACCCTATCGGACATCGGCGAAAGGCATCTATATCTGCTCCGCTTCAACGCCTCCAGGTGGAGGCGTGCACGGTCAATGCGGATATCACGCGGCCCGTCGGGCTTTGAAGGATATTTTTATAACGCACAAAGAGCGCGCTGAGTCTGGCCAGGAAGCGACTTGTCATTGAGCGCGACATTAGCGTCACGCTGGATGAAACGAATTGTCGCGCGCACTTTTTCGCACTTTTGGACTTGCATTGTTTTTAGCGGCAGCTCAAACTAGAGGGGAGGTTTTAGGAAAGATGTTAACGGCGATTATGCCCATCTCACCGTTCCGCCACGCAGTGAGCGAGTCTCTAATAAGCTGTTGAAGCTTCACGTTTCCCCACAGTCTGGTTTCCAAATCGATTTTATTTGAAGGTTTTTCTGCATGGCTTGAGCTGCAGGTCCGCTCGAATGGTTTGCGAATATCTTGTCAGCTAAAAAAGGGGAACAGGAATGTCAAGTCAAGATATTTTTGTTCTGGAAGACGCGCTCGGTGGCAGGACGGTCAAAAAAAGCGTCGTATTGCCTCCGTCGCAGGTAGCGTTGCAACACGATGTCCTCGCCGAAGCGATGCTCGAGACAAGTTCAACCCGGCAAAAGCGGCACCCACTGAAGTGGGCCGCGTCCTTGGGGGCGCACGTAGGAGTATTGACCCTGCTGCTGTTGCTCCCGCTCTATTTTTCGCAGGGATTGGATCTGCACCGATTTAACTCGACCCTTTTGGTGGCGCCACTTCCGCCGGCGGCTGCACCGCCTCCGCCACCGCCACCGCCGGCAATATCAACCGCTTGAATCTCTTCCTTCGTCGGCGTTCTTCCGATATTTGGATACGATGAGGACTGTGCTCGCAACCCACTTACAGCGACAAATACGAATCCTGCGGCAAGAAGTTTAGTACAGGGCATTTCGAACGCTCCCGTCGCCGCTCAACTTCCAAGGTTGTATTGCATTGAAATTTGCCAATGTAAGAGTGATTTTTCGGAAATACTCAACGTCCGTTCCCCACACCTTGGCCACCTCTTCGAGAGTTGGTTGAACGACGCCCTGGTCGTCTGTGCAACGCGATTGAAGGAATGTCTCTTCACCGTTCCAGGTCCACGGAATTGAAAATCGCGTGTGGGCTTTGCGCTCGATCGGGTCGTGAAGCTTTGCGTCTTTCCATGTGTGCCCGCCATCGGTGGACACCTCAACGCGGCGGATGGCCCCAGCGCCACACCACGCCAGGCCCGTGATCTCGTAAAACCCATTGCCAGGAAGGCGTTGACCGCCGGAAGGCCGCGTAATAACCGATTTGGGTCCCATTTGATTTTCGAACCAATGCGATTTTCCATCCAGCTTCAAGCTGGGGTATTTGGTCGATTCAAGATTAAACATATAGGGCTCGTCAACCACGCCGATGTGCCTCAGCCACTTTACGTTGTTGATGCCTTGCCAGCCTGGGACCACTAGCCGCTTTTTCTCACGAGAGGCAGGCTGAGTGGTTGATTCAGGCTTTTTGTTAGTCTAGAAGTTATCTCATAAACACATTTAAGTCTTTCAGAGCTTGCGAGTTATGCAAACAAGAGTAAATCAGGAGCATGGACCTAACCGCAGCGCAGTGGGAGAAACTCAAGCCACTGCTGGC
>JBEKCU010000149.1:0-10896 GCA_050014735.1 Candidatus Acidiferrales bacterium | reverse complement strand
AGTGAAAACAATGACGGCACGTGCCTGTGTTGGGGAACCGGTGCCGCGTGATTCCAGCATACCGAATTGAAGAGTGCCGGTCAGTCCAAGTGATTTTAGCGACTCTAATTCGTCCCGAGTTAGGTAGTGGCTAGTTGGGTCAGTCGCAAGGTCCTCGGGCCCGGGATTGACGCGAACATAGAAGGCTTCAAGAGATTGTGCCGTTGGCTTCGGCAGCAACGGGTAGAAGACGATTGCCCCACACGCAATGACTGTCGTTGCTATTCCTGTCCAATGCCTCCACGTCCTTGGGCCGCTTGTTGACAGCCCGGCGCGGCGTGGTAGGAGAAGTGTCCCGTAAATCACCCCGGACAAGCCACCCGCAAGAGCGGGATATTGGGAGATTGCGATGTACCAACCCGCAGCCAGTACTCCGATAAGAGCTGCGGTCCCAGCGAATAACCCTCCAAACACGCGCAGGAGCCAGCGCGGCGAACGAAACCAGTTAAGTAAACTGGCAAACGGGAAAAGTGCGACGCCGAGATAGAGAAGAAAATAGATCAGAAGGGGAAGCCAGCCAATGAAGAATTTCAATTCATCCCAACTGAAGATTCCTCGCCCCCAGCCGGGTCCCGGGCGATCACTATAGGCGAGGTATCCGACGATTGAAGAACCCACCAAGAAGAGAAGTGTTCCGGCAGCGACGACGACCGCATACAACCCGAGACTCTTTACCCAATCGAAAAGAAATCTTTCAGCACGCACCCACGCTTTCGTATGCTGACGCTCTTGTTCCGCAGTCATCGCTAATCTCGCTGGGCCAGCATCTTATCAAGAGCCGCGGTCGGTTTGAAATAATGACCACCAAAAGTGGGGTCGAAATCGTGCTCCAGCTCTTTAGCCGCACCCAAGTCCTCCGAAACGGGGTTACCGGAATTTGGGTGAATAGCCCGAGTATTTAGTCAAGCCGCAGTGGACACAGCTCTGCGTCAAAAGAACGGATGGCAGGAACGAAAGCCGAGCAGACACGAATCGACCCGCCTTGTAATACAGCGGCGAGAAGCGCTTCCCGCAGCGAGGGCATCTCCACGCGCTCAAACGTATGAACAAGTAGGAATACAGGATCAACCAAGCAGCCGCCAGGACAAAACCCGGCTTGAAGGGGTTAAACAGTTTCGAAAACGCGACGAGAAGCACAGAAACGCCAACGCCGCCAGGAGAAAGGGCCAAGAACCAATTTGTCAGGAGACGATACTCTCGCCACGCCGATTGATAATCGCTCACGGCGCGACGAATTGTACCAAACGGTTGGTATGGGTTGTGGGCCATTCAGTTCAAGTCCTGATAAACGGCATTACCGGCAACTGGGAGCAAGGAAGATCGCACATTCCAAGAAGGTCCGCTAATCCGTTGACAAAGAATCTAGTTAATAAACTATAGTATTTGTTAACCTAATATGCCGGTGAGCTACCCAAGAACCTTCGCGGAGAAGTCCGAAAGGGTCTCGTCTTCCACGGTGTAACGAATCTCGATCGGATTGCAGCAAACCTCGCAGTCCTCGACATAAGTTTGATGGCGTACTGAAAGTTCCAGGACCATCGAAATTTCTTCCCCGCAGTAGGGGCAGTAGAAATAGTGTTCCATTGGATGAACTGTTCCTAATCGGTCAACATTGAAGACTAACTCGTAACCCCTTTCCCTGCAATCGAGTCCTATCACCCTTGTACCATTGCAAACCAGGAACCATAGGAGCAGAATACATGCAAGAGGGGAACTATTCCCTCCCTCTGGTGTCTAATTCAAATTGAAGCGCTTGCCGGTTTGCCCTCCGCGGGTGAACAGTCTCTGGTCGGGAGACACAGTGAGCGGCTTTAAGCTTGTCGCGCATAGTGCACTTGGCGTGATTGCGCCGCGAAATGCTTAGCGCGTACAGGATAGAAGGGCGGCAATTGTGTCTGACTTGGCCCGCGTCCTCCCCTGGTCCCAGGACGAAGTCGAGCTTGTAACGGAGTTGCAAGGCGGCTCCGCCGCAGCCTTCGACTGGCTGGTGACACACTACTCGGGGTCGGTGTACAGCCTCGTGGTAGGAATGGTTTCCGAATCCTCTGACGCAGCCGATATTACGCAGGATGTCTTTTTAAAGGCCTTTCGCGGCATTCGTGGTTTCCGGCGAGGCAGTTCACTGAAGACGTGGCTCTACCGAATTGCCATTCGTGAAGCACTGAATCACCGGCGCTGGCTCTGGCGACATCACCGGCAGCAGGATTCGATAGACCTGGACCCGGCCAGCGGCCATGCGTCGATGGAGATCGAAGACGAAGGCAGCACGCCATTCGACCAGGCTGCGTGCCACGAAGTCCAGCAAGCGGTGCAACGCGCGTTACAGAGCGTTCCTGAGGTGTTTCGCAGCGCCGTGATTTTGAGAGACCTCGAAGGGATGTCGTACGAAGAAGTGGCCGAAGTTCTTAACGTATCGGTTGGCACGGTGAAATCCCGCATTTTGCGAGGGCGGCGAATGTTACGCGAGATTCTGGAGCCCATGCTTCGAAGCCCGCATTGCGCGCACGTTGCCTCGCCGCATCGCCAGGAATCGGTTTTACATTCGCCGCTGTTTTCCGTGGCGGAGAAGAAGAGTTCCAGCCGGTCCGACACAACCGGTTGGGCGAATCCCGGCAAGCCGGGTGACGCCGAGGGAGGTGTCTTGTGGACTGCGAAAAAGTAAAACAACTGTTGCCAGGTTATCTCGACGGTGCGTTGCCGACCCGCGCTTGGTCTGAGACGCATGTAACGATCGGCCACCATCTCGAACGCTGCGGTGATTGCCGCGAGGAGTTGCAGGCCTATCTTGCATTGTCATCTTTAATGTCGCAGGTGCAGCGTCCAGAGCCTCCAGCGGATCTTGCACTGCGGATTCGTGTAGCTGCCTCTCAACGCCTTGCCCACGAGCCGTGGCTGCACTGCGTGCGCCGCTGGCGGATTCGCGCTGAACTCGTCCTCAAGAATATCCTTGAACCTCTCGCTATTCCCGCGACGGGCGGCCTGACTGTCGCTCTGATCGTTTTTGTCATGGTTTGCCAAGTGCTTGGAATGGGCATGCCTTTGCGCGCGGACTCGAACGATTCGCCAACGAATCTTCTGCAGCCCGCGCGCCTGGAATCGCTCGCGCCATTTCCGGTAACGGGCTTGGAGGAATCGGGGCATTCCGGCCCTCATGCGCTGTTAGTGGAAGTCACCGTCAACGCGGAAGGCGAAGCCGTGTATTATCGGATTCTTTCCGGTCCTGACAATTCCATCGTCTCTCGCCAGCTCGACCAGGTGCTCCTGTTTTCGCGTTTCCGTCCACAGATGAGTTTCGGGCGCTTTACATCCGGCGGCCGCGTGGTTCTGAGTTTTAGCGACATATCCGTTCGAGGGTAACCGTAAGTTGTCATTTTCTTTGCTATCGGATAGTTCAACGTAGTACCTGCGTACTATAGCCTGCCTTGTTTGCCGCATTTTAGAATCTGACTCACTGTGATGGTGCACGCGTTGGACTGAGCGTGGGACCGGTCAAGATCGGAACGCCATGACGCTAACGGTCAAAGATTCCCCCGTAGATTCCGCGCTGGGAAAGCCCAGTTCGTCTTCCCAGAACTCTGAAAACACGTCGAATCCATCTCCCAGGTCGAATCCTGTCTGTCTTGAGGTCCCTATACTTATTCGAAGTCTGCCCGGGGAGAATTCCAACCCGTCAGGGCCAACTCGTGAAGAAGGCAGAACTGTCATCGTCTTCGACAACGGCGCGGTACTCCGGATTTCGAGGCAATTGCCTCCAGGGCAGACGGTCATTCTTTCGAACCAACAAGGGCGTGACGTCGTTTGCCGGGTAATGGGCGGACGGAATCTCCCTAATAAGGGCTATATTGAAATTGAATTCATCGAGCAGGTCGACGATTTCTGGCGTATCCATCAAACTTCGATACCAGCTTCGGGCCCGGTTTCGGCGCCAACGCCGGTGCCAGCAGTCCCCGTTCAAGCTATGCCGCCGACTACGCCAGTTGAGCCGTCATTGGCGTTGCCCTCGCTCGCGTCGATAGCCGCGCCCCAAGAAGCTGCTCCTGAACGGGAAACGAACGTGTCATCGGGAAGTGCGCCAACATTTGAGGATGTTGCGGAACTGATGCGGATGCCTCCCAAGGTTGTGGCGGTTCAAGATAGCAAGGAAAACAAACAGGACAAGAGAGTTGAAGCCACCACTTCGACTCCAAAGAGCAAAGACGAATTTTCAGGCAGCCTTGTGGAAGCAGGTAAATCGGTTTCCGCGGCATCGGGGACAAAGGTCACGCGCTTAATTTCGGAATCGCCTTCGGAGAAGCCGGCAATTCCACAGGCGCGGGAAACAGGATCGGCCGCTGCCCGAAAGCCATCCCAGCCGGACGTCTTAGCCGGCAAGGGCGTGCTTGCCTCCCCCTACAGTGCGTCGGCTGCCACGTCCAGCGAATCTCGGAAACCGATGCCATTAATCATGGGAGGGGCAGCCTTGGTTCTGGTGGGGTTCGGCGCGGGATATTTCATGATGCATCGCGGAACCGCTCCGAAAGCCCTACCGGCGCCAGTGGTGAGTGAATCCTCAGCATCGGCATCTCCTGTCACAAGTGCCGCTGCTCCTGATACTGCTTCCCAGCCTCCAATCAATCCAGCGCTGCCGCAGACGCAAACGCCGCCCCAGACGCAAGCGCCGTCGCAGACGATTCAGCCAATATCGACGTCCGCCGCCGTCCCCACTGAAAGTCCAACACCGGAGTCTGCTGATTCTCAAAGCACGCGATCGTCAGCGAAGACACCGGCGGCCGCGCAGCGGGATCGTCCTCAAGTGCGCCGCCCGGCGATTTCCAATCTTCAGATGAAATCCCCATCGGCTCCGAATCTAAGCCAGGCGAAGCTTGCGGATGGATCACCTCTTAGTGCCGCCGATGTGACTTCGACCGCGGCAGTCGCCGGGGGGGCGCTGCTTTCATCGGTCATGGGCGTTCAGCCCGCGCCGCCTTCCGGGTCTCCAACCGCGCCTGTGGCCAGGACCGTGCGTGAACCCCAGCTAATTTCTTCCACGCACGCTGTGTATCCAGCCTTCGCGAAACAGTCGAATGTACAAGGCAAGGTCGTCGTTAATGCAACCGTGGACGCCAAAGGTGACGTCGTCAACGTCAACGCAGTAAGCGGCCCGCCCTTCCTACGCCAGGCCGCCATGGATGCTGTGAAGCAGTGGAAATACTCACCCGCTCAGATCGACGGCAGGCCCGCCTCGGCGCAAGTCACGGTCAGTCTCGAATTCCGCCTGAATTAATCTGCTTTGGACGCATCTCGAATCGTCGCTTCCGTTTTCCTTTTACCTTTACACATTCGCACTTACAATAGTGCCGGGACAACCTGGGCGCTGAATCGGCCTTCAAAGGAGATCGAAGGCTTTCTTGACGCAGCCCGCCGGGCCTTGTAAATTCAGAAGAAGATAGGTCAGTGAATTGCGCCTAATGCGAAACAGAAATTCGTGGCTGTTGCTTTCCTGTGCCGGAACGGGCCTGCTCCTTGGCTCGCTCTTAAACGGGTTTGCGGCGTCGCCGCGGATCCCCCAGGGGAAGCTCCCTGCTCCATCCACGCCCCAGGAATCGCACAGGACGATTGACGTGGATACGCGTCCCCAGCTGTTTGCTGTGCTTTGTGCTCTAGACGCCGCCGGATTTAACTCTGGAATGGATACATCGAATGAATCGCCTGGGCGAACACAGCTGCGGCACCGCATGCTTGCTCTACAAGGGCCGGCGGTCGATGCGCTTCGCAAATACTATAACGAGCATGCTTTCGCGGATTCGGGGGCCACGTTTTCCCGTTTCGTGTCGTTCGCCCTGGCCGTGGGGCCTCCTCCGAAATTTCAATTTGAGCTGCGCCGTGAAGATTTGCCGCCGGAGGCGCTCTCTCTGGAAGGCTTCAACACAATCCTTACCAACTTTTACACAGAAGCAAAACTCGATCAGGTTTGGCAATTCTACCAACCGGAATATGAGCGGGCTGTCGAGGCCTATCGCGCACCCGTCGCCGACCTGATTTTTGAGGTTTCAAATTATCTTCGCGAAATTATCAGGCCCAGTACCGGAAGGACATTTTCCATCTATGTTGAGTTGCTCGCCGGCAACAAGACGAATTTTCGTAACTATGGCGACCACTATGAGCTCGTGGTAAGCCCCAATAAAGATCTGCCAACGGACGATATTCGGCACGCCTTCCTGCATTTCCTTCTCGATCCGATTGCTATCCGATACCGCGTCAACGCGTCCCGGCTGTCTCCCGTGCTTGAGTATGCCGCGCGGGCTCCTCTGCTTCCGGCGGAAATGCATGACGATTTTCCCGCGTTTTTTGACGAATGTCTGGTACGCGCCGTCGAGTTCCGGCTGCGCCGTCTTTCGCCAGGAGATTTAGCATCGGCGATTGACCAGGCGGAGAGCAGCGGCTTCGTTCTGGTTCGGCCGATTTATGCCGGTCTGGCCGGATTCGAAAAGTCGGAACCCGCAATGGGATACTATCTGCCAGACTTGATCAAGGGAATCGATGTCGTTGCGGAACAGCGGCGATTGCGTGGCGTGACCTTTGCCGATGCTTCGCCGGCTGGAGAAAGCGCTGGCGAACACGGAGCTGCGCTAGTCTCGAAACCTGCAACGACTCTCGATCCGGTAAACGAATCGCTGGCCGAAGGGCAGCGCCAGATTTCCGCACGCAATGGCGCCGCGGCTGCAACGGCATTTGAACGCGTTCTCGCTTCCAATCCTGATGATTTGCGCGCTACATACGGCCTTGCCGTGGCCTCGGCGCTGATGGGCCAACCCGATCGCGCCCGGGAGCTTTTTGCGAAGGTGATCGCGGCCGCGCCAAACTCCTCCTCGGATGCCGGTGCACAGCCCGACCCTTCCAATCTTTCCTGGTCCCATATCTATCTTGGAAGAATGTACGATGTCGAAGGCCATAGGGATCTAGCGATTTCCGAGTACCGCGCCGCTCTCGCCGTTGCGGGGGTGCCCGAATCGGCGCGAGCAGCGGCACAACGCGGAGTTGATGCTGGCTATCAGACCCCGTCACGTGATAAAAAGTCCGACGGCAATTCTTGAGTGGTTTGCTTAAAGGTTGAAACAGGGACAGAGAGCACCAGGGAACTGACTCGGAGCATCCGATCCGTTCTCCGAGAATTATTTCAGCGGAGGAGATTGATCTCATGAAGGCAAAGTTTTTCAAGTGGCCGTTGGCAATGCTTGTTTTCACCATCGCAATTTTGCCAACGGGCGTTGCCAGTGCGCAAAAGGCACAAAAAGGAAAGCAGGCGGCCGCCCCGACCAAGCCGGACGAGGATGCCTACAAGATATTTTTCAACGCACGCACCGGCCCCCCTGAAACTCAAATTCAGCTCGGCGAAGATTTCATAGCGAAATTCCCAATGAGCACCTATTTGGGCCAGGTCTATGGGTCGCTGTGTAACGCATATTCGGCTGTGGGGCAGGAAGACAAGATGTTCGACGCAGGCCAGAAAGCCCTCGAAATCAATCCGGACAACGTTGACGTATTGTCATTGCTGGCGATGGCTATCCCTCGCCGGGTTCGGGGAAACACTCCCGATGCCGCGCAGAAAATGCAGAAGGCGGAAGAGTACGGCCATCACGCGGTCGAGCTGATTCCAAACATTCCAAAGCCCCCCGACCTGGACGATGCCACGTTCGAAAAGACCAAGAACGACAAACTTGCCATGGCCCATAGCGGGTTGGGGCTGATCGACATCAATCACCAGAAGTTTGAAGACGCGCGCACCGAGTTGATGCTCGCGGTGCAGTTGTCTTCCAACCCCGATCCGGTCGATTACTTCTTGCTTGGCAACGCCGACTCCAAGGCCAGCTATTACAATGACGCCGCCGCGGCTTTCGGTAAGTGCGCAACAACGGGTCCGCTGACGGCGCAATGCAAGTCTGGCGAGGAGACCGCGAAGAAAGACGCCACTACAAAGTTGGGAAGGTAAACGGCGGCGGGCCATGGCTGCCGGAGAGATCGCGGAGTTGGAGTCAGTTCTCGGGCATCGGTTCCGCGATCCTAGTTTGCTTTTTAGGGCTCTAACGCACAGTTCGCGCATTCCGGAACGCGAGTCGGACGATCCGGTCGAGGACAACGAGAAGCTGGAGTTCCTTGGAGACGCTGTCCTCGAGTTGGTGGTAAGCGAACAACTGGTGCGAGTATTTCCCGACTGGGGGGAAGGCAAGCTCTCAAAGAGCCGAGCCCGGCTGGTCAATGCGGCCGCTCTTTCGCTGGCTGCGCAACGCCTCGGGCTGGGTCAACATCTGCGTCTGGGCAGAGGAGAAGAAAAAACCGGTGGGCGGTCCAAGCCGGCGCTCCTTGCTGACGCCTATGAAGCTGTGATCGCGGCGATATACCTCGACTCTGGCCTCGAAGCCGCGCGAGGATTCGTGAACAGATCGCTGGTTGAAGGCGCAATGACCGTGGAGGCGGAGCGGTTAGGCCGCACCGATCACAAGTCCGCGCTGCAAGAGTTGTTGCAGTCGCGCGGCATAGCGCCGGGGAGCTACCATATCGTTGAGGAGACGGGGCCCGACCACCAGAAAATGTTCCGCGTCGAGGTCCGAATCTCGGGCAATATCACGGCCGTGGGTATGGGTAGGACTAAGAAAGAAGCCGAGCAGTTGGCAGCCGTAGCCGCATTGAACATGTTAGGCGCTGACGGAATTTGAGGGACCAAAGCGATGTCAGAAACAGCCCGAGCAGTGGAGGCCCGCGATGCCGCTGCACACCATGCGGAAGCGCATCCGGCAACCCTGCGCGAATATATTGAATCTCTTCTCGTCACGGTGATTCTGGCGCTGTTCGGAACGACGTTTGTCGTGCAAGCGTTCAAGATCCCGTCACAATCCATGGAGCCGACGCTGCTGGTGGGCGACCACCTTCTGGTTAACAAATTTATTTTTGGCGGCAGGGGCCACTGGTACGACGGTGTTCTCCCCTATCGTGAAATCCGTCGCGGCGACATCATCGTTTTCAAATTTCCATTTCAGGATCATCCGCACTATGTGAAACGCGTCATCGGCGTTCCCGGGGACCGCTTAAAAATCGTGGACCAGTTCGTGTACGTGAATGGGAAGCGAATCAGCGAGCCCTATATCGTTCGCGACCCTACCGCGCCGTACGACCCTTTTGGAGATAACTTTCCGCCTCGCAGTCCGCAATACTTGCAGGCCAACATGCAGCCCGAATGGGCCGATCAGATTTTTCAATACGTCAAGGATGGAGAGGTCGAAGTCCCTGCGGGCAAGTACTTCGCCATGGGCGATAATCGCGACCATAGTTGGGACAGCCGCTTCTGGGGATTTGTGGATCGCGACGCAATCATGGGGCGGCCGGTTGTCATCTACTGGTCAGTGCAAAGTGCACATGATGAAGACGCGGATCAAAACTCGAATGGATGGGCGCTGAATATCATCGATACACTGCTCCACTTGCCGTCCCGGACCCGCTGGTCGCGGATGCTGCATGAAGTTCACTGACGCCGCGCTTTTCTTCTTTCCCGCCATTTGCAACAATTTGTAGTCTCAAGATGCGCAAACAAAAATGGCTGCGCCGGATTCTGATCCTGGTGGTGCTGGTATTCGTTGCAAGCGTCGGCTTCTCCCGCGCGTTGCGAACCAGCGCCGTTCGGCGCTACCTGATCGCTCGCTTGGCTGCCACCTTCGGACGGCCGGTCGAAGTCGTCCAATTCGGTTTCAGCCTTCTCGACGGCGCTCGGATTGAGGCCCATTCGATCACCGTCGGTGAGGACCCGCACTTCGGCAATGAATATTTCCTGCGCGCGGAAACCCTGACGGCGGGCTTGCGCTGGCGGGCGTTACTTTTCGGGCGTTTTGAGTTCGGTTCTCTGTCTCTTTTGCGCCCGAGTCTGAATTTAGCGCGGGACGACGAGGGTCATTGGAACATCGAGCGCTGGTTACCGCCGGCTCCGTCTGCCGTATCGCGTCCAGGATTTGTGGGTCCGCTCGCCAGCCCCAGCGCAGCCCGCCTTTACCGTATCGATGTTGACGGTGGACGGATTAATTTCAAACGGCTCGACGAAAAAAGTCCTTTCGCGTTGCTCGATGTGTCTGGCCAGGTCGAGCAGGTTAGCGCTGGCCGGTGGCAGCTTGACATCGAAGCCCGGCCCATGCGCGCCGGCGTCGAATTGCAAGACATCGGCACGGTTCGACTGCGTGGCACGATCGCGGGAACTTCCGCGCGTCTCCAACCCGCCGATCTCAATTTGACCTGGCGCGCGGCTTCCCTGGCCGACGCCTTGCGGCTTGTGCATGAGCAAGATTACGGCATGCGCGGGTCGTTCGATGTGGACATCACGGCGCGAGTCGCTCCGCCGGAATCCGCGACGATTGGCGCGCCAGAAACCGGCGGCGCGCAATGGTCGATTTCCGGCGTGACTCGGCTAACGGGAATTCACGGGTGGCGGCTTGCGCAGCATAGTACCGATCCTGCCGCCAATCTTACGCTGGTGGGCGTCTGGCGGCTCGGTGAACCGCGGGCGCATATTGAGAAGCTGATCGTTGAAATGCCGCAGTCGCTCCTTCATGGAACAGGTGATCTCGAATGGGCGCACGGTTTTTATCCTCAACTTCGCATCGAGACTTCGAGCCTTAGTCTTGCAGATATTCTGTCGTGGTATCGAGCTCTTCTTCCTGGCGTTGCGGAGGATCTTCGGGCGGAAGGCCTGTTAGGCGTGAACGCAACACTCGGCGGATGGCCGCTTCAGCTTCAACAGGGATCCGTCGTCAGCGCCGGCGGGACGCTTGCCTCGACGGCGCTGCCCGGGCCTTTGCGCATCGGCCCTATAAACGCGAGTGTGTCGCACGGGGGATT
>JBEKCU010000148.1:0-10957 GCA_050014735.1 Candidatus Acidiferrales bacterium | reverse complement strand
CACGACCCACAAAAATTCCGAAGTTGCCACACAGGCGCTGAAGCCTGCGCTGCTGAATCCACCTTGGAGAGCCAGCGTGGGAACTTCTGGATCTTTGTGGGTCGTGGCTTTAGCCAGGACATAAGGCCCTGCGATATCGCTGCGGCTTCAGCCGCTGACGGTCGAATCTTATAGTTCTCACGCAGACTCTGGAGGTTGTTATGCCAAAGGACGTTCTATTTTGCTGGAGCGGCGGAAAAGACAGCGCGATGGCGTTGCATGCGTTGCGGTCGGCGGCGCACGAATATCGTGTCACCGCGCTGCTGACGACCATTACGGAAAACTACGACCGCATCAGCATGCATGGTGTGCGGCGTGTGTTACTCGAGAAGCAGGCCGAATCGATCGGCCTGCCTCTTTACCAGGTTCTGATCCCGCCGCAGTGCGTCAACGCGACCTATGAAGCGCGAATGAAAGAAGCGCTCCTGGAGCAATTCGCGCAAGGCATGCGCCATGTTGCGTTTGGCGACATTTTTCTGGAAGACCTGCGCGTTTACCGGGAACAAAATCTTACGCAGGTTGGAATGAGCGCGCTGTTCCCCATCTGGAAGCGCGACACGCGCGAACTCGCGCAGAATTTTTTGCGCCTCGGGTTCCGCGCGATCGCCGTTTGCGTCGATCCTCGCGTTCTCGACGCGTCCTTTGCGGGGCGCTTGCTGGACGCTTCCTTCTTCGCCGATTTACCGCCGAATGTGGACCCTTGTGGCGAGAACGGCGAATTCCACACTTTCGTTTTTGACGGTCCCATCTTTGAAACGCCGATACGGTTCCTTGCCGGAGAAAAAGTCATGCGCGATGGATTCTGCTTTTGCGATCTGTTGTTGGAGTGAAAAGTCCGAAACCGCTTCTCAGAATTAAAGCTGCGCGGCCGGGGAATGCAGGCCGCGCAGCTTAGAATCCAAATCATACCCCGCGGCTATTTAGGCGCGGTTTTCGCGTTATGCTTTTCGTTGTGGATCTGTTTGCTGGCGTTATTTTGCTTTTGGTTGATGTTCTTTTTTTCCTGGGGTGTCAACTTCCCGCCGTTCGCCTGGCGGTCGGCCGCGATCTGGTGATTGATATTCTGTTCGTGGCCTTCGACCTTCGCGGCTTCCGAAGGAGACATTTGGCCGCTGCGTATACCATTCGCGATTCGCTGTTGTTGCATATCGCGGCGCGCTCCGACTTCGTTGTTCCCGTATTTATCGGTCGCGGCGTTGTGCTTGTCGTCGTAGATCGACTTGCTCAGGTTGTTCTGCTGCCGGTTGACTTGCTGGCGTTCCTGCGGCGTGAGCGTACCGCCGTTTGCCGCGCGGTCATTGTGAATCTCGCCATTCAAGTGGGCTTCGCGCCCCTCGAGGTTCTTGGTCTCGCCGGGAGTCAGTTGCCCTGAAGCGACGCCGTTGGCGATTCGCCCTTGCTGGTTGAACCTACGTCCGTTGACCGAGTCCATTGCGGCAGTGCCGGGACGTCCATTATTGACTTTCGCCAGTTGATTGCGGTCATGTCCGGCGGCTTGCTCGTGCGAAATTTGATTGGACGTTGCCGGGATATGATTTTCGTGTTCCACCGCCGCTTCCGCCGGTGTTGGGCGAGCTGCTACTCCACCCTGCCCATTGAAGGCGGGGCGGTTGTTCACAACCGTGGTATTGTTGATGACGGTGCGGTCGACGTAGACATTGCGGACGACGGTCGTGTTCACGTTTACAACAGCACTGTTGTACTGGAACACTCCTCCGGCCCAGCGCCCGCCTACGAAACCGACACCGCCATACCCAAAGCCGTAGTTAATGCCTCCGTAGAAGCCGATATGCGGTCCCCAGTATCCCGCGTGCCATCCATAAACTCCGCCTGCAAATCCCCAGTAACCGGGAGTCCAAAGCAAACCGACCCGAGGTGGCGCAACCCACACGCCCGGGACCCAGAAGTAGCCGTCAGGGCCGTAAGCCCAGTAGCCCGGCGTCCAAAGATATCCTTCCGTGGGGCAAGGCGGTTGCGTATACACCGGCAACGCAGGCGGTGCAATCTGGATCTGGACTGAAAACTCCGCGAATGAAACCGAGGGAATGAGGAACAGAAACGACAGCAAAAGAATATATCGAAATTTCATGAGCATTCGCATGGCAGCCCCTCCGTGGGCTCGCTTGATTGGTGCAGCGTTCCCCAACAATTCAAGCCACATCTCGTCCTGGGCGGCCGGTTTGCCCAAGCCAGATTACTTCACATTTAGTTCAACACGGAACAATGTAAAATGTCGCGACAGCAATTCAGAAATGTGTCGTGACCGGAAACGCAAAAAAACCACTGGCGTAACTCCATAACAATCGATACCCAACCGGCGCGTCCTTTGAATCCCCAGCACCGTCCCAGCGGGCGTCTCGGGTGGTATACTACCTACCCCGTATGGCAAAGCTGACACCGGACAATGCGACGAGCTTCTCGCCGGAAACGACGGCCGGGTACGAACCGGTCATTGGACTCGAAGTTCACGTGCAACTGAAGACCGCGACGAAGGCTTTCTGCGCGTGCTCGACCAAGTTCGGCGATCCGCCCAACTCGAATACTTGCCCGGTGTGTCTTGGCTTGCCGGGTGCGCTGCCGGTGCTGAACAAGCGCGCGGTTGAACTGGGCATTCGCGCCGCGCTGGCGCTGAATTTGAAGGTGCAGGAAAGCTCGCGTTTCGCGCGGAAAAATTATTTCTATCCGGACTTGCCCAAGGGCTATCAGATTTCGATGTACGAATTGCCGCTGGCAACGGCAGGCTGGCTGGAAATCGAGCACGACGGCCAGACCAAACGCATCGGCATCACCCGTTTGCATCTCGAGGATGACGCCGCGAAAAATCTCCACGAAGGATTTCCGGACTCCGCCGAAAAAAGTTATGTGGACTACAACCGCGGCGGCACGCCGCTGGCTGAAATTGTCTCCGAGCCCGACCTGCGCACGCCGACCGAGGCTCACGCCTATCTGACGGCGCTCAAGCAGGTGATGCTCTTTACCGAGGTGAGCGACTGCAACATGGAGGAAGGTTCGCTCCGGTGCGACGCGAATATCAGCGTGCGGCGGCGCGGCGCGGAAAAATTCGGCACGAAAGCGGAAGTGAAAAATCTCAATTCATTTCGCTACTTGCAGCGCGCGCTCGAATACGAGATCGAGCGCCAAATCTCGGTGCTCGAATCCGGCGGCAGGATCGTGCAGGAAACGCGGCTGTGGAACGTGGCCGAGGGACGCACCGAGGCGATGCGCTCGAAGGAATTTGCGCACGACTACCGCTATTTTCCGGAGCCGGACCTTTTCCCCCTGCGGGTGAGCGCTGCGTGGCGCGATGAAATCGCAGCGTCGCTGCCCGAACTGCCCGATGCCAAACGCAAACGCTTCGTGCGCGATTTCGGAATCACTCCGTACGACGCCGAAGTGCTTTCCAGCACCAGCGCCCTGGCGGACTATTTCGAGGCTGTGGCTGCGGCTGGCGCTCCGGCGAAGCCCGCGGCGAATTGGATTCAGGTCGAATTACTGCGCCAGTTAAAGGAAGCGGGAAAAGAGATTACCGAGAGCCCCGTACCGCCACGGGAACTTGCGTCACTCATTGCAAAAGTCGAAAGCGGGGAAATCAACGCGGCCACCGGCAAGAAAGTGTTCGCGCGGATGTTCGAGACGGGCAAGCCCGCGGGAGAAATTATCGCCGCCGAAGGTTTCAGCCAGGTCAGCGACACGGGTGAGATCGAACGCTGGTGCCGGGAAGTGATCGAGAAAAATCCCGACAATCTGGCAAAATATCGCGCGGGCAACGAGGGCGTGTTCAAATTTTTTGTGGGCCAGGTGATGCGCGCTTCGCGCGGCCAGGCCAATCCGCAGACCGTGAACGATACGCTGAAGCGATTGCTGGCTTGAAGGCAGAGGGCACGAATCTTCTTAACGGCGCGCCACGTAACTGCCAGCAGTAAGCAGCTCGCGAAAATAAACGTTGTGACTGCCGAGCGAAGCGAGGAATCTCTCCTTGTTAGAAATGAAAGAAAGACACATTTTTCGCTTCGCTCGGATTGACAACGCACGGGGAGGGGGGAGATTTTCATGCTGAATGAAGGCGACATCGCGCCGTCATTTCGACTTCTTTCGGACGAGGGCCACGAGGTTTCGCTGGCCGACCTGCGTGGCAAACATGTCGCGCTCTATTTTTACCCCAAGGCCAGCACGCCGGGGTGCACCACCGAAGCCGTCGAGTTTCGAGAAGTGAAGGACGAATTCGACAAGTTGAACGCCATCGTTCTCGGCTGCAGCGCCGATACGGTCGAAGCGCTGGCCAGATTCAAGGTCAAGCAGAAGCTGAATTTTCCGCTGTTAAGCGATCCGGATTTCGACGTGATCGAAGCGTATGGCGCCCGGCGCATGAAAAGTTTCCTCGGGAAATCGTATCTAGGGATTGTGCGCAGTACCGTGCTCATCGGTCCCGATGGGAAAGTGGAAAAGATTTGGCCAACGGCCAAATCCAAGGGGCATGCCGCCGAAGTTGTCGAGGCGTTGAAAACTTTTCAGTAGATTCGACCGCACAAGAGATATTGAATTTCAGTGGAACAGGCTTCAGCCTGTTTTCTTTTGACTTCCGCCAGCGTGCCAAAAATCAAAACCAAACAGGCTGAAGCCTGTTCCACTAAAGTCAAAATCTCCCGCCCATCAAAGTGTTGCGGTGAATTCACCATCGTGTTCTTCAATCAGGAGATTGTCGATCAGCCGCGTTGCCCCGATTCGCACTGCAAGCAACGCAAAGCAGACTCCACGCAGCCGTGTCATGGGTTCGAGATTTTCCGCATCGGCCAGTTCCACGTAATCCGGCTCGGCAAGCGGCTCGGACCTGAGAACTTCGCGCATGGCGGCGACGAGGCGCAGTGCATCTCGTTCGCCTCGCGCAATCGACTGGCGTGCGCCGTCAAGCGCGCGATAGAGCACCGTGGCGGCATGCCGCTCTTCGGGATGCAGGTAGGCGTTGCGCGAAGACATCGCCAGTCCATCGGGCTCGCGCACAATCGGACAAACCACGATCTCGGAATCGAGATGTAAATCGCGAGCCATTTGTCCGATCAGACGCGCCTGCTGCGCGTCCTTCCGCCCGAAAAATGCTTTTCGTGGCTGAACAATTTCAAGAAGTTTCAGCACGACTGTCGTCACGCCGCGAAAATGTCCAGGCCGCGCGCGGCCCTCAAGCCGTTCCGACAGACCTTCCACGTTCACCCAAGTGCGGAATCCACGCGGATAGATTTCCTCCGGGGCCGGGGCAAACAGAAAATCGACGTCAGCGCCTTCCAGTTTCTTGCTATCCTCCGCCAGCGTGCGCGGATATTTTTGGAAATCCTCACTGGGGCCGAACTGCGAGGGATTTACAAAGATGGACGCGATCACGGGCCGGCACTCCGCCATGGCCGCGCGAACCAGCGACATGTGGCCTTCGTGCAACGCGCCCATTGTCGGGACGAAGCCAGATGGGCTCCCATCCGCGCGCGCCTGACGGGCAGCCTGCTTCATCCATTCGACCGTGTGTATTGTTTCCAAATTGTGTGAGGAAGCCGCGCCTCAGGCAATCGCTCGAGCGGCTTTTTCCCTGTAGAACATGATTAGATCGGTCGATAGCGGTTTCACGCCGAGCTGCCGCAAGAGAGTCGCCACCTGCCCGCGATGGTAGGTGGCATGGTTCGAGACTTGATGCAAGCTTTGCCACAATGGGTTTGAAAGCTCTTCACCCGCGATGTTTTTATAGCGAATCACGCGTTCCAAGTCTTGCCCGGTGAGTTTGGAAACGAATTCGACATAGTAACAGCCAATTTCCTCCAGCTTTTCCCGGACCGACTCCAAATCCGGATAAGCGGACGGTCCGGCAAGTCCCGACGGCGAACGGCCCATGAAACGCTCATTCCAAACCCAGTCCGCACCGTAAATATGGACGAGAGTATCGCGTACGGAGCCGAAACTCGACCCGAGATTGCGTGTGAATTGTTCGTTGGTGAGGGGGATGCAGGCATCGAGTGTCCGGCGGTCTGCCCACTGGTTGTATTGATACAAGAAGCGAATCATTTCAGGCGTCACCATGAAAATCCTCCGAGCCAAATTTTATCTTCCGATTCTGGGGTGGTCTCTAAGATTCTTGTGTCGCCGTTGTGACTCTTTTGCAGTCCTCGTCGATTGCGGCTTTACAGTTTGAGGAAAAACTCAAAACCAGCAAAGTGTCATTCCGAACCCGCCCCGGCGAGTGAGGAATCTCTCTTGGGTTTAAAGCGAAGAGAGATTCCTCACTTCGCTCGGAATGACAACGCAGGGATTGTTCCGAAATCCATCAAGCGGAACTGAAATTCCGGTCCACGAACCAGCCGCCACAAATTTCATCACAGTCGCCCGAAGCCCTAACGGCGGCTTCCGGACGACGAAGCGCGCTGCTCGGCGCTCAAGTGATAGGACTCGTCGTCGGAAGGAAAAGTTCCGTGTTGAACGTCGCGGCAATATTCCGCCGCAGCGCGGGAAATAATCTCGCCGACCTCGGCGTACCGCCGCGCGAACTTCGGTTTGTGGCCAAAACTCATGCCCAGCAGATCGTGAATCACCAGGATCTGGCCGTCGCAATCCGGCCCGGCGCCGATGCCGATCGTGGGAATTCTCAGCTCCGCCGTGATTTGCGCCGCAAGTTCTCGAGGAATCGATTCGAGCACAATGGAGAACGCACCAGCGGCCTCCACCGCCCGGGCATCGCGCAGAAGCCGTTCGCCCGCTTCTTCCGTCTTCCCTTGCACGCGGAATCCTCCAATCGCGTTCACGGATTGCGGCATCAGGCCGATGTGGCCCATCACCGGAATTTCCGCTTCCACCAGACGCGCGATCAGGTCCATGCGCCTCTCGCCGCCTTCGATCTTGACGGCTTCCGCGCCCGCTTCCTTCACGAATCGAATCGCATGGCGCACAGCTTCCGTCGGCTCGTCGTGATAACTGCCGTAGGGCATGTCCGCCACCAACAACGCCCGCCTCGTCCCGCGCCGCACCGCTCGAGTGTGGTGCAACATCTCATCGAGCGTGACGGGCAAAGTGTTCTCGTAACCCAACACGACCATGCCCAGCGAATCGCCCACGAGGAGGACATCCACGCCCGCCTCGTCCAGCAGACGCGCGGTCGGATAATCATACGCAGTAAGACAGGTAATTTTTGCAGGTGAAGAATTCTGTGTAGGAACTGCCGACTTACGGTCAAGGATGCCCGGCACGGTAACCTTACCGTTGCCGAAAGAAGGGACAACGCTCATAACTGCCTCCGGTGCCGCTCCCTGACATCGGGATACAGCCCATCGACTGTTATTTTAACAGACTCAGAGGTTGCGAGCTAGGATCGTAAATTGCGGGCAGTGTTCTAATTTAGATTTGAGTTCGGGTGTCGGCTGGCGAACCCAGGGTTCGACTCCGAAGTCGCCGCCTCACATTTCTTCGAACGCATTTCTCTAGATTAGGACACTACCAAATTAGGAGTGCTGCCCCAATTTGAAGCATGTCGCGGCGACACGATTCCCTGGGAATTCTGGTGGCGCCACCAGCCGGCAAGATTAAGATCGAACGAGATCTCGTTCGCCGTCTTCTTCCGTCCAGTGAACATCGTCGATCCACCAGCGGCCTCCAGCGCGAACCAGAGTGAAGCGCGCCCGGTAATCCTTGTCATCCGCGCCGTGAAGGTAAATCTCGAGAGACACGCCCGGGCCGTCTTGCGCCAGCGTTCCGGAACGCAGAACTTCCGCATGGAACATTCGCCAGTGGGTGACGATCAATTTGTGCCAGTCGTCATAGGAAACCTGCCCGCGGTATCGCGCTGAAAACATGTCGTACGCGGGCCGAAGCTGTCCCCGGTCCAGAGCGCGAAGCTGAGCCCGAACGATTTCCTGAGGTCCTGTGGAAAATATCCCGAATGGCGAATCGAGCCGAACGAAAATCCAGGTGGTAAGGACAAACGCGCCCAGAGAGAGAGAAAGCAGGAGGAAAAGGTTATGCCGAAACTTGCGTCTCCGAAACTCCGCATCGTCACGACCATTGCCGCGAGGAGATGCCACGAGAATTGCAGCCGAGGCAGTTTCCACGGTGGGCGCGCCTTCCGCAACCGGTTTCCCAACCGGCTCCGCACCAGATCCAGTAAATTGTTGGCCGATGGAGCCCAGATCCTGAGCATCCACGCCCGCCGTGCCTTCCGCACCCTCAGACGGCTGCGCATGCTCGAACGGTAATTCTTCCGGGATGTTCAGTGGGTCGTCCATACGAGCCTTTTGCGCGGCGGGGGAGGCGTCCAGGGCTGCCCTGCTTACTTATTCTTCCACTGAGGCTTGCGTTTTTCAAGCAGTGCGCGGAGACCTTCCTGGGAATCCTCGAGGCGGTAGAGTTCGTTCAGGAAAATGTCCATGGAATTACGCAGGGAATCGCGCAAGGATAATCCCATCCCGCCCAGCACCGCTTTCTTGGCCATGCCCAGCACCGCGCCGGACTGCGTCGTAATCTTGCCTATGAGTTCGTTCACCGCAGTCTGGAGTTGAGCTTCGGGAACGAGGCGGTTCACGAGGCCAAGGTCGCGCGCCCGTTCCGCGGTGATCGCTTCGCCGGTCAACACCAGTTCGAGCGCGCGTTTTGGGCCGATGATATAGGGAAGCATCGTCGAAGCGAGCGGCGGAAAAACTCCGATCGTGATTTCCGGCAACGCGAATCGCGCGCGCGGCGTCGCCACCACCAAATCGCCGTAGGCGATCAACTCGGCCCCGCCGCCAATGGCCGGACCGTCCACAATCACCAGCACGGGCTGAGTGGCTTCCACCATCGCGATGCATGCGGCATGGAAGGCATCAATCATGGAGAACGCGCGCTCCCCGGTGTATTCGCCAATATCCACTCCGCCGGAGAATACCTTTCCAGCTGCGTCGAGCACGATCAATTTCACCGAGGGGGTTTCCGCGATCGTCCCGATTCCCTGTGCGAGCTCTCGCAGCATGGTTTCATTCAGCAAATTGTGTTCTGGATGATTTAGCGTGAGGCGCGCGACCGGGCCGTCCACTCGGTAGCGGATAAATTCAAAAAGGTTTGGGCTGCGCCGCGCAGGCCCGGTGAAGGCTTCGTCCAGATGGACTCGGTCTGGCATTTATAGCTCCATCGAATGCTAGCACAGGCAAACCGAGTTGAAATGTCGATAGTCGAGAGCTGGCAGCTAAACGCTAAAGAGGCGGCAGGTCCTAGGTTTCAGGACTCTTAACAGTCAACTCTTAACTGTTAACTATCAACTCGTATTTTCGCACGAATCACGAGTCAAGATTCACGGTTCTTGGGTTATGCTTTCCGCATGCATGACTTGGGATACTTTCGCGAACACCTGAACGAGTTCGAGCAAATGGCGGCCAATCGCCACGCCACCATCGATTTCGCCGCGTTTCGCGCGCTCGATCAAGAGCGCCGCGAACGCATTACGGCAGCCGAGCGGCTGAAAGCCGAGCGAAATAAAGCGGGCGAAGAAATCGCGCGACGTAAAAAGGCCGGCGAAGACGCCTCCGCTTTGCTCGCGGAGATGAAACGCGTCTCGGACGAAATTAAACTTGCCGATGAGCGCACCACCGTACTGGACGCCCAGCTTGCCGACTTCATGCTCACCGTGCCCAATCGCCCGCACAGCTCCGTGCCGGTGGGCCATGATGCCGCGGCCAATATCGAAGTCCGTCGCTGGGGCGCGCCTCCGAAGTTCGATTTCGCCCCGCGGCCTCACTGGGAGATCGCGGAAAGCGCCGGGATTCTCGATTTCCAGCGCGCCACGAAGATGACGGGCGCGCGATTCGCTGTCTACCGCGGCCTTGGCGCGCGAATGGAACGCGGGCTGGCAAACTTTTTCCTCGATACACACACGGCAAACGGCTATTCGGAAATTCTTCCGCCCTTCATCGTCAATACCAACGCGCTCACAGGCGTCGGCCAGCTTCCGAAATTCGCCGCCGACATGTTTCACCTCGAGGGCACCGATTTGTGGCTAACGCCGACCGCCGAGGTTGAACTCACCAGCTTCTATCGTGAAGAAACGCTCGACGCTGACATTCTGCCGGTGAAGCTCTGCGCCTGGACGGCCTGCTTCCGTTCCGAAGCCGGGGCCGCTGGAAAGGACACGCGAGGCCTCAAGCGCCAGCATCAATTTCAGAAAGTCGAATTATTCAAATTCACGCGCCCCGAGCGGAGCTATGAAGAACTGGAATTGCTGGTTGCAGACGCTGAACGAATCCTACAGAAGCTCGGCCTTCACTATCGCGTGATCCAATTGTGCACCGGCGATATGGGCTTCGCTTCGTCCAAGACGTATGACATCGAAGTATGGCTGCCCTCGGCCAATGAATTCATGGAGATTTCTTCCTGTTCGAATACCGAGGCCTTTCAGGCGCGTCGCTCCGGGATCCGCTTTAGACCCAAGGGGGGCAAGAGCGAGTTTCTGCACACTCTTAACGGGTCCGGGCTAGCCGTGGGACGCACATGGCTTGCCATTGTGGAAAATTATCAACAAGCCGATGGCTCGGTACGAATTCCCGAGGCGCTCCGGTCGTACGTGGGAACGGACGTGATCCCGGCGCAGGCCTAGCAGGGGCAGGTCATCGCCTTCACATCTGCTTCCTTGCATGCATAAGTCTAATGTTTTACGTGGTGTACATGAACTCCGGCCGGTCGATTTATCTCCAGGGCATCCGCACCTAAAATACCGAGGTTCTTGGTTGACACCGCTTTTCCCGGTTGTCTACACTCGAATTACTGCGCAAGGGGCGATCGCGCATTAGGCAGTCGATTGTTCAGGTGGGGTTGGCCGGCCTGATTCTCGGACGTACGCGCCTAGGATGAGCTGAGAACATGTGCGCCGGGCTGGGCCGCGATGAGCCGCCGGAAAGCCGGGCGGGTGAGATTACAAGAGAAATTC